>CALLQH010000068.1 GCA_938014945.1 uncultured bacterium | reverse complement strand
TCGGCATGGCGCATGACGCCGGTGGCGGGGTCGTTGGTCAGCACGTTCATCAGGCGCCGGTCGGCGTCCTCGCTGCCGTCGCAGACGATCACCATCCCGGCATGCTGGCTGTAGCCGATGCCCACGCCACCGCCGTTGTGGATCGACACCCAGGTGGCACCCGAGGCGACGTTGAGCATGGCGTTGAGCAGGGGCCAGTCGGCGACGGCATCCGAACCGTCGCGCATGCCTTCGGTCTCGCGGTTGGGGCTGGCCACCGAACCGGAATCGAGATGGTCGCGGCCGATGACGATGGGCGCCTTGAGCTCGCCGGAGCGGACCATGGCGTTGAAGGCAAGCCCCGCGCGGGCGCGGTCGCCGAGGCCGATCCAGCAGATGCGCGCGGGCAGGCCCTGGAAGCTGATGCGCTCGCGCGCCATGTCGAGCCAGCGGTGCAGGTGCGGGTTGTCGGGCACGACCTCCTTCATCTTGGCATCCGTGGCGTAGATGTCGGCCGGGTCGCCGGAGAGCGCCGCCCAGCGGAAGGGACCGACGCCGCGGCAGAAGAGAGGGCGGATATAGGCCGGCACGAAACCCAGGAAGTCGAAGGCGTTTTCGACGCCCTCTTCCTTGGCCATCTGGCGGATGTTGTTGCCGTAGTCGAAGGTCGGCACGCCGAGCTTGTGGAACTCGAGCATCGCCTTGACGTGCTGGGCCATCGAGGCGCGCGCGGCCTTTTCGGTGCCCGCGGGATCGCTCTTGGCGCGCTCCTCCCATTCCTCCAGCGTCCAGCCGACAGGCAGGTAGCCGTTGATGGGATCATGGGCGCTGGTCTGGTCGGTCACCATGTCCGGGCGCACGCCGCGCTTGAGCAGTTCCGGCAGCATCTCGGCGGCATTGCCCAGCACGCCGACGCTCACCGCCTTGCCGGTCTTCTTTGCGTCCTCGATGACGGCCAGCGCCTCGTCGAGAGAGTTGGCCTTCACGTCGAGATAGCGCGTCTCCAGGCGCCGCTCGATGCGGCTGGGGCGGCACTCGATCGCCAGCATGGAGGCGCCCGCCATGGTGGCGGCCAGCGGCTGCGCGCCGCCCATGCCGCCCAGACCCGCGGTCAGGATCCACTTGCCGGTGAGGTCGCCGCCGTAGTGCTGGCGCCCGGCCTCCACGAAGGTCTCGTAGGTGCCCTGCACGATGCCCTGGCTGCCGATGTAGATCCACGAACCCGCGGTCATCTGGCCGTACATCATCAAGCCCTTGCGATCGAGCTCGTTGAAGTGGGCCCAGTTGTTCCAGTGGCCGACCAGGTTGGAGTTGGCGATCAGCACGCGCGGCGCATCCTTGTGGGTGCGGAAGATGCCGACGGGCTTGCCCGACTGCACGAGCAGGGTCTCGTCCTCCTCCAGCGACTTCAGGCTGGCGACGATCCGGTCGAAGCAGCCCCAGTCGCGCGCGGCCCGGCCGATGCCGCCATAGACCACCAGTTCCTCCGGCTTTTCGGCGACGTTGCGGTCCAGGTTGTTCATCAGCATGCGCATGGGCGCTTCGGTCATCCAGCTCTTGGCCGTGATCTGTGTGCCGGTGGGCGAGGAAACCTCGCGGGCATTGCCGAAACGCTCGTTGCTCATGGTGGTGCTCCGTGGGGAAGGGGGTGTCAGGTCGCCGCGCCCTGGGGCGCGCGCTCCTGCTCGGCAAGTTTCTTCAGCAGGCGTCGCACACGCATGGGCGCGGCGTCGCTGGCGATGTCGAGATTGGGTTCTCCGCCCGCTGCCTGGGCCGCATGCACGGCCTTCAGGATCACGAGGTCTTCCTCGAAGGCTTCCGTGAAGGTCGCGGTGATGCCGGCCGAGACGGCCTCGTCCTCGGGCGCGAAGTTGCGGATCTGGAACCAGTGGTAGAGCGAGGTGGTCTCGGTCTCGGGCGTCACGAAGTTGAAGGAGCGCATGGCGATGCGGTTGCTGCCGCGGCCCTCCGGTGCGCCGCTTCCGGCGTCGGCCGCACCCAGGTCGACGATCACCAGCGAGGGCAGGTGGAAGGCATAGATCTGCCAGCGGTCGACGTTGCCGGCGTAGTTGCCGAACTTCTTGAAGAGGCCTGCGGGCGGCAGGTCCATGGTCCACTTCACCGCCGCGATGCTGCCGCCTTCCTCGCGCACCGTGATCGGCACATCGGCGCCCTCCGGCACCCCAAGGGTCGTGGGATGCACGAAGGTGGTGTGGGAAGGATCGAGCAGGTTGTCGATCACCCAGCTCTGGTGCGATTCGATGCGCATCACCGGGCCGCGGTTGATGCCCCAGCCCGGCGCGCCGAACTCGGGAACATCGGGCAGCAGGGCAGCGTCGGCCTTGTCCGCCTGGCCCATCCAGACGAAGACCCAGCCCCAGCGTTCGTGGACGGGATAGCTCCGCACGCGTGCCTTCTCGGGGATGCGCTCCTGGCCGGGAATGCGCACGCAGCGCCCGTCGGGATCGTAGGTCATGCCGTGATAGCCGCATTCGACCCGGTCGCCGATCAGGCGCCCCATGGAAAGCGGCAGCTTGCGGTGGCAGCAGGCGTCGGCCAGGGCGGCAACGCTGCCGTCCTCGCGCCGGTAGAGCACGATCTTCTCGCCCATCACGGTGCGCGGCGTCAGGGCGCGCGTGATCTCGTGATCCCAGGCGGCGACATACCAGTGATTGCGCAGATACACGGCGGCCTCCCATCGCGGCGCTACGACGATCATAGCATCTAGCAGCGCGCCTTGAGGTTGTCTATACAAGCGGGACGGGCGAGGAGGAATGGGCCATGAACAAGAGCGGGGAAAGCGGCATCGAGACGCTGCTGGCGGCGCTGCGCGCGACGCGCGACAGCGGCCACGAGCGCGCCATGGCGATGCCGCCGGCGTTCTACACGGATCCCGAACTGTTCGCCCTTGAATGCGATCGGCTGTTCCGCGGCCAGTGGCATTGCATCGCCCGCGTCGATGAGCTGGGCCAGCCCGGCGACTTTTTCGCGCTCGATCTCGTGGGTGAGCCCATCGTCGCGATCCGGGGCGGCGATGGGGTGCTCCGCGTGCTTTCCAACGTCTGCCGCCATCGCGGCACCGTGCTGCTGGAGGGCAAGGGGCAGGCGCGCACCATCGTCTGTCCCTATCACGCCTGGAGCTACGGCACCGATGGCGCACTGAAGCGCGCGCCGCTGATGCAGGGCGCCGAGCTCTTCGATCCCGCTGCCTGCCGCCTGCCGGAAATCCGCAGCGAGGTCTGGAACGGTTTCCTATACGCGAATCTGAATGACGATGCCGAGCCGCTGGCGCCGGGGCTTATCGGCCTTGACGCCCTGGCCGAAAACTTCGCGATGGACGCCATGACGACGGTCCACATCGAGGAGGCGCGCTGGGCGATCAACTGGAAGAGCATGGTGGAGAACTTCATGGAGGGTTACCACCTGACGCCGACCCATGCGACGACCCTGCACCCCATCACCCCCACCTCGGGCTGCGAGCACTTCCCGGCCGGTGCGGGGTATTTCGGTTATCACTCGCGCTATGCGCCCGACTTCCCCGACCGCGGCCCCTGGGCGCCGAACCTGACAGCGGAGCAGCGCCGCGAGACCCTGATGTTCTGTGTCGCGCCCGCCCATGTCGTCGCCCTGGCACCCAACACCATGACCTGGATGGCCCTGCGCCCGGACGGGCCTGCGGGCGTGGCGATCCGCTGGGGCATCGCGCTTTACGACGCCAACGCCGACGCCGCCGCCATCGCCCGCGCCGTCGATCTGGCGCGCGGCTACAACGGCGAGGACAAGGTCCGTCTGGAGCGCGTGCAGCGCGGGCTGGCCAGCCGCCATGCGCCGCGTTCGGCGCTTGCGCCGCGCGACCTGGAGGGCACGGTCTGGGACTTCTACCGCTATCTCGCCGGCGTGCTTGCCGGCTGAAGCCTGCCGGTCTCAGCGGTTGCCGATGCGCCCGGTCAGCCGGTAGCGCGAACCCGGATAGGTCAGCAGGGCCACGGTCACGACCCGTTCGCCCGACCAGGTGCGCCGCCGCAGGGTAAGACAGGGTTCGCCCTTGCGCAGGTCCAGCAGGCAGCGCGTGGCGGCATCGGGCAGCACCGCTTCGACGGTGTGCTCGATCTCGTCGGCATGGACCGCGGCGACCAGCACCTCGGTTGCCGTCATTGCCGTCAGGTCGGCTTCCAGGTAGCCCGGCGCCGTCGCCGGATTGACGTGACGGTCCTCAAGCTGCACCGGCACGCCGTTGTCGCGGTGAACACAGAGCGAGTGGAACACCGGGCTTCCGGTCGGGATCTCCAGCAGGGCGGCGATGCGCGCATCGGCGGCAACCTGCTCGTGGGTCAGAACCTCGCAGGTGTGCCGGTGGCCGCGGGCGCGGATTTCTTCCGCAATGTCGCGCAATTCCAGAAGTTCACTCTGTGGCTTGGGTTCCGCGACGAAACTCCCCAGGCCCTGGGTGCGGGTGAGGTAGCCCTCGGCAGCAAGTTCGCGCAAGGCCCGGTTGGCGGTCATGCGCGCCACACCCAGGGTGTTGACGAGTTCCTGCTCGGAAGGCACCCGCTCGCCCGGCGCCAGCGTGCCGTCCTGGATGCTGGCCAGAACGTGATCCTTCACGGCCTGGTAAAGCGGGCGGGCAGGGCTGGTCTTGCGGGTGTTCATCGGACCTGCCTAGCCCCTACGCCTGGCCGGGGCAAGCACGCGCGCGACGCGGATCACATGCGCGCGATTGGCATGGCTGCGTCCTTGCCGGGACCCCTTCGCCTCCACATATCCCTGTCATGAGGCGCCGGATGATCCGGTCAGGCAGCGGATGTCCCACTCCCCCGAGACTGCTGCCGGTCGCGTCCCCCCACCGTCCCCCGACCCCGGATGGACGCGGCATGTGATCTCCGGCCTTCGG
>CALLQH010000067.1 GCA_938014945.1 uncultured bacterium | reverse complement strand
TCCCTGCGAGATTGCCTGCTCAGGCCCTGCGGACCTAGGATCGGGGACGGTCACGGTCAGGAGGCATCGGATGGCTGAGGGATTTCCCGCCGAGGGCGGCTGCACCTGCGGCGCGGTGCGGTATCGCATGGAGAGCGCGCCGATCTTCGTCCACGGCTGCCACTGCACCTGGTGCCAGCGCGAGACCGGCAGCGCCTTTGCCACCAACGCCATGATCGAGACCGATCGGGTGACCCTGCTGCAGGGCGAGCCGGTGGCCGTCCTCACCCCATCGGCCAGCGGCAAGGGCCAGACGATCATGCGCTGCCCGGCCTGCCATGTCGCGCTGTGGAGCCACTACGCCGGGGCGGGCGAGAAGATCGCCTTCGTGCGCGTCGGCACCCTGGACGGGCCCACCCTGCTCGCCCCCGACATCCACATCTTCACCTCCACCAAGCAGCCCTGGGTCACCCTGCCCGCCGACAAGCCCGCCGTGCCGGAATACTACAGCGCCCGCGAGATGTGGCCGCCCAAGAGCCTGGCACGGGCGAAGGCGGCGCGGGGATAGGAACCGGGCGAACGGATCGCTGATACGCGGCCCTTACCCCTCCGCCTTCATCTCCCAGCCGCCGCGTTCGGTCTGCTGCCAGTAGGTCAGCTTGTGGCCGGCTTCCTTCATGGCCTTCCAGCGGCGGCGGGCGGCGGAGACGGCTTCCGGGTCGGCGCCGTCGAACATGTCGATGACACGGGCGAAGTCGCCCTGGCGGGTGCTGTCGGCGCCGTCGACCAGGACCAGGAGATCGGCGCCGTTGGCATCGCCGTCGTGGTCGGCGAGCCAGATGGGATGGTTCATGGCATCACCCTCGCCCGCCGCGCCGTGGGGCAGGAAACTCGCCGGATCGTAGGTCCAGAGGGCGGCGTTGAGGTGGTCGACCCGCTCGGTGGATCCGGCGACCACCAGCGCGCGCATGCCGCGCTCCACCGCACGCTCCAGCAGCTTCGGCAGGGCGCGTTCGAGCGGGGTCTTCTGCAGGTGGTAGAAGCCGATTTCGGTCATGACGCTGCGCGCCCGGCCGCAAAAGACAGGCCGGGGAGCGGTGCGGATCCTATCGCCATCGCGTCATCGCTCCCCTGCTTGCGGTTACCAGTCGTGTGTTGCCTCAGGCCTTCTCGTAGTTCTGCTCGATGAAGCGGTTGAGCAGGCGGACGCCGTAGCCGGTGGCGCCCTTGGGAGCCAGGGCATCGTCGCTGCGGGCCCAGGCGGTGCCGGCAATGTCGAGGTGGGCCCAGGGGGTCTTCTCGACGAAGCGCTGGAGCAGGACGGCGCCGGCGGTGGAGCCGGCCTCGCGCGCCTTGCCGACGTTCTTCATGTCGGCGATGTCGGAGTTGATGTCCTTGTCGTAGCGCTCGCCCAGCGGCATGCGCCAGAGCTCCTCGCCGGTTTCGGCGCCGGCCTTGGTCAGCGCGGCAGAGAGATCGTCGTCGTTGGAGAAGAGACCGGCCTGATAGCTGCCGAGCGCGACGATGATGGCGCCTGTCAGCGTGGCCAGATCGATCACCTGCTTGGGCTTGAAGGTGGTCACCGTGTAGTAGAGCGCGTCGGCGAGCACGAGGCGGCCCTCGGCGTCGGTGTTGATGACCTCGATGGTCTGGCCCGACATGGTCTTGACCACATCGCCCGGACGCTGGGCGTTCGAGGACGGCATGTTCTCGACGCAGCCGATGACGCCGACGACGTTGGCCTTGGCCTTGCGGCTGGCCAGCGCGTGCATCAGGCCGGTGACGCAGCCGGCACCGGCCATGTCGAACTTCATGTCCTCCATGCCCGCACCGGGCTTCAGGGAAATGCCGCCGGTGTCGAAGGTGACGCCCTTGCCGACGACGGCAAGCCAGGGGTCGCTGTCGGAACCGCCTTCCCAGCGCATGACGACGAGCTGGCTTTCCCTGGCGCTGCCCTGGCCGACGCCCAGCAGGGCGCCCATGCCGAGCGCCTTCATCTTCTCCTCGCCCAGCACCTCGACATCGACGCCGAGCTTGGAGAGTTCACCCGCACGGCGGGCGAATTCCTCGGGGTAGAGGGTGTTGGCGGGCTCGCTGACGAGATCGCGGGTGAGCGTGACGCCCTGCGCAACGGCCTGCAGGCTGGCGAACTTCTTCTCGCCCGCCTTGGTGTCGTCGGCGACCAGGGTGACCTTGGTCAGGGTCGGGAGATCAGTCTCCTTCTGGGTCGTGCGGTACCTGTCGAAGCGGTAGCTGCGCAGGGCCATGCCGTGGAGGAAATCGGCAACCGCCTCGGCATCGGTGGTGGGGATGGCGATGTGGCGCACGCCGACCTTGTTGCAATGGGCCGCGGTGGCGCCGCCCAGCTTCTGGCGGTCCAGCGTCGAGAGGCCCTCCTGGCTGCCCACGCCCAGGGCGATGATGCGGTCAGCCTTCACGCCGGCGGGCGCGACGATGTCGAGGATCTGGTCCTTCTTGCCGCTGAAGCGGCCCGTGGCGATGGCCCGCGTAACAGCGCCGCCGGCCTGCTCGTCGATGGGCCTGGCGGAGGGGCGCAGGACGCGGCCATCCTCGATGGCAACGAGAATGGCGTCGGCGTCATCGGGGATCGACGTGGCGAAGGCGAATTCCATGAAAAGACCTCGTGTCGCAGAAGTGGGGCCCGCCGGGCGGGCACATCCGGGACGGGCAATCTAGCGCAAAAGCGCCCGCCGTGAAGGCCCGCCCGACCGCCTTGCACCTAGAGACGCAGGTCGATCGCTGCGCGGGAGGCCACGGAAATGGAGTCGAGACAGGCCCTGCCCTCCATGCCGCCGGCCGAACAGGCAACAATGTCGTTCATCAGCAGGGCCGAGAGATCGGCGCAGGCGGGGCCGGCCACGTCGAAGAGGCGCACCAGGGTCTTGCCCGGCGGCACCGGGGCCAGATCGACCGCAAGTCGCGTGGCGATCACGCCCTCTGCGTCGAAAGCGACGAAATCCAGGGTGAAGGGATCGAGCGCCGTCTCGAGGCCGTTGGCGGTGACCAGATAGATGCGGCAGCCACCCACAACGTCCTCGGTTCGGTTGAGCTCCAGGGCGATTCCGGCGCCCTCTTCGGCCAAAGCCTGCAGGGGGGCAGGCGTTCCGACAAGGCAGAGCGCCAGAGCGGAAAGGAGGATGGCGCGGGCGCGCCCATGCGTGTGGCTCATCATGGCGTGAAGGGATATTGCAATTGCGACTAATTTGCAATTGCAATCAATGAGCGGCTCCGCTAGGACTCGGGCCGTCGGATCATGGTGCACAGGGAGCCCATCGGTGTGCCAACAGGACCATACGCCCAAATCGGCAATCGACCCCGAGCGTTCGCAAGACGTGGAATCGCCCTTCCTGCGTGTTGTGGACAGTGCCGACCTGTTTGATGGGAAGAATGAGCTCATGATCCGACACCGCGACAGCATGTACCGCCTGCGTCACACGAGCACGGGCAAGCTGATCCTGACCAAATGACCGCGCCGGCCTGAACCGGCCGCCGATCCCGTCCCTTCTATCCCGGCCTGCCGCCGGGCTATCGACCCAGCCAGCCGCAGCGCCGCCAGCCAGGTCCCATAACGCCATGTGGAACCAACGCTGGAGCGCGCCATGCCACGCCTGACCCGTCCGCTTTCCGTCTCCCTAGCCGCCATGTGCCTTGGCGCATGGGGCGCGTCGGCCCAGGAGGCCGAAGAAGACCCCATCGCCATCGTGCTGCCGGAAATCTCGATCACCGCCACCCGCAGCCCGATTGCCGCCTTCGAATACCCCGGCATGGTTAGCGTGGTCGGCCGCGACGAGATCGACACCATGCAGCCCTCCTCCCCCGATGACATCCTGCAGTGGATTCCGGGCGTGGAATCGGTCGGCGGCCCGCGCCGCATCGGCGAGGTGCCGACGATCCGCGGCTTCTCCGGTCCCGACGTGGTGGTGCTGATCGACGGCGCGCGCCAGAACTTCAATGCCGGCCACGACGGGCGCTATTTCATCGACCCCTCGATGATTGAAAGCGTCGAAGTGCTGCGCGGCCCCGCCTCCTCGCTCTACGGCAGCGGCGGCACCGGCGGTGTCATCGAATACCGCACGCTGGAGGCCGCCGACTTCCTGGCTCCGGGCGAAACCGCCGGTTTCCGCCTGGGCACGGGCTATCAGACCGCGTTCCACGAGATCGTCGGCACGTCGACCGGCTTTGCCGCGCCGACCGACGACATCGACATGATCGCCAGCGTCACGGGTCGCGACTCCGGCTCCATCGAGCTCGGCAACGGCACCGAACTCGACCGCACGGACGACGACATCTTCGCCGCCCTGCTCAAGAGTTCCTGGCAGTTCGCCACCTTCCAGGAGCTTTCAGCAGGCATCAACCACTACGAGGACAACGCGCAGGAGCCCAACAACGGCCAGGGCGCCGGCGGCAACGACATCGTCAACAAGAAGATCAACACCACGACCTTCACCCTGGGCTACGACTGGGACGATCCCGGCAATTCCTGGGTCGATCTGGATGTCGGCCTCTACTACACGATGACCGACGATACCGGCCTGCGCCTGGACGCCAACGGCACGGGCAATGCCGGCGAGCAGTTCTCCCGCCACGTCGACACCACCGGCCTGCGCGTCGACAATCGCAGCCGCTTCATGCTGGGCGAGGATGCCGGCCTGACGCTGACCTACGGCGTCGAGGCCTACCGGGACATCCAGGACGGCGACCAGGCCGGCTTCAACCGCGACGGCGTGCCCGACGCCACGGCGACCTTCGCGGGCACCTTCGTGCAGGGCGAGTTCGACATCGCCGAGCCGCTGGGCTTTGTCCCCGGCCGCGTGCTGCTGCTTCCGGGCCTGCGCTACGACGACTACAAGACGACGAGCGACGTTGCGGCCGACAACAGCAACGATCACGTCTCGCCGCGCTTCGGTATCAGCTATCTGCCGACCGAGTGGCTGATGGTGTTCGGCAACTATGCCGAGGCCTTCCGCGCGCCGACCTTCGATCAGCTTTACCTGTCGGGTGTGCATTTCCGCATCCCCATCGGCCCCGGCATCACCAACCGCTTCATCGCCAATCCGGGCCTGCAGCCCCAGGTGACGACGACGCAGGAAATCGGCATGGGCCTCAACTTCGACAACGTCGCCGAAGCCGGTGACCTGTTCCAGTTCAAGGTGTCGCGCGCCTTCATCGACGGCAGCAACTTCATCGACCTCAACGTCGTGCAGCCCTCGCCCTTCGTGAACTGCAACCCGTTCATTCCCGGCAACTGCGACGGCACCACCCAGGCGGTCAATGTCGCCGATGCCCGCCTGTGGTCGACCGAGGCAGAGGCCAGCTACGAGAATTCGCGCTTCATCCTCAATGCCGGCTATTCGCAGATCAACGGCAAGGACCTTTCCACAGGCAACCGCCTGGGCGTGCTGACGCCCAACGAACTGCTGCTGGGCGCGGCGGTGAAGCTGCCCGAATTCGACTCCCTGGTCGGCTGGCGCATGATCGGCGCCTGGGCCTTCGACAAGGTCAACACGCCCGCCGACGAACGCGGCGGCTATGCCGTGCAGGACTTCTACGCCGCCTGGCAGCCCAGCGACGACCTGCTGAACGGCCTGCGCATCGACCTTGGCGTCGATAACGCGTTCGACAAGGCCTACTCGCGTGTCGCCACCGATTCCTATGAAGCCGGCCGCAACTGGAAGGTTGGCGCCAGTTACACCTTCACCTGGTGAGCGGAGGACGCACCATGCTCGATTCCAACACCCTTGCGCCGGTCGACGACCACGCCCGCGCAGACGATGCCCCGTCCATCGACGAACATCGCCTCTCCGAACGCGCTGACCTGCCGGGCGGGACGGCGGGCGGCAGCGAACTGGAACGGCTGGCAGCACGCGGCGACCTGCGCAAGGTCGCTCTCGCCCCCGATTGGTCCGAACTCCTCAACCATGCCAGGGAGCTTGGCCGTGTGCGCACTGTGACGCGCAATGCCCATGCCATCCACAAGTCCTGGGGCCACTACGGCGCCCTGCGCGGCGGCAAGGAGGTCGGCCTGGTGATCAACGGCGGCATCGACCTGCGCATGTTCTACAGTGCCTGGCGACACGCCTACATCGTCGAAGCGCCACGGGATGGCAGCAGCTGCCTGAGTCTGGAAATCTTCGACCAGGCCGGCGATGCCGTTCAGAAGATCTTCCCCGAAACACCGCGCGGCGTGGACACCTTGCGCGGCTGGGCCGGACGCCACGGCGTT
>CALLQH010000066.1 GCA_938014945.1 uncultured bacterium | reverse complement strand
CGCTGAACGAGGTCTTCATTCCCCTGCTGCAGCAGCAGTTCCCCGAGATCGTCGATTTCTGGCTGCCGCCCGAGGGCTGCAGCTACCGCATCGCCGTCGTCTCGATGAAAAAGGCCTACGCGGGCCATGCCAAGCGCGTGATGATGGGGGTGTGGTCCTACCTGCGCCAGTTCATGTACACGAAGTTCGTCATCGTCGTGGACGACGACATCGATTGCCGCGACTGGAAGGACGTCATGTGGGCCATGTCGACGCGCATGGACCCGGCGCGCGACATCACCGTGGTCGAGAGGACGCCCATCGACTACCTGGATTTCGCCAGCCCCATCAGCGGTCTGGGCGGCAAGATCGGCCTGGACGCCACCAACAAGATGGCCGGCGAGACGAACCGCGAATGGGGCACCAAGATCGCCATGGACGAAAAGGTGATCGAGGAGGTCACGCGCAAGTGGGACACTTACGGCCTGCCCGGCAGCGGCAAGCCGATCTGGCGCTGAGCGCGTCATGGGCGGGGACAGCGCACGCTTCTACGCCGGCCTCGAACCCTTCGACCGCTTTTCCGATTTCGTCGCCTTTGCCGAATACGTCCCCCTGCCCGAGGACTGGTGGATCCTCATCTCCGATGTCGCCGGCTCGACGCAGGCGATCCGCGAGGGCCGCTACAAGAGCGTCAACATGGTGGGGGCGTGTTCGATCACGGCGGTGCTCAATGTCCGCGGCGACATCGAACTGCCCTATGCCTTCGGCGGCGACGGCGCGACCCTGGCCGTGCCGCACGTGCTGAAGGAAACGGCCTGCGAGGCCCTGCTCGCCCTGCAGGCCACCTCACACGCCATGTTCGGCCTGGACCTGCGGGTCGGCGCCGTGGCGGTCGCCGATCTGCGGGCGCGTGGCGCCGATGTGCGCGTGCGCAAGTACCTGCTGAGCCCCGGCAACCACCTCGCCATGTTCGCGGGCGAGGGCATCGAGCTTGCCGAGCGGCTGGTGAAGACCGGCCTGGAGGGCGACCGTCACCGCCTGAGCGCCACGGGCGAAACCGGCCCGCCCGACCTTGAGGGTCTCTCCTGCCGCTGGGACCCGCTGCTTCCCGTGCACGGACGCATGATGAACCTGCTGGTGCAGGCCACGGCCGGAAGCCCGGAGGCGGACGGCAGGGTGCTTGCCGGTGTGATCGCGCGGATCGGTACGGTGCTGGGCCAGGACATCAGCGAATGCGCGCCGGCCAGCACCGGCTCCATGCGCTTCCGCTGGCCGCCGCGCGGCCTTTGGCTGGAAGCCCGCGCCACGGCAGGCAGGAAGCCGGTCTGGCGGCGTTACGCGGAGGTGCTGGTCTCCTCCCTGCTGCAGCTCTGGGCGGAACGCACGAGGAGCCGTGTCGGCCCCTACGACGCCCCGCGCTACGGCGACGAGCTGCGCACCAACACCGATTTCCGCAAGTTCGACGGCATGTTCCGCGCCCTGATCGACGTCACGCCGGAACAGGCCGGGGCGGTGGAGGCCGTGCTGGAGCAGGCCTGGCGCGACGGCGATGTGATCTACGGCACCCATCTGGCGCCCGAGGCGCTGATGACCTGCCTGGTCTTCGACATCGCCAGAAGCGAGCACGTCCATTTCGTCGACGGCAGCGACGGTGGCTTTGCCATGGCGGCCATCGGCTTCAAGCAGCGCCTGCAGGAACGCGCAGTCTCTCAGCCGTAGGCGAAGCGGTCGGACCAGGTCCGTTCGATGACGGCCGTGCCGTTTTCGCGGCCGGTGAGGCTTGCATCCAGGGTGAAGATGCCGCCCTGCCAGATGAGCGTCGTCGTGACCTCGACCTCCACCTTCCAGCCTGCCCGCTCGAAGAGGGCGCTGCGCGTCGCCACGGCTTCGACGCGGCGGCCGTCGTCGCTGATCGTGAAGCGATCCTCGCCGTCGACACCGTAGAGCAGGTCGATGGCGGGATTCTCCGTGAGGCCGCCGCCCCGGCGGCTGACGAGCGTGGTCGTGCCCGCGCCATAGTCGCGTTGCAGGGCCGTGCGGCCGCGCTCGCCCTCGCGCCGGGTGATCTGCGCCGTGGGCGCGCCCGGCGAGGGCGGTGCGGGCGGGCGGGCGCCGCGCACCGGCGCAGAGGCCGCCATCACCGGCAGGGTCAGCACGCTTTCGCCCGTCGTCACCGTCGCGGTCACCGGCTCCGGCGCGGGCCACAGCATCGGCCACCATGCGGTGGAGACCGCCAGGCGCAGGCGATGGCCGGGCAGGACGCGACGGGCGCAGTGGTTGAGGGCGATGGTGACGTCCATGGTCTCGCCCGGCGTCACCGGCTCGGCATGGTCGTCGCCATCGCGGTGGGCGAGGTTGAGCACGCCGACGCTGAGCAGGGTGCTGTGACCGTCCGGATGGACGTCCACCAGGCGCGCCACCAGAAAGGCGTCCGGCTGGTCGACGGCGACGCGCAGGGCAAGGGCCGGCGCGCCGACGATGTCGAGCGGGCGTTTCAGCACCGCGCCCTCGAAACACAACGAACCGGCATCGTCGCTCCTCTGATCGGCGGCCAGTTCCGCACCGCCGCCGAAGGGCGACCAGTCGCCCGCGCAAAGGCCCGTCGCGGGCGGCGAGGCGATGGTACGCGTCACCGCCTTCTTGGGCCGGGCATCGAGGCAACCGTCGTTGAGCACCAGGGTGCGCGGCGCGATGCCCGGGGCGGGCCAGGACGGCAGGGCGGCGAAACGGCCGCGCCGTTCGTCGGCCATGGGCACGGCGCGCTGGCTTTCCTGGACGAAGACCTGCACGGCCGGCTCGTCCTCGATGCCGTTCTCTTCGCCCTTCAGCCAGCGGTCCCACCAGGCGAGCGTCTCCTCCAGGAAGCCGATGCGCGGTCCGACCGCCGAATGGTGCGGCCAGGCATGGACCCAGGGGCCGATCAGGGCGCGGCGCGGCACGTCGAGCGTTTCCATCAGGCGGAAGGCGGCGTTCTGGTAACCGTCGGAGAAACCGGCGACGACCATGGTCGGGCAGGCGATGTCGCCGGGCGCGACGGCGACCGAGCCCTGCTTCCAGTAGGCGTCGCGGTGGGCGTGCTTGAGCCACAAACCGACCGGCGGCTCGGCCGCCTCGCAGCGCTGCCGCCACATGGCGCGCCAGTCCTGCCCGACCAGCGCCGGGTCCGGCGGCAGGCACATGTCGAGCAGGAAGGAGGCGCCCCAGTAGACGTTGTCGTTGAGGATGGGCCAGCCGCCCATGGCGTGGACGTCGTCGCGGAAGCGGTCGTCGGTCGCGGCGACGGCGACGATGGCGGCAAGCTCCGGCGGCCGCCGCGCGGCGACCTGCAGCGCGTTGAAGCCGGACCAGGAGATGCCCATCATCCCGACCTTGCCGCTGCACCAGTCCTGCGCGCCGATCCAGGCGAGTGCCGCGACCATGTCGTCCTGCTCTATGGGCAGGTACTCGTCGGTCAGCACGCCCGAGGACTCGCCCGAGCCGCGCAGGTCGATGCGCAGGCAGGCGTAACCCCGCGCCGCATACCAGGGATACAGCCGGTCGTCGGAGCCCGACATCAGGTCGCGCTTGCGGTAGGGCAGGTATTCGACGATCGCCGGAACGGGCTCGCTCTCGGCCCCCTCCGGCAGCCACACCCGCGCCGCCAGCCGGCCGCCGTCGGGCAGGGGAATCCAAAGGTTCTCGATCTCACGCACACCGGCCATGCCGTACTCCCACTGAACTGGCGCCCATCGTGGGATGCCAGGCCGTGCGGCGCAATGCGGCGGGGAAGTTGCAACGGGTCGCGCGGAGGCGCGGAGGCGCGGAGGCGCGGAGCGGACGCGCTGATGTGGACCGCATCCCTGCCCGCTTTTTCCACCTGTCAT
>CALLQH010000065.1 GCA_938014945.1 uncultured bacterium | reverse complement strand
CAGCATCCTGGCGATGACCGTGCCGGAGTTCGTCTCGGCGACCCTGCTCATCCTCGTCTTCTCGATTTCGCTGGGCTGGACCAGCGGCGTGGTCACCGCGCCCGCCGATGCGCCCATCAGCGTCCTGCTCGGCAGCACCATCCTGCCGACCGTGGCGCTGGCGCTCGTCTTTGCCGCCCACATCCTGCGCATGGTCCGCTCCAGCGTCATCGACGTCATGGAGAGCGAATACGTCGCCATGGCGCGGTTGAAGGGGCTTCCGTTCCGCTGGATCCTGCTGCGCCACGTCCTGCCCAATTCGCTGCTGCCGGCGATCAACGTCATCGGCCTCACGGTCGCCTGGCTGCTGGGCGGTGTCGTCGTCATCGAATCGGTCTTCAACTTTCCGGGTCTCGGCCGCCTCTCGGTCGATGCCGTGGCCGACCGCGATCTGCCGCTCACCCAGTGCATCGTGCTGATCCTGGCGACGGGCTACATCGTCACCAACCTGGCAACCGATCTCGCCTCGCTCCTGCTCAACCCGCGCCTGCGGACCTTCCGGGGATGACCGCCCCGGCCGCACCGCTCGCCCGCCGCCGCCGGCTGCTGCCAGCGTGGTTCCGCGACGTCCTGTCGCGCCCCTCGGGCGCCATCGGCCTGGCCATCATCGTCGTCCACCTGACGATCGCGCTGCTTGCCCCCGCCATCGTGCCCTACGACTTCGCCGCGCAGGATTCCAAGGCGATGTTCGCCGAACCCTCGGCGCAGCACTGGCTGGGCGGCGACCATCTGGGCCGCGATGTCCTGACCCGCACCCTGATGGGCGGGCGCGAGGCGATCCTCGTCTCGACCATGGCGACGGGCGTGGCCGTGCTCTGGGGCGGCCTCTTCGGCATCTTCCTCGCGTTTGCCGGCCGCTTCGTCGACGAGGCCTCGATGCGCATGGTCGATGCCTTGCTGGCGATCCCCTGGATCCTCTTCGTCATGCTCTTCGTCGCGGGGCTGGGCACCGGCATGGGCGTGCTCATCCCGATCCTCGGCATCTCCTACGGTCTTTCCATCGTGCGCGTGGTGCGCGCCGCGGCGCTCGATGTCGTCACGCGCGACTTCATCCTGGCCGCCCGCGCGCGCGGCGAGCGGCGCAGCGTCGTCATCATCCACGAGATGTTGCCCAACGTGCTCGATACCCTGGCGGTGCAGGCCGCCATGACCTGGTCGTGGATGCTGCTGGGTTTCAGTTCGCTCTCCTTCCTCGGCTTCGGCGCCACACCGCCGACGCCGGACTGGGGCCTCATGATCGCCGACGCGCGCAGCGCCATGATGGTCTCGCCCTGGCCGGTGCTCGCCCCCATGATCGCGCTTTCCTCGCTCATCATCGGCATCAACCTGCTCTCGGACGGTCTGGCCAAGGCGCTGGGTGTCGACCGCATGAAGAAGTCGGCGGTGTGATGGAGACCCGGCCCGACGTCATCGCCGCCGACGATCTCCAGATCGGCTTTGTCACCCGCGCGGGCGAACTCGCCGCCATCGTCGACGGCGTCTCGCTCTCCCTGCGCCACGGCGTCTCGCTGGGCCTTGCCGGCGAGTCCGGCTGCGGCAAGAGCACCCTGCTGCTGGCCCTGATGGGCCATGCCAAGGCGGGGCTCGCGGTCACCCACGGCGCCTGCCGCTTCGAGGGCCGTTCGCTCTTCGAGATGCCCGAAGCCGAACTCGACGCCCTACGCGGCAAGCGCATCGCCATGGTGCCGCAGAACGCCGGGCAGGCGCTCACGCCCACCCTGCGCATCGGCGCCCAGATCGACGAGGTGCTGCGCTTCCACACCGATCTCGGTCCCGCCGAGCGCCACGAACGTGTACGCGACCTGATCGACCGGGTGCAGTTGCCCAGTCCCGCCGAACTGGCGCGCCGCTACCCCCACGAGCTCTCCGGCGGCCAGCAGCAGCGCATTGCGGTCGCCATGGCGCTCGCGGTCGATCCGGTGCTGTTGCTGCTCGACGAGCCGACCACCGGGCTCGACGTCACCACCCAGCTGCGCATCCTGGAGCTGCTGCGGGAACTCGCCGACCAGAGCGGCACCGCCATGGTCTGCGTCAGCCACGACATCGGCGTCATCGCCCGCCTGTGCGACGAGGTTGCGGTGATGTACGCCGGCCGCATCGTCGAAACCGGCAGCGCCGACGAGGTGCTCGTGCGCCCCAAGCACCCTTATGCCCGCGGCCTGCTCGCCTCGATCCCGCGCCTGAAGACCGGCGCGGTGCCCGAGCCGATTCCCGGGCGTCCGCCGACCATGGGCCGGATGCCGCAGGGCTGCCGCTTTGCCCTGCGCTGCGACCATGTCCGCGACCGCTGCCGCGCCGAGATGCCGCCGCTGTGGCCCATGGCGGGCGGCGCCGTCGCCTGCCACTTTGCCGAGGAACTGCCGCCCTGGCAGCGGCCCCACGACCTTGCCGCCACGGTGCTGGCCGCCGCCGATCGCCAGCCGGTCCTGCGGGTCGAGGACATCGCCATCACCTATGCCCGCCCCGGCCTTTTTGACCGCTTCGGGCTGGGCGGGACCGCCCCGTCGCGCGCCGTTGACGGCGTTTCCTTCACCCTGGAACACGGCGAGGTGCTGGGGCTGGTCGGCGAATCCGGTTCGGGCAAGTCGACCATCCTGCGCGGCATCGCCGGGCTGTGGCCGCTCGCTCAGGGAACCATCAGGCTGGCCGACGGCAGCGACCTCTCGTTATCCGTGGACGAGCGCCCGCGCGACGTCCTGCGCCGCGTCCAGCTCGTCTTCCAGAACCCGGATGCCTCGCTCAACCCCCGCCGCACGATTCGCGAGATCCTCGCCCGCCCTCTGGCGATCTACCACGGTCTCTCGGGCGAGGCAGCGGGGGTGCGCATGGCCGAACTTCTGGCCGATGTCCGCCTCGGCGAGGACTATCTCGACCGCCTGCCGAGCCAGCTTTCGGGCGGCGAGAAGCAGCGTGTCGCCATCGCGCGCGCCTTTGCCGCCGATCCGGAGATCATCCTGTGCGACGAGGTGACCTCCGCCCTCGACGTCTCGGTCCAGGCCTCGATCCTCAACCTGCTTGCCGATCTCTGCGCCTCGCGCGGCGTGGCCTGTATCATGGTCTCCCACGATCTCGCCGTGGTGCGCGCCGTCGCCCGTCGCATCGCCGTGCTCTACCGCGGCCGGCTGTGCGAGATCGGTCCTGCCGCCGAGGTGACGCTGGCGCCGCGCCATCCCTATACCTGCGCACTGGTCGGCGCGGTGCTGGAGCCCGAGCCCGGCCTGCCCGTGGAGACCGGCCCCGTCCTGATCGAGGAGCGGGGCGGCGGTCCCGGCGGCTGCTCCTTCCGCGGCCGCTGCCCGCGGGCCCTTCCGCGCTGCGCCGAAGCCGTGCCGGATATCCTGCCGGTCGATCCCGGTCACGCGGTGCGCTGCCATCGCGTGGAGACCGTGGCCTGACGCTGCGCTGGAACCCGGCGCCATGTCGGTGCATGCTTTTGTCCGACAACCTTTCCGGAGCTTCACCATGCCCGTCATCAACGTCCTCTGGGCCAAGGGCCCCAACCAGCAGAAGAAGGACGAGGCCGCCAGGAAGATCGCGGACGCCGTCCACGAGGCCACCGGCTCGGCGCTGAGCAACATCTGGGTCAACTTCCAGGAGGTCGAGGGCGATGATTTCTACGTCGGCCACGACACCCTTACCGAGCTGAAGCGAAAGCGCGCCGCCGCCGCCAATTCGACGGCCTGACCGTTTTCCCGCAGGAAGGTTCGTATTGATGAGCAACATCTGGCACTGGCCGATCGCGCACACCCACCATGTCTCGGGCACCGCAGGGGGGCTGACCTTCGTCGGCGGCGCTGGCGATTTCGATGAGAACGGCAGCATCCGCAATCCCGGCGATCTCGATGCCCAGATCGCCGGCGCGGTCGCCAACATCGCCGATGCCCTGCGTGCCGAAAGCTGTTCGCTCGCCGATGCGGTGCGCATCAAGGCGTTCTATTCGGTCGAGGTCGACGACTGGGAGATCGTGGCGAAACTCGCCGCCCACTTCCCCGACGATCCGATGCCCGCGATCTCCACGGTTCCCGAGCCGCTGCAGCCCTTCGACGGCCAGGTCATCCAGATCCAGGTCATCGCCTGCCGCCACTGGCGCAAGGGCAGCGACATCCGTGTCGCCACGCGCCCGGTGCCCGCGGCCTATGCCGATCGTTTCAAGGGCAGGGCGGTCACCGGCGGCCTGCGCGCGGGCGAGTTCATCGCCGTCTCCAACCGCACCGCTGCGGACGCCGACCACCGCGTCGCCCAGCCCGGCGATGGCCCCGGCCAGAGCCACACCATCATGGGCTACCACGAGGCCACCCTCGCCGAGCTCGGCGCCAGTCCCCAGGACAGCGTCAAGATGGAGGGTTACTACTTCGGCACGACGCGCGAGCAGTGGGCGCCGCTCGCACGTGCCCGCGCCAGCCACTTCGCCGAACCCGGCCCGCCCGCCACGGTGGTGCCCTGCCAGCGCCTCTACCCCGAGGGTGCCGTCACCAAGATCGAGGTGCTGGCCATGCGCGAGGAATGGAACGGCTTCGACAAGTACATCCCGCGCGGCGATTCCTGGCCCAAGCGCGTCTGGGACTGGCCGATCCCGCTGCCCTACCGCCAGGGCATCAAGCTGCGCGACACCATCTGGCTCGGCGGTCAGGTGCCGTCGGAGCCCTATTCCAATACCGGCGCGCGCATGCTGCCGGGTGACCTCGTCGCCCAGACGCGCATGACCATGAGCTACATCGAGGACATCCTGCGCGGCTTCAACCGGACCACCGCCGATCTCAAGCTGATGGTCTGCTACTTCACCTGCCCGGAGGGCGAGAAGACCACCCGCCAGTTCCTCGACACGGTCGCCGGCTGCGTCGGCGGCGCGCTTCCGCCCACGACGCTCGTCGCCAAGCCGATGATGCACTCGGCTGACAACACGGTGGACATCTGGGGCGTCGCGCAGGCCTGAGAGCGATGCACGAGTTTCCGCCAGCGGGGGAACTGCCG
>CALLQH010000064.1 GCA_938014945.1 uncultured bacterium | reverse complement strand
CGGTCGTGCGGCTGGCTGTAGTCGATGGTGGGGCCGGCGGGCACGATGCGGGTGGGGTTCACCTGCGGGTGGCTCCAGTAGTAGTGGGTCTGGATGTGGTCGAGATGCACGGTCTCGGCCACGCCGGGCGTCTGGTAGAGGTCGAGGGTGTAGTTCCACAGGTTGTGGAATTCGCTGAGCTTCTGCCGGTTGCACTTGAAGTGGCCGTGATAGACCGGATCGAAGCGCAGCAGGGTGGTGAGCAGCCGCCAGTCGGCCTCCGTGACGCGGTCGCCGACGAGGTAGCGCTGGCGTGACAGGCGCTCCTCCAGCATGTCGAGCGTCTCGAAGAGCTTGTCGTAAGCCTCCTCGTAGGCTTCCTGCTTCGTCGCGAAGCCGGCCTTGTAGACCCCGTTGTTGACGTGGTCATAGACCGGCTTGTTGATCGCATCGATCTCCTCGCGCAGGTCCTCCGGGTACATGTCGACATCCGCGTTGCCGCCGACGCCGTCGAAGGCGCTGTTGAGCATCCGGATGATCTCTGCGGACTCGTTGCTGACGATGGTCCCTTCCTTGCGGTCCCACAGCACCGGCACGGTGACGCGTCCGGTGTGGTCGGGCTTGGCCTTCGTGTAGATCTCGTGGAGGTAACGCACGCCGTTGACCTCGTCGGGAATGACTCCGGGGAAGTCGGAGAATTCCCAGCCGTTGTTGCCCATGCGGGGCGAGACCACCGAAACGGTGATGGTCTTCTCCAGCCCCTTCAGCGCGCGCAGGATCAGGGTGCGGTGCGCCCACGGGCATGCGTAGGAGACATAGAGATGGTAGCGGCCCGGTTCGGCCGTGAAGCGGGCCGAAGGATCGGCGCTCACCCAGTCGCGGAATTCGGACTCGCCGCGCTTGAAGGCGCCGTCATTGCCTTCGGTGTCGTACCACTGGTCGCGCCAGAACCCTTCGATCAGAAGCCCCATGCCATCTGCTCCTCTTGCTTGCATACTGTCATCCCGCCAGATGGGGGCAGCACGCAGCAGGTGCAACGCACGGGAGCGCGAGACGATGCCGCAGGTCGACTTCATCTACGGGCTGGGCAGCCGTTATTCCTATCTGGCGGCGACCCAGATCGCGCGCATCGAGGCCGAAGAGGACGTGGTCTTCCGCTGGCGGCCGATTTCCAGCCGCAGCCTGATCGGACGACGCGCCGACAACCCCTTCCGGGAGGGCGCGGGCGGCCAGTACGACTGGGATTATCGCCAGCGCGACGCCGAGGCCTGGGCGGCGTTCTACCGCGTGCCCTTCCGCGAGCCCGTGGGCCGGCTGACCGCCGATCCCCTGCTGCCGGCGCTCGCCGCACTTGCCGCCGGCCGCCAGGATCTCGTGGTGCCGATGAGCCTCCGGCTGTTCCGCCTGGGTTTCGTCGACGACATCGCCGCCTTCGGTCGCGAGGAAATCCTGGCGGAGGCTAAGGCCGAGGGCCTCGACATGGACCGCTTCCGGCACGACCTCGATGATCCCGCCCTGCTTGCCGAACATGACGCCGATGT
Organism: uncultured bacterium; assembly: GCA_938014945.1. Taxonomy (GTDB): domain Bacteria; phylum Pseudomonadota; class Alphaproteobacteria; order SP197; family SP197; genus CALGGB01. The sequence continues at coordinate 1,436 of CALLQH010000064.1, read as the reverse complement.
CGCGCGGGCGGCGGAGCAGGGGGTCTTCGGCGTTCCGACGTTTCTTCTGGAGGACGGAAGGATGTTCTGGGGCAACGACCGGCTGATCCTTCTGGAGGCGGCGCTGCGCGGCTGGCCGTGAGCGTGCTCTCGGATCAGGAAGCGGCGATGCGAGCCGCAGGCTGGGCGGGGGCAGCTTCGAGCCATTCTGTCAGAAACGCGCGGGTCCAGGCGTCGATGTGATCGTCATGGACGCAGGCGCCGGCGATCTGTTCCTCGGCCTGCTGGGCGCCCCGTTCCTTCAGCTTCTCGCTCGCCCCGCTCATCCACCACTCGATGATGTCGCGGGTGCATTCCGGGTGGAACTGCAGGCCGAAGACCTTGTCGCCGTAGCGGTAGGCCTGGTTGGGGAAATGGCCCGAGACGCCGGTGGCCAGCAGGTCGCAGCAGCGTGGCAGTTCGAAGCCCTCGCCATGCCACTGGTAGACATAGTCGAGGTCCCCGAAGAGCGGCGATCCGCAGGGCGTGGGGGCGATGCGGTGATAGCCGATCTCGTGCCAGCCTTCGGGATTGGGCCGCACCGTGGCGCCCAGGGTGCGCGCCAGCATCTGGCCGCCAAGGCAGATGCCGAGATAGGGCACCTGTGCGGCAAGCACGGTCTCGATCCAGGCGAGTTCGGCGGCAATGAAGGGCAGGGTATCGTCGTCGTTGGCGCTCATCGGGCCGCCGAAGATGCATACCCCGGCGATGTCCTCGAAGCTTTCGGGCAGGGGATCACCCAGCTTGTTGCAGCAGCGGACTTCCTCGAAGCCAAGATCGCGCACGATGGTCCCGATCCGGCCGGTTCGGGAGTGTTCGCCATGAACGACGCAAATGATCTTGTTTTTCATGGCTTTAAAGAATCATCGAAGGCCGGCCCGCGGTCAAGAGCAAGCTGCGTCCTCAGCCGGTCGTGCCGGGCTGATGGACGACGAAACCCGCCGCGGTCAGGCGGCCCATGATGTCGTGGATGTGGTCGCGGTCCAGGGTTTCGAGCACCACGTCGAGTTCGGCCTGCTTTACCGGCAGGCTGGAGAAGGCGCGCTGGTGATACACCTCGATGATGTTGGCGTCGGCCTCGCCGATGATGCGGGCGATGGTCGCGAGCGTACCCGGCGCATCGGAAATCTGCACGCGCAGGCGCACCATGCGGCCTTCGCGCACCAGACCGTGTTCGATCGCGGCCGAGAGGATGCGAGTGTCGATGTTGCCGCCCGAGAGGATGATGCCGACCTTGCGGCCGGTGAACTTCTCCGGATGGGCGAGCACAGCCGCCAGAGCCGCCGCGCCGCCGCCCTCCGCGACGGTCTTCTCGATCTCCAGGAACATCTGCACCGCGCCCTCGAGCTGGATCTCGGTGACCAGCATGATCTCCTTCACCAGCTCGCGCACGATCGGCTGGGTGAGCTTGCCGGGCG
>CALLQH010000063.1 GCA_938014945.1 uncultured bacterium | reverse complement strand
CTGGTGCTCGTGCGCGGCCTGGGCAGCCAGATCATCCACTGGCCCGCAGCCATGATCGAACGCTTCGTTGCCGCCGGGTTTTACGTCGTCACCGCCGACAACCGCGATGCCGGCCTCTCCCGGAAGTTCGATGCCTGGGGCACGATCGACGCCGACGACATGCAGCGCCGTCTCGATGCGGGCGAACCGCTGGACGTGCCCTACGGCGTCACCGACTTCGCTGACGACCAGTTCGCCGTCATGGACCACTTCGGCATCGACAAGGCGCACATCACGGGCATGTCCATGGGCGGCATGATCGTGCAGGTCATGGCCGCGCGGCGGCCCGAGCGGCTGCTTTCCATGACCTCGGTGATGTCGTCATCGGGCAATCCGGAGATTCCGCTCGGCAGCAGCCCGGAGGTGCGCGCCCTGCTGCTTGCCCAGCCGGACAAGCCTGATGACCGCGACAGCGTCATCGCCTTCACCCTGAAGTGCGACCGGGTCTGGGGCAGCCCCGGTTATCCCTTCAACGAGGCCGAGCGCGCCGACCTGATCGGGCGCGCCTACGACCGCTGCTGGACGCCCGAGGGCGTGAAACGGCAATTCGCGGCGGTACGTTCCTCCGGCTCGCGCGTTGATCTGCTGAAGACCATCACGGTGCCCAGCCTCGTCATCCACGGACTCGACGATTGCCTCGTCCAGCCCGAACACGGCCGCGACACCGCCCGCAACATTCCAGGCGCCGCGCTGGTGGAGATCCCCGGCATGGGCCACGATCTTGAAGGAGACCTCGGCCCCATGATCGCCAACCACGTCATCCGCCACGCGCGACAGACGGAAACCTCCCCTGGCTGAGGGCAACGAAGGCACGATCGGAGAGGCCCACGTCGCCGAGGACATCCTGCTGGGGGTGGTCGATGCCACCCTGCCGTCCTCGGGCGTGCGCCCGCCGCGCCGTTTCCCCCAGACGCTCTACCGCTACGTCTGGCGCGTCAGCCGGCCCCAGCAGATCCGCCTCATCGTGCTCACCCTGCTGGTGCTGCCGCTGTCGATGGCGCCGCTGGAACTGCAGCGGCGCGTGGTCGACGACGCCATCATGGCGAGCGACGTCAAGCTGCTGCTCTGGCTGTGCGGCATCTATTTCGCCGTGGCGATGGCCACCGTGGCGCTGAAGTTCGCGCGCAGCGTCTATGAGGGGCGCATTTCCGAAAGCGTCATCCGCTCCCTGCGCCAGGCGCTCTCGCACCACGACTTCAAGGCCGACGGCAACGGCCATGGCGGCAGCGCGGTTTCGATGGTCGCCTCGGAAGCCGAACAGATCGGCGCCTTCGTCGGCGAGAGTCTGAGCTTCCCGCTGCTCCAGGCCGGAACCCTGGTCGCGGTGATGGGCTACATGCTGGTGGTCGAGCCGCTGATCGCGGTCTTTGCCTTCGCGCTTTTCCTGCCCTCGCTGCTCATCACGCCGTGGATCCAGCGCCGCCTCAACGATCTGGTGGAACGGCGCACCGTGGTCCTGCGCGAACTGGGCGACCTGGTGGCCGCGGAGGGCGAGACCCACGGCGAAAGCCGCATCCGCGAGATCTACCGCGTGCGCATGCGCATCCTGGTGCTGAAGTACCTGGTGAAGCTGGTCAACAACCTGGTCGGCCACCTCGGCCCCATCGGCGTGCTGCTCTTCGGCGGCTGGCTGGTGATCGAAGGGCAGACGGAACTGGGCGTCGTCGTCGCCTTCATCTCGGGCTACGAGAAGATCATGGACCCGGCGCGCGAGCTGCTGAACTTCTACCGCCGCATGGCGCAGATGCGCGTGCAGTACCGCCTGATCGTGGAGGCCATGCAGGGCGAGCGCGCGGGCTGAGGCGCCTCAGCCGGGCAGGATGCGCGAACCCGCGGCAACCTCGGCCAGGATCCAGTCGCGGAAGGCCGCCACCGCGGGGCGCTCCAGCGACTCGGGCTGGCAGACGAAGAAGATGCCGAGATCGAGCGGCAGGTCGAGGCTGGGATCGAAGGGCCGGATCAGCCGGCCGCTCGCCAGGTCGTCGCCCGTGATGCCGGAACTGGCGAGCGCCACGCCGCGGCCCATGGCGGCCGCTTCCAGGGTCAGCGCCGCGCCGTCCAGGCGCATGCCGCGGCGGGCATCGACCCCGGTCTCGCCGATCGCCTTCAGCCACATCTCCCAGCCGGGCACCGGGCCTTCCCGCCAGCTCCAGCTTTCGTCATGGAGCAGGGTGTGGTGGACCAGATCGGCGGGGCAGTTGAGGGGCTTCTGCGGCGTCACCAGGTCCGGGCTGCACACGGGAAACAGATCGACATCCATCAGCCGGTCGATGTGCATGCCGGGATAGTTGCCCTGACCGAAACGCAGGCCGACATCGACGCCCTCGCGCCCCAGGTCGACCAGCCGGTTGGAGGCCGAAATGCGGATGTCGAGCTCCGGGTGAGCGGTCTGGAAGGCGTCCAGACGCGGCAGCAGCCAGCGCGCGGCGACCGACGGGGAGGCGGTCACCGTCAGCACCGATTCGTCGCCCGCCTCGCCCAGCTCGGCGATGGCGCGCACCAGGGTGGTGAACCCCTGGGCGACGCCGGGCAGCAGACGGCGGCCGGCGTCGGTCAGCTCCACGGCACGCGTGCGGCGCAGGAACAGGCGGTGGCCCAGCCGCTCCTCCAGAGCGCGGATCTGGTGGCTCACCGCCGCGGGCGTCACGCCCAGTTCCTCGGCCGCATGGCTGAAGGAAAGGTGGCGCGCGGCGGCCTCGAAGGCGCGCAGGCTGTTGAGCGGCAGCAGGGAAAGACGTGGATCCATGGCCTCAACGCACAAGTTAATCTAATGCATCGGGCGAAATCATATCGTTGGTCAGGCCCGCAGAAAAGCACCAAATTCCTCTCCAGAGCCGCACCAAACGGCAACCGACGCTCAAGGAGAGCTCACATGACCTACACTTGCACCATCGCCCGCAAGGAGCTTGTTTCCAACGTTCGCAGCCTGCCCGTGGCTTCGCCCGCGCCGCGCAGCTTCGGTGCCCGCCTCGTCGAACTGGGCCGTCTGGCCCTGCTCGCCTGGAACCAGGGCCGCATCGCCCGCAGGTCGGCCCGGGCGCTCTCGCAGCTCAACGACCGCCAGCTGCGCGACATCGGCATCAACCGGGGCTCGATCCCCGAGGTTGCCCGCGCCGCCGCCTGGGCCCACCTGACCGCGGCCGGGCTCGACCACACCGGCCACCACGACGCGCGCCGCTGAAACCGGCCGCCTTCTCGACCGGCACCGCGGTACGGTAATGTCCGAGGCGGAAGCAGGAGTGCGATCGCTTGGTGGAAGGTTTGGAGGGTGCGTCCGTTCCCAGGGATCGGATCTGCGCGCTGCTGGCGGCGGCCGGCGGGGGAACCCGGATGGGGCAGGGGCCCAAGGCCTTCCTGCGCCATCGCGGGCGCACCCTGCTTGAACATGCCGTTGCCTACCTCCTGGAAAGCGCCGGGCGGGTCATCGTCGGCCTGCCGGAAGACCGCCTGGAAGAAGGCCGCGACCTGGTCGGTGGCGGGCAGGTGACCTGCCTGCCCGGCGGCGCGACCAAGCAGGAAACCGTGGCGCGGCTGCTCCCGGAGGCGTCCGAGCCGGTGGTGCTGGTGCACGATGTCAGCCAGCTTTCGCCCCAACCTGCCCTGATGGCGCGTGTCCTGGCCGGGCTCGCCGGCGCCGATGCCTGCGTTCCGGTCTTGCCCAATGTGGTGCGCGGCGCGGCCATGCTGGTCGACGACGAGGGCTGGATGGCCTGCGTGGTCGATCGCGAGAGGCTGGCCTTCTCGCACACGCCGCAGGCCTTCCGGCGCGATGCGCTCCAGGCGGCCTGCGCGCGGGCCGCGCGCGAGGGCTGGCTCGAGAACGGCGTCTATGCCCTGGTGCAGCGGGCGGGCGGGCGTGTGCGTACGGTCGCGGGCGACCCCGACCAGATCAAGCTGACCTTTCCCGAGGACCTTGCGCGCCTGGACCCGGCGTGACCGCAGTGCCGCCGATGATCGACCGCCTGCGCGATCTGGCGCAGGGCTACGACGGCTTTCTGCTCGATCTCTGGGGCACGTTGCACGACGGCCGGCGCCTGCTGCCCGGCGCGGCGGCATGTCTCGCGGCGTTGCGCCGCCGGGGCAGGGTCTGCCTGATCTCCAATGCCCAGAGACGCGCCAGCCGGGAGAGCGCGCGCCTGGCCGCCCTGGGCGTGCCGGCGGATCACTACGACGGCATCGTCACCGCAGGCGAGGTGTGCCGTGCGCGCCTTGCCGGCGATCTGGGGCCGGGCGGGCGCAGATCGTTCTGGTATCTCGGCCTGGAGGAAAACGCGGCCCTGCTCGACGGCCGCCGCTTCCGCCGCGCCGCCGCGCCGGAGGAGGCCGATCTGCTGCTGGTCTGCGATCCCCGGAGCGGCATGCACGATGCCGCCGAATACGACGGCCTGCTGGCGCCGATGCTGGCGCGCGGCGTGCCGCTCGTCTGTCCCAATCCCGATCGCTGGTCCTACTGGGCCGGGCAGCGCCAGGCCAAGCCGGGCGCGGTGGCAGAGCATTATGCCGCGCTGGGCGGCAGGGTGCTGTGGTACGGCAAGCCCCATCCGGCGATCTACCACGCAGCGCTCGGCGTGCTGGGGGTGCCGGCGGAACAGGTGCTGGCGCTGGGCGACGGCCTGGAAACCGACATCGCCGGCGCCGTCGGGGCCGGGGTGGCGTGCTGCTATATCGCGGGCGGCAGCGATGCGCAGGAACGGGGTCTGCCCGCGGGCACCTGCCCGGAGCCTGCCGTGCTGCAGGAAACCATGGCGCGGCTGGGCGTGCGCCCGGACGCGATCGTGCCTTCCCTGCGCTGGTAGGGTTCAGCCCGCCTTCATGGCGACGGTGGCGGCGGCCGCCTCCTCCAGCAGCCAGGCGCGGAAGGCCGCGACCTTGGGCTTCTTCTGGCTGCCGCGGGGATAGACCAGCCAGTGGGAGAGGTCCTCGTCGGTCAGGTCGCCGAAGGGCATCACCAGGCGGCCGTCGTCGAGGTCGTCCTGCATGACGATGCGGCTGGCCAGCGCCACGCCCAGGCCCGCGGCGGCGGCCTCGATGACCAGCTCGTGGTTGTCGAAGGTGAGGCCCTTGGTGGGGTCGACGCCCTTGATGTGCAGCGCGGTCAGCCAGAAGCGCCAGTCCTCGTCCTCCTGATCGTGGATCAGGGTGTGGTGCTTCAGGTCCTCGGGCTTCCTCAGGGGAATCGGGCCTTTCAGCAGCTCGGGCGAACAGACGGCGATGTAGCGGTCCTCGAACAGCTTCACCGCCTCCAGTCCGGGCCACTCGCCCTTGCCGTAGCGGATGCCGCAATCGACGTCCTCGCGTGCGAAGTCGACGTTGCGCTCGCTGGTGGCGATGCGCACCTCGATGTCGGGATGGCGCTTCTGGAAACCCGACAGGCGCGGGATGAACCAGCGCACGGCGAAGGTCGGCAGCATGGTGACGCTGAGGGGGCCGTGGGCATCGTGGCTGCGGATGAGGTCGGTGCCGTCGGCGATCAGATCGAAGGCCTGGCGCAGGAAGGGCAGGTAGATCTCGCCCTCCTCGGTCAGCCACAGGCCGCGGCCGTGGCGCTCGAACAGGCGCACCTCCAGCCGCTCCTCCAGGGCCTTCACCTGATGGCTGACGGCCGCCTGGGTGACGCCCAGCTCGTCGGCCGCGCGCGTGAACGACAGGTGCCGCGCGGCCGCTTCGAAGGCGCGCAGGGCGTTCAGGGGTGGGAGTCTGCGGCTGCTCATGCTCTATAAGTATTCCTAATGAGTGCCGTGACAAGATGTCGTTTGTGGAAAGCGGCCGGAAAACTTATCTCTAGCCCATCGAGACGAGATCAGAAGGGTGCCGCAGGCACCGGATCGTCACGAAACCGATAAGGAGAAGTATCATGAAGTCCGTCATCCAGTTCAAGAACCGCGCAGAGGCCCATGCGGAGGCCCACCGCCGGTTGAACGAGCGGCGGGAGAACCATGCGCCCAAGAGCGGCGTGTTCAACGCTCTCCGGCCGCTGATCTCCTAAAGCGCCGAGGGTTGCACCAACCCATCCGGGCCGGCCTCCAGGTTGCCCATTGCGGCGGCGGTAACCTGGAAGCAGACCCGAACGAGGGCGGGATCGACGCAAGTCGGTCCCGCCTTTTTGTTATGCGCCTGTCATGCCGGCCGGTCAGGATCAGGCCGGTTCACCGCGCGGGCAAACCCCTCTAGGGTCCAAGGCCCCTGCGCATACGAGTTCTGTTCATGCCGCCTGCCGATCCGCAGCCTTCCGCCAGCGCGCCTGCCCGCCATCTCGGCAGCGGACAGAGCTGGCCGGCCATGGCCCTGGCCCTTGCGCTGGGTGCGGCGGGCGGGGCGCTGTTCTGGCGGCTCGACCTGCCGCTGGCCTGGATGCTGGGGGCGATGTGCGCCACGACCATCGCGGCGGTCGCCCGTGTGCCCCTGCGCATGTCGACGGGGCTGCGCTCGGTCATGGTCGCCGTGCTCGGCGTCATGCTGGGCAGCGCCTTCACCCCGGATCTGCTGTCGCGGGCCGGGGACTGGGTGATCAGCCTGTCGGCGCTGGTGCCCTATCTGCTGATCGCCACCCTGCTGTCCCATCTCTATTTCCGCCGCGTCGGCCGCTACGACCCGCCCACGGCCTATTACGCCGGCGTGCCCGGGGGCCTGGCGCAGATGATCGTGCTGGGCACCGAGCAGGGCGGCGACACCCGCGCCATCTCGCTGGCGCATGCCACGCGCATCCTGCTGGTCGTCTCCACCATTCCCTTCTGGTTCCGCCTGACGGGCGAGGCCGCCGCACCCGCCGCCGCGCTTGCCGGGCGTCCGCACCTGCTGGATGTCGGCCTCCAGGACCTCGCGCTGCTGGCCGCCGCGGCGGTCGTGGGAAGCTGGCTTGCCCTCCGCCTGCGCCTGCCCCCGGCGACGCTGATCGGGCCGATGATCGTCAGCGCCGCGATCCACCTTGCCGGGCTCACGTCCTCGACGCCGCCGCTGGAAGCGGTGGCGCTGGCCCAGGTGGTGCTCGGCACGGCGATCGGCTGCCGCTTTGCCGGTACGCGTGCGATGACCGTGCTGCACGCCATGGTGCTGGCGGTGGGCGCGCTGGTGCTGCTGCTGACCGTGGCGGTCGCCTTTGCCCTGGCGGTGGGCTGGGCGACGGGGCTCGATTTCGACGCCCTGCTGCTGGCCTACGCGCCAGGCGGCCTTGCCGAAATGTCGCTCATCGCCCTTGCCCAGGACATCGATCCGGCCTTCGTCTCGGCCCACCACACCCTGCGCATCGCCCTGGTGGTGCTGCTGGCGCCGCTGCTGTTTCGCGTGATCGGCCGGGCCACGGGCGGCTGTGGCGCTTAACGGCTGCTTTACCCTTTCGCGTTAGGGTCACATCACTGGCGCCATGCGGGTGCCCTGTCATAGTCTTGCACGTCAGTGCACGGAGGAAAGCCATGGCTCGAGCTGTAGTGCGTTTCCTTGCTGCCGTTCCGGCCGCGATGGCCCGTTTTGCGCGCGCAACGCGGGCCGTGACCGCCATGGAGTATGCCCTGATCGCCGCCTGCGTCGCGCTGGCCTTCGTCTCGATCGCCATCCTTCTGGGCGACGACGTCGGCTCCATGTTCGAGAACCTCGGCGATTCCGTGCAGAACGTCTCCGGCGGCGACTGAGACCCCATCGTTCGGCGGCTGCCCTTGAAGCCGCCTGACAGCCATGTCACAACGGCGCGTTCCCGCCGCCTTGACGCCAGTCGCGCAAGGATTTTGCCGTGTCGTTTGATCAGCTTCCCCACGCCCACCGCCTCGGCCACCTGCTGGCCGAACGCCCCTATCTGGTCGCCGACGGCGCCACCGGAACCAATCTCTTTGCCCGCGGGCTGGAGACGGGCGATGCGCCGGAGCTGTGGAACACCGACCACCCGGACCGCATCCGCGACCACCACCGATGCATGGTCGAGGCGGGCGCCGACATCATCCTGACCAACAGCTTCGGCGGCACGCGCCACCGCATGAAGCTGCACAAGAGCCAGCACCGCGTGGCCGAGCTCAACCGCAACGCCGCCAGGCTGGCGCGCGAGATCGCCGATGCCGCCGGCCGTCCCGTGCTGGTCGCGGGCTCCATGGGCCCCACGGGCGAGATCATGCAGCCGGTCGGCGATCTGGAACCCGCCGATGCGGTCGATGCCTTCCGCGAGCAGGCACTGGCGCTGGCCGAGGGCGGCGCCGACATGCTGTGGATCGAGACCATGTCGTCGTCCGAGGAGGCCCAGGCCGCCATCGAGGGCGGCCAGGCCAGCGGCCTGCCGGTGGTCTGCACCATGACCTTCGACACCAACGGGCGCACCATGATGGGGCTCACACCCGAGGCGGCCGCCCACTTCTACGACGGCTGCCAGCCGCCGCTGGCGGCCTGCGGCGCCAACTGCGGCAATGGTCTGGGTGAACTGATCGCCGCGGTCGCCGGCATCGCGGCGGCGGCGAGCCCGGAGCGTGTGCTGGTCGCCAAGGGCAACTGCGGCGTGCCCGAATATGTCGACGGCCAGATCCGCTACACCGGCACGCCCGAACTGATGAAGACCTACGCGCGCCTGGCGCGCGACGCCGGCGCCCGCATCATCGGCGGCTGCTGCGGCTCCACGCCCGAACACATCGCCGCCCTGGTCGAGGCGCTCGCCGAACACCAGCCCGGCCCCCGCCCGGACCTCACCGCCATCGAGGCCGCACTCGGCCTGCAGCGCGTCGAACCCAAACCCGGCGGCCCCCGCAAGCGCAACTCGCGGCGCGGCTAGGGTTCGCACCCGCAGACGCGGCACGACGGCCAGCCATCCCACATGCTGTCATGGTCCGGCTTGGCCAGACCATCCATGCTGTGGAAACAGCGATCGTCTGCGCCCACCCCGTCCCCGTGACGCCCGGCTTCCGCGCGCCCGCGCGGGAGTCTGCTTGAAGGGCTTGGCCGCGCTGCCTATGGTGCGGCGCACAAATCGCCGCGCCGGAGCGCCCCCATGGAAGCCGTTCACGACCGTCTCGCCGACCTCAAGGTCGGCTCCACCGAGTCCTACGCCCGCACGGTGACCGATGCCGACATCGTGCTCTTCGCCGGCGTCTCGGGCGACGACAATCCCGTCCACCTCAACGACGAGTTCGCCAGGGCGACCATGTTCAAGGGCCGCATCGCCCACGGCATGCTGGGGGCGAGTTACATCTCCACGGTCATCGGCACGCGCCTGCCCGGCCCCGGCACCATCTACATGGGCCAGACCCTGAAGTTCCGCGCCCCGGTGCGCGTCGGCGACACGGTGACCGCGCGCGTCACCGTCACCGCGATCGACGAGGCCAAGCGCCGCCTGACGCTGGAGACCCTGTGCCTGGTCGGCGACAAGGTGGTGATCGAGGGCGAGGCCCAGGTCATGCTGCCCAAGCCCGAAGCGGCCTGAGCGGCGCGTTCGGCAAGGTCCCGCGCACCATGCGCATCCTGCGCCATCCCGAGCTGGGCGTGGCCGCCGGCCTGCGGGGCGGCGCCGTGGCGCTGGGCAATTTCGACGGCGTGCATCTGGGCCACCAGGGCATCATCGGCGAGGCGGGCCGGCTGGCGCGTGAAGCGGGCGGCCCCTGGGGCGTCGTCACCTTCGAGCCCCATCCGAGGAGCTTCTTCCAGGGCGATGCCGTGCCCTTCCGCCTGACACCCTTCCGCCAGAAGGCGCGCCTGCTGGAGGGCCTCGGCCTCGACCTGATGGTCAACCTCACCTTCGATCCGGCCATGGCCGGCTGCAGCGCGCAGGACTTCGTCGCCGACGTGCTGGTGAAGGGCCTGGGCGTTGCCCATGTCGTCACCGGGCCGGGGTTCGTCTTCGGCAAGGGCCGGCGCGGCAACGCCTATGTGCTGCACCAGATGGCCAAGGCCGAGGGCTTCGCCTACCACGAGCTTCCGGCCATTGCCGTGGGCGAAAAGAAGGTCTCCTCCACGGAGATCCGCGTCCTGCTGCGCCGCGGCCTGGTGGACGAGGCCGGCGCCCTGCTCGGCCGCCCCTGGGAATACGAGGGCCGCGTCCAGGGCGGCGACCGGCGCGGCCGCACCATGGGCTTTCCCACCGCGAACCTCAGCCTCGACGGCCGCCTGCATCCGGGCGAGGGCATCTATGCCGTGCGCGCCGGGATCGTCGGGCCCCACAGCACGGAGTGGCACGACGCGGCGGCCTACATCGGCACCCGCCCCACGTTCCACGGCACCACCCAGGTGCTCGAAACCTTCCTCTTCGACTTCTCGGGCGATCTCTACGGCCGCCACCTGCGCGTCGCCTTCGTCGAGCGCGTGAGGAAGGACATGACCTTCCACGGCATGGAGGCGCTCATCGAACAGATGACCGCCGACTGCGCCCGCGCCCGCGTCGTGCTGGGCGGCCTGGTGGGCCGCAGCAGCGAAGCCTGCGGCAACTGGGCCGCCTGAAGCCTGGTCCGTCCCGTCTGGTCTGCGCCGGTCCTTCGCGTCTAGACTGTCTGCCGAACGGCAGATGCCGGCACCGCAAGGGAAGGACACCGCCCATGGCCCCCACGCTGCGCACCATCGACGCCTCCGCCACCGCCGAGGCGATCTCCGCCATCCTCATGGAGGACGGCGCCGTCATCATCGAGAACGCGCTCTCGCCCGATCAGCTCGCCGCGCTCAACGGCGAGCTCGATGCCGCGATTGCGGGTGTGGCGCCCGGCCTGCGCCATCCCACCGAGGACTTCTTCGTGGAGTTCTACGGCCAGAAGACCATTCGCCTGGACGGCCTGCCCGCGCGCTCGCGCACCTTCTGGTCGATCATGGAGGATTCCTTCATGACCCGCGTCGCCGATCACCTGCTGCTGGAGAACTGCGACGACTACCTGCTCAACACCGGCCAGCTCATCCAGATCGGCCCGGGCGAGAAGGCCCAGATGCTCCACCGCGACGAGGACGCCTGGCCCCACATCAAGGCGCCCCGCCCCCTGCTCCAGGTCGAGGCGATGTTCGCGCTCACCGACTTCACGAAGGAAAATGGCTGCACCCAGGTGGTGCCCGGCAGCCACCGCTGGGACCTGGAGCGAGAGGCCAAGCCCGAGGAGATCGGGCGCGCCGAGATGAAGGCGGGCTCGGCCCTGCTCTACCTCGGCAGCACGGTGCACGGCGGCGGTGCCAACACCACCACCGACCAGTGGCGCCGCGGCATGTTCTTCGGCTTCGTCGTCGGCTGGCTGCGCACGGAGGAGAACACCTTCCTCACCGTGCCCATCGAAACCGCCCGCCAGATGCCCCGCCGCGCCCAGGAACTGCTGGGCTACAAGGCCCACCGCGGAATCGGCGTGGTGGACGTGGGGAGCCCGATGGTGCTGTTGGGGTGAGGGGAGACGCTCGCTTAAGTCCCTAATG
>CALLQH010000062.1 GCA_938014945.1 uncultured bacterium | reverse complement strand
TGGCGCTGTCCTCGATGACGAGGCAGCGGGCAGGCTCAAGGCCCAGCCGGTCGCGGGCCAGCAGGTAGATCGCCGGGTCCGGCTTCTTCTTCGGCACGATGTCGCCGGCGAACACCGGCATGTGAAGGGCGCGGTCGGGCCCGAGCAGGACATCGACCACTGCCTGCACCGCGCGTTCGTTGGAGGTCGAGCAGACCGCCAGCTTCCAGCCCTCGGCAATGGCGGCATCGACCTTGTCGGCGATACCGGGCCGCAGGGGCAGATCGCCGCCCTCGATCAGTTCCATGAAGATCGACGTCTTCAGCTTGTGCAGGTCCAGGATGAAGGCATCGCGCTGGTCCTCAGGCACCGGCCAGCCGGTCGCGTCGAAATGGGCGCGCATGCGCTCCTTGCCGCCGGCGATCTCCAGCAGTTCGCCGTAGCGTTCCTCCGACCACTGGGTGTCGAGCCCCTTCTGCGCGAAGGCCCGGTTGAAGGAAACGCGATGGCCGTCCCGCTCGGTATCGACCAGCACGCCGTCGCAATCGAAGATCAGCGCATGCATGGCCGGCCCCTACTGCGCCGCCGTGGCGCCGGCCTTTCCGGCAGCGTGGAACTGGCCGATCATCTCCTTCACGCCCGCCTTCATCGCCTCGTACTGGGCGGCGATGTAGGGGATCGGTTCGTTGTTCTTGGGCTCCTTCACGCGCAGGTCGGCAAAGCCCTCGATGAACTGCTGCTTGTGCATCGTGGAGATGTTGATCTTGGCGCAGCCGCGGCTGATGCAGCTGTCGAACTGCTCCTGGGTCAGGCCCGTACCGCCGTGCAGCGCGATGGGGATGTCGACCTTGGCAGTGATCTGCTCCAGCCGGTCGTAGGCGATCTTGGGCTCGCCGACATAGAAGCCGTGGGCCGTGCCGATGGCGGGCGCGAAGGTGGCCAGTTCCGGCATGGCGGCGCAGAAGGCGATGCACTCATCGACCTTGGCGAGGATCGCCTCGTCCTCGGCGACGAACTTGTCGTCCTCCGTGCCGCCGATGGCACCGAGTTCGGCCTCCAGGCCAACGCCGGAGGCGCGGGCGAGTTCGTAGGCCTCCTGGCTGCGCGCGATGTTCTCCTCAAGCGGCAGGGCGGAGCCGTCGAACATGACCGAGGTCCAACCGGCATCGATGCAGCCGCGGATGACGTCGAGGTCCTTGCAGTGGTCAAGATGCAGGGCGACCGGCACATCGGCACCCGCCGCAAGGCCATGGACCCAGGAGGCGATGGGCTTGAAGCCCCACAGCTTGATGGTCTTGACCGAGAGCTGGACGATGATCGGCGCATCCATCTCCTGAGCGCCGTCCACGATGGCGCGGCCGCTGTTGTAGTCGATCATGTTGAAGGCGGGGATGGCATAGCCTCCGGCCTTCGCCGATTTCAGCATCGGCCTGAGATATCCAAGCGGCATGGTTGGCTCCCGAAGATCGTCGGTTCAGATGTGGATGGCCCGGCCGTAAGCATCGAGCACGCTCTCGTGCATCATCTCGCTCAGGGTCGGGTGCGGAAACACCGTGTGCATCAGCTCTTCCTCGGTGGTCTCCAGCGTGCGGCCGATGACGTAGCCCTGGATCAGCTCGGTGACCTCCGCGCCGATCATGTGGGCGCCAAGCAGCTCGCCGGTGCGCGCATCGAAGATCGTCTTGATGAGGCCCTCGGGCTCGCCCAGGGCGATCGCCTTGCCGTTGCCGACGAAGGGGAAACGGCCGACGCGGATCTCGCACCCGGCTTCCTTTGCCTTCGCCTCGGTCAGGCCGACGCTGGCGATCTGCGGCCAGCAATAGGTGCAGCCGGCGATGGCTTCGGGCTTCACCGGCGCGGGCGTATGACCCGCCGCCAGTTCGGCGACCATGACGCCCTCGTGGCTCGCCTTGTGGGCAAGCCAGGGCCCGCCCGCGAGATCGCCGATGGCGTAAAGCCCCTCGATGCCGGTGCGGCACCAGGGATCGGTGACGACATGGGCGCGCTCCACCTTCACGCCCAGCTTCTCCAGGCCCAGCCCCTCGGTGTTGCCGACGATGCCGACGGCGGAAATCACCGTGTCGAAGGTCTGCTTCTCCGTCTTGCCGTTCGCCTCGATATGGGCGGTCACGCCATCCTTGCCGCGCTCCAGCCTGGTGACACCAGCCTTCTCCAGGATGGTCATGCCCTGCTTCTGGAAGGCCTTCCTGGCCAGCGTGGCAATCTCGGCATCCTCCACCGGCAGGATGCGGTCGAGCACCTCGACCACGGTCGTCTGCGCGCCCATGGTGTTGTAGAAGCTGGCGAATTCGATGCCGATGGCGCCCGAGCCGATGACCAGCAGCTTCTTTGGCATGTGCTTGGGTGTCAGCGCGTGTTTGTAGGTCCAGACACGCTCGCCGTCGGCCTCGAGGCCAGGCAGTTCGCGGGCCCGCGCACCGGTCGCAAGGACGATCGACGTGCCCTTGAGCTCCTGCGTGCCGCCCTCGCCCTCCACCTTCACGACGCCACGCGACGGCAGGCTGGCCGTGCCCATGAAGACGCTGACGCGGTTCTTCTTCATCAGGTGGCCGATGCCTGCGTTGAGCTTGCCCGCGACGGAGCGCGAGCGCTTGACGATGGCGTCGAGATCGAAAGCCAGATCGCCCGCCTTCAGGCCGAACTCGGAGGCCCGCTGCATCTGGTGGAACAGCTCGGAGGAACGCAGCATCGCCTTGGTCGGAATGCAGCCCCAGTTGAGGCAGATACCGCCCATGTGCTCGCGCTCGACGATGGCGACGCTGAGCCCGAGCTGGGCGCCGCGGATGGCCGCGACATAACCGCCCGGGCCTGCGCCGATGACGATGAGGTCAAACTGCTTGGCACTCATTCCTGGCCTGTCCCTTCCGCAACGGACGGCCTCATTGCGCGGCGGCAGGCTTGTCCGAGAACATGTTGTAGCTGGCGATGGTGTCGCTGAGGCTGGCGAGGAACTGCGCGCCATAGGCGCCGTCCACCGCGCGGTGGTCGGCCGCCAGCGACACGGTCATCACATTGCGCACCTGGATGCCGCCGCGATGCTCGCGCACCGCCTTGTTGATCGGCCCCACGCCCAGAATACCCGCCTCGGGCGGATTGATGATCGGCAGCACCTCGACGCCGTACATGCCGAGATTGGAGATCGTGAACGTGCCCGTCGCCGTCGATTTCGTCATGCCGCGGCGTGCCGCTGCCGCATGCTCGCGGATCATCTCGGAAATTTCGGTGAGGCTGCGGTAGGGCGTGCCGGGAATGACCGGCACCATCAGCCCCTCAGAAACCGAGACCGCGACGCCGACGTTGACCTCGCCCTTCAGGATCACCCGGTCGGAGGCGACATGGGCGTTGAGGCGCGGAAACTCCAGCAGGGTCAGGCCGACGGCATGCACGATGACATCGTTGACCGAGACCTTCTGACCGCCAAGGTCGATATGGGTGCGGCGGCGGATCAGCAGGTCGGTGACGTCGATCTCGGCGCGCAGATAGAAATGCGGGATCGTCTGCTTGGAGAGCAGCAGGCGATCGGCAATGACCTGGCGCATGCGGCTGAACGGCTCCTCCCGGTCCTCGTCGCTGCGCGGCGGCAGGGCGGCGGGAGCGGCACGCTGGACTTCGGCAGCCGGAGCGGGCGCAGCGGCGGCAGCCTTGGCCGGGGCCGCCTGACCGCCTTCCCTGGCGGCGGCCTCCACATCGCACTTGATGACCGCGCCCTTGGGGCCGCTACCCTTGATCTGCGTGATATCGAGCCCGGCCAGCTTGGCCAAACGACGCGCCAGGGGCGAGGACGACTTGCCCGACCGCGGCGCATCGGCACCGGTGTCGGCAGCCTTCTCAGATGCCCCCTGCGCGGCAGGGACCGCGGCGGCAGGCGCGGAAGCCTCCGCGGGTTCGGCGGCAGTCTCGCCCTCCTCGCCCAGCAGCAGGATCGGCTCCAGCACGGTGGCTGTGTCGCCGGCCTCGTAGAGCAGCTTCACGACCTTGCCCTCTTCGAAGGCCTCGACCTCGAAGCTCGCCTTTTCGGATTCGACCAGGGCGACGATGTCACCCTTCTTCACGGGATCGCCGACCTTGACGTTCCATTCCACCAGCACGCCTTCGGTGAGGTCCTGGCCGACCTGGGGCATCAGCACGGGTTTGGTCATCTGGTCTCTCCTCAGCCGGCCATCTTCATGTCTTGCGCACATACACGAGCCACGAAGTCGATGGTCTTGCGGGTGGCCTGGGCAAATTCCGAGGCGGTCGCGACGAAGGCGCCGAACTGGCTGAACTCCTCCGGCGTCATGCCGTCGAAGGCATAGGCCTGGCGGAAGTAGGGAATCCGCATCAGCTTGGCGAGGGTCTCCTGCGGGATGTCCTCGTCGATGGCCTTGGCATCGAACGGCTCCAGCCGGTCCTCCACCGCCATCAGATCGGCGATGTAGCCGGGCGGGCAGGTATAGACGAAGTCGCCGCCGGCCAGCTTCTGGATGTGCCAGCTCGACGCCGTGCCGGCCGCATCGTCGCGTGCAACACGCATGGAGCACATCAGCATCTTGGAGGGATGGCCGGTCTCCTGGATGTAGCGGTAGGCGCGTTTCATCACCGCCAGTTCGCCAAGCTGAACCTCAGGGCCCGTCAGCTCGATGCCGCGGCTTTCGGCCTGCCAGGCGAGATCGCCGATGCTGCCCAGGCGCGCCGACATATGGGTGATCACCGAGCGCCATGCCGAAAGATCGACGTTGTTGCGCCTGGCCGTCTCCAGCCCGCGCGTCACCGCGTCCATGCAGGCAATGTACTGGGGCACGGTGAAGGAGGTCGTGTTGTTCGTGGCGATGCCGTTGGCGGTCATCTCCTCGATCAGTTCGTAGCCTTCCTTCGAGCCCGGCAGCTTGACCATGACGTTGGGGCCCAGGGCGGCAAGCTGGAAGGCCTGCTCGCGCATGCGCTCCTTGTCGGTCACGAAGCGCGGATCGACCTGGCCGGAGAGATAGCCGTACTTCTTCCCGCTGCGCTCGAAGAGCGGCAGCATCTGCTCGGCGCCCTGGCGTACGCATTCCAGATAGGTCTTCCAGTAGACCGTCTCGACATCGGCGCCGGGGTTGTCGGCGATGATGCCGCGGATCTGTTCGGTCCAGTATTCGGGATCGTTCTGGATCGCCTGCAGGCTGAGCGGCGGATTGGTCGTGACGCCGCGCACGACGGCATCGTCGCTGGCGGGATCGAGAAAGTGGTCGAGCTGCTCGCGCCAGGCCTGCGCCTTGCCCTCGGGCGCGCCGGCAACCACCTTGCGCGCCCAGCTTTCATAAACCAGCGGCGAGCTGTCCCACCAGATTTCGCAATCGGGGTTCGTGGCGGCGAGTTTCGCCAGAACATGCTTCGACATGACGTGCCCCTCAGGCGACCTGATCGACGCGCAGCAGACGCCGCACCGCCTCGACGATGTCGTCCTTCTGCGGCACCGAGGCCTGTTCCAGCGTCAGGTTGAAGGGCACCGGGCTGTTCATGCCCGCCAGCACGGTCACCGGCGCGTCGAGGTCGTAGAACGCCTCCTCCTGGATGATCGAGGCGATGTCGGAGCCGACACCGCCGCGGCGCACGGCCTCCTGCACGATGACGCAGCGGTTGGTCTTGGCGACCGACTTCAGGATCGCCTCGCGGTCCAGCGGCACCAGGGTGCGGGGATCGAGAACCTCCGCGGAGATGCCCTGGCCGGCGAGGATCTCGGCGGCTTCCAGGGTGCGCGGAATCATGTTCGACCAGGCAATCAGCGTGACGTCGCTGCCCTCGCGCTTGATGTCGGCCTTGCCGAACTCGATGATCAGTTCACCCTCGGGCACGTTGCCCTTGGTCATGTAGAGATGCTTGTGCTCCAGGAACATGACCGGGTCGGGCTGGCGCAGGGCGTATTTCAGCAGGCCCTTGGCGTCGTAGGGCGTCGAGGGCATGACCACGCGCAGGCCGGGGATGTGGTAGAACAGCGCTTCCAGGCTCTGGGAGTGCTGCGCGGCGACGCCGCCGCCGGTGCCGCCCTGGGTGCGCAGGACGAAGGGCACCCTGCCCTCGCCGCCGGTCATCAGGCGGAACTTGGCCGCCTGGTTGACGATCTGGTCCATGCCCAGCATGGCAAAGTCGATGTAGAGGATCTCCACCACGGGGCGCGCGCCGGCGATGGCTGCGCCGACGCCGACGCCGATCATGCTGGCTTCCGAGATCGGCGTGTCGCGCACGCGCGTCTTGCCGAACTTGGCGAGCAGGCCCTCGGTCACCTTGTAGGAACCGCCACGCTCGGCGATGCCCTCGCCGATGATGAAGACCTCGGGGTTGCGCTCCATCTCCTCGAAGAGGGCCTCACGCAGCGCATCCCGGTACATGATTTCCCGGTCAGACATCGTTTCCTCCTGGATTTCTTTTCCGCCTCAGCGGCGCCGCGGCGCCCGGCCGGTTCAGTATTCGCTGACGAAGGCGCGGAACTCGTCGACCGAGATCTCGCCGGCGTTGCGGGCCGCCTCGACGGCGTCCTCGAACTCCTTCTCGATCTCCTGTTCGATCGCGCGGACGTCCTCGGCCGACATGCCGCCCATGGTGATGAGGTTCTCGCGCGCGCGGTCCACGGGATCGCGCTCCTTGTAGTAGGCGAGCCGGTCCTCGGGCATGTACTTGCCGGGATCGTTCACATGGTGGCCGCTGTGGCGGTAGGTCCGCGCCTCGATCAGCACGGGCCCCTTGCCCGAGCGGCACTTCGTCACCGCCTCCGAAACCGTTTCATAGACGAGCAGCGAGTCGTTGCCGTCGATCTGCACGCTATCGACGCCGATCGCCAGGCCGCGCTTGTAGAGATCGGTCTCGCGCGTCGATTCCTCGATGGTGGTCGAGACGGCGTACTGGTTGTTCTCGATGATGAGGATGAAGTTCAGGTTCCAGATCGCCGCCAGGTTCAGCGCCTCGAGGAAGGTGCCGTTGTTGGTCGCGCCGTCCGTGGTGAAGGTGATCGTCACCGCGTCGGAGCCGCGCACCTGGTTGGCGAGTGCGGCGCCCACACCCAGAGGCGTGCCCGCGCCGACGATGCCGTTGGCGCCGAGGTTGTTCTGGGTGATGTCGGCGATGTGCATCGAGCCGCCATAACCCTTGCAGTAGCCGGTGCGCTTCTGCAGCAGCTCGGCGACCATGCCGTCGATCGAGGCGCCGCGGGCGATGCAGTGGCCGTGGCCGCGGTGGGTCGAGGCGATGTAGTCGCGATCCTCGATCGCCGCGCAGGCCCCGGTGGCGATACCTTCCTGACCCAGATAGGGGTGGAAGTAGCCGCGGATCAGGCCCTGGCGATAGAGCTTGATGCCCTCGGATTCGAAGTTCCGGATCCGGTAGGCCGTGGTGAAAAGATCTTTCAGAAGTTCCCTGGGTGGGACGTTCTGTTGTTGCCGCGCAGCCGCTGTTCCGCTCACTGGCGTTCTCCCCGAAGCAGTCAATCGAACCGTCTTGCCAGCGTTTTGCCCGGCGTTTTGCGGAAGATTAAGCACCGCCCATACCGCGAGTAAAGAAATTTCCCCCACGGGGTATCCACAGGCCAGACCTGCCTGTTTTTGCATCAGAGCGATGCATCTACGA
>CALLQH010000061.1 GCA_938014945.1 uncultured bacterium | reverse complement strand
TGCGACGTCCTGGGGTGCGGGCCGTGCCATGGGATCAGCCTTTCTTCTTTGCAGTGGATTTCTTGACCGTGGATTTCTTGACCGTGGACTTCTTCGCCGCGGCCTTCTTCTTGGCGGCGGGCTTCTTGGCCGGGGCGGCCTTCTTCGCGGCGCCAGGCTTTTTCGCCGGCACGTCCTTCAGGCCCTTCATGATGGCGATCAGGTTGTCGTCACGCCAGGCTTCCAGCTCGTCGATCTGCAGGTGGCCGTAGCGGCTGTCGACCGAGCCGAGCAGGTCCTTCTTGGCCTTCGGCCCGCGCTTCCAGCCGAAGTGGTCGATCATGTGGCGGATGCCGCCCTTGCCGCCGCCCAGGTGATAACAGGTGACCGGACCGGCAAAGGCCCAGCGCAGGCCGGGGCCGTAGGCAACGGCGGTGTCGATGTCGTCGTAGGTGCAGATGCCCTGGTCGACGAGGCTGGCGGCCTCCTCGAAGACGACGTGCTGGATGCGGTTGGCGACGTAGGACTCGATCTCCTTGTTGAGTTTCATCGCCTTCTTGCCGATGGACTCGTAGAAGTCGAAGGCCCACTGCATGGCCTGCCTGGAGGTCTTCTTGCCGCCCACGACCTCGACCAGGGGCACCAGGTAGGAGGGCGCGAAGGGATGGCCGATGACGACGCGGTCCGGGTGTTTGCACTTGGACTGCAGGCGCGAGGGCAGGAAGGCCGACGACGAACTGGCGAGCACTGTGTCCGGGCGCGCATGGGCGTCCATCTCGGCGAACAGCTTGATCTTCAGGTCCTCGCGGTCGGGCGCGCTTTCCTGCACGAAATCGGCATTGGCGACCGCCTCGGCGACCGAGCCTGCGAAACGGAAGCGCTTTTTGCTCGCACCCTTGGCCAGGCCCAGCTTCTTCAGATAGGGCCAGGCCTGATCGATGATGACACGCGCCTTGGCCTCGGCATCGGGGCCGGGATCGCTCATCACCACGTCCTTGCCCTGGGCCAGGAAATAGGCCGCCCATCCGGCGCCGATGTAACCGCCGCCGACACAGGCAATGGTCTTGGCGTTCTTTGCTGCAGGTCGCTTCATCGTCCCCTAGTCCCCTCGTTGGTGCGTGAGGACGCGGCCGACCGCGTCCTGCCATCCTTCATAAAGCGCCGTCCGGCCGGCGTCATCCATGGCCGGGCGCGCCACGACATCGGCGCGCCAGCGCTCCGCAATGTCCTGCGTGCCGCCCAGCACGCCCGCCTGCAATCCGGCAAGGCAGGCCGCCCCAAGGGCAGAGGATTCCTCCAGCGCCGGACGCTCCACGGCAAGGCCGGTGAGATCGGCAAGGCGCTGCAGGAACCAGCGGTTGGCGGTCATGCCGCCGTCGACGCGCAGCACCTCCTGCGGGGCGCCGTCGGCGGCCATGGCGCGGATCAGATCGTGGGTCTGGTGGCAGACCGCATCGAGCGCGGCGCGCGCGATCTGGGCGATGCCGGTGTCGCGCGTCAGCCCGATCAGGGCGCCGCGGGCGTGCGGGTCCCAGTGCGGCGCGCCGAGCCCCGTGAACGCGGGCACCATGTAGACGCTGTCTTCGCCGGCCTTGGTGGCGAGATCCTCGGTCTCGGCGGCGCTGCCGATCAGACGCAGGGCATCGCGCAGCCACTGCACCGCCGCGCCGGCAACGAAGATGCTGCCCTCCAGGGCATAGGTCGGCTTGCCGTTCAGCCGATAGGCGACGGTGGAGAGGAGGCCGGCATGCGAACGCGCAACCGTCCCGCCCGTGTTGGCGATCATGAAACAGCCGGTGCCGTAGGTGCTCTTGGCCATGCCGCGCTCGAAACAGGCCTGGCCGACGGTCGCGGCCTGCTGGTCGCCCGCGACGCCGCCGATGGCGATGGCGCCGCCGAACAGCTCCGGCAGGGTCGCGCCGTAGTCATCGGCGCTGTCGCGCACTTCCGGCAGCAGGCTTGCGGGCACGCCGAACAGATCGAGCAGGTCGTCGTCCCAGGCCTGGCGGTGGATGTCGAACAGCATCGTGCGGCTTGCGTTGGTCGCATCGGTGGCATGCAGCCTGCCGCCGGTCAGCCGCCAGAGCAGGAAGCTGTCGACCGTGCCGAAGGCCAGTTCGCCACGCTCCGCGCGTTCGCGCGCGCCCGCCACGTTGTCGAGGAGCCAGGCGATCTTGGTCGCCGAGAAATAGGGGTCGATCAGCAGGCCGGTGCGCGCGCGGACCATCTCGGCCGCATCGTCGTGGCGGTGTTTCCGGCAGACCTCGGCCGTGCGCCGGTCCTGCCAGACGATGGCGCGGTGGATCGGCTTGCCGCTGGTCCGGTCCCAGACCAGCGTCGTCTCGCGCTGGTTGGTGATGCCCATGGCGGCGACGGCGCCGGCCTCGACCCCGGCCTTCTCCATCGCCCGGCGAACGACAGCGACCGCCGATTCCCAGATATCCTCGCCGTCGTGTTCGACCCAGCCGTCGGCCGGGAAATGCTGGGGAAACTCCTGCTGCGCCATGGCGACGACGGCGCCCGAATCGTCGAACAGCATGGCCCGCGTGCTGGTGGTGCCCTGATCCAGCGCCAGCAGCAGCGGTCCGGCCATCAGCCTCTGCTCTCCTGCCCGGCGAGATAGTCCGTGACGTAGCTGGCCACACCCGCCTCCAGCGTCGTGAAGGGCCGCGTGTAACCGGCCGCCCGCAGCTTCCCCATCTCGGCCTGCGTGAAGTACTGGTAACGCCCGCGCAGCTCCTGGGGCATGTCGATGAACTCCACCGCAGGATCGCGTCCCATGGCGGCGAACATCGCGTGCGCCAGATCGAGCCAGGTGCGCGCCTGCCCGCTGCCCAGGTTGAAGATGCCGCTGACGCCCGGGTTGTCGAGCAGCCAGAGCACGACATCGGCGCAATCGCCGACATGGACGAAATCGCGCTTCTGGCCACCGTCGGGGTAGTCGTCGCGCTCGGAGCGGAACAGGCGGATCGGCTCGCCCGCCGCCAGGGCGGGATAGGTCTTGGCGATGACGCTTTTCATGCCGCCCTTGTGGCCCTCGTGCGGGCCATAGACGTTGAAGAAGCGCAGGCCCGCCCACTGCGGCGGGGTCGGGCGTCCGCCGTCGCGCTCGCGGATCACCAGCCGGTCGAAGAGCAGCTTGCTCGCGCCATAGGGCGTGATCGTGCGCAGCGCGGCCATGGCCTGCTGGCTCTCGTCGTCGGCAAAACCCAGGTTGCCGTCGCCATAGACCTGGGCCGAGGAGGCATAAAGGAACGGAATGCTCTTCGCCGCGCAGAGATCCCACAGTTCCAGCGACAGCCAGACATTCGTGCGCAGCACCAGATCGACATCGGTTTCCGTGGTCGCCGAGATCGCACCCATGTGGATCACCGCGCTGACATCATTGCGCCCGGCAAGCCAGGCGACGACATCGTCGCCATGGACCCGCTCGGCGACATCGAGACCGGCGATATGGGCGGCGCGGCCGTCGTGAAGATGGCGGTCGCAGACGGCAACCCGTTCGCCGCGCGCGACCAGGGCGGCGACGATGTTGGAGCCGATGAAACCGGTGCCGCCGGTGACCAGGATCAAAGCACGGGCTCCGGGACGAGCCCGAGTTCGATCTCGATGGCGCCGCACAGCATCTGGCCCAGCGTGATGTGCATCTCCTGGATGCGCGCGGTGACGGTGCTGGGCACGATCAGCAGGGGATCGGCCAGCCCCGGCATGGCCCCGCCGTCGCGCCCCGTGAGGCCGGCGGCGACCAGGCCCATGGCGCGCGCCTGCTCCAGCGCCTTCAGCACATTGGGGCTCTTGCCCGAGGTGGAGATGCCGATGGCGACGTCGCCCGGCCGCCCGATCGCCTCGATCTGGCGCGAAAACAGAAAATCGAAGCCCAGGTCGTTGCCGATGGCGGTGAGCATCGAGGTATCGGTGGTGAGCGCGATGGCCGCGATCGCCGCGCGGTCGGTGACGTAACGGGCCGCCAGTTCGGTCGCCAGATGCTGGGCATCGCCCGCGCTGCCGCCGTTGCCGAAGAAGAGGATCTTGCCGCCGCCCTTCAGGCTGTCGACGCAGGCGCCGACGAGGCGGGAAAACGGCGCCTCGAGCACGCCGCGCGTGGCCGCGACCACGGCCTCGTGCTGGTCGAACTCGGAAGCAAAGAAACGGGCAAGGTCCATGGATACGGGGTCCTGCGTCGGGTCGAACGTCCTAGAGCGGATCACGATCATTCGGAACCATTCCATGGTTTCGAACGAACGTGTGAATCCGCTCTACATCAATGATGTTAGAGCAGATTCACACCTTCCTGCGGAAACGCGAAGCGATTCCGCAGGAAGGTGATTTGCTCTAGCGCCCGCCGCTTGGCCCGGTCAAGCGGCGTCGGTGGGCGACTCGGCCAGCAGCGGCAGCATGGCCAAGGCTTCGATCGTATCGCGCGCGCGCAGCACGGCATAGTCCGCCGCCTGCTCCGCCTCGGCGCGGCCCGCCTCCCCCGGATCGTAGCCAGGGCCCAGGAAGATGCCCCCGGCCAGCCCCGCGCGGTGGCCGGCGGCGATGTCGGTCGCCCGGTCGCCCAGGATCCAGGAGGCGGCAAGGTCGAGGTTGAGGGCCTGTGCGGCCGCCAGCAGCATGCCCGGATTGGGCTTGCGCGTGGGATGATCGGGATGGCGCCAGGGTTCCCTGCCCTCGGGATGGAAGGGCGCCGCCATCACCGCATCCAAGAAGGCCCCTTCAAGCTTCAGGCGACGGGCGATCTCGTGCTGCACGGCGGCAAAATCGGTCCAGCCGTAGAGGCCGCGGGCGATGCCCGACTGGTTGGTGACGATGACCACGGCGATGCCGTCGCGGTTGGCCCGCGCGATCATCGTCGCAACCCCCTCGCACAGCGCGACCTTCTCGACCTCGCAGAGGTATTCCACCTCGTCGACGACGACACCGTCACGGTCGAGGAACAGCGCCGGGCGCAGCGGCCCGGGGCCGGCGATCACCTCGCACCAGGAGCCGTCAGGCCCCAGCGGCCAGGCCTCGTTCATGGCGTGGCGAGAAAGCTGCGGTCCCGACCGGAAAGCACCAGGGCCGTCAGCACGCCGGTGGCAAAGGCCCCGGTATCGATGCCGATGCGGTTGTCGGTAACGACCGGCTCGGTTTCGATGGAATGGCCGTGGACGACGACCTTGCCGTGGGGCTTGCGGTTGTTCAGGAATTCGTCGCGGATCCACATCAGATCCTCGGCCTTCTGCGCCTCCAGCGGCACGCCGGGGCGCACGCCGGCATGGCAGAAGTAGTAATCGCCCTCGACGTAATAGAGCTTCAGCGCTTCGAGCAGGTCACGGTGGCCGTCGGGCATGTTCTCGCGCAGACGCTGCTGGATGTAGTCCAGCCGTTCCATGCCCTCAGGTGGCGTGCCGAAGACATCGACGCCGTAGGAATAGAGCGTGGCATCGCCGCCAAAGCCCATCCATGACGCACCGATCGCGGTGTCGTCGAGGAACTGGAGCATCGCATCCTCGTGGTTGCCCTTGAGCATGATGCGCTCCAGCCCGTCCTGGGGCGGATCGAGCAGGCGGTCGAGCACCTGGCGCGATTCCAGCCCGCGGTCGACGTAGTCGCCCAGATAGACGATCAGCTTGCGTGGCTGCGGGCGCGCGGCAGCATCCTGCGCGATCTTGCCGTGCAGGCGGTCCAGCAGGTCGATCCGCCCGTGGATGTCGCCGATCGCGTAGATGACGCAGTCATCGGGCAGGGCCGCGGGTGGCGCGCTGGAACGCGATGAAAAGAGGCGTCGCAGCATGATGTGGTTGTGACAGTTCCCCTGTTGCCTGTCTCCTACATAAGCACAGCAGGGCCGCAAGCCAAATCCGGGGCCTTCGGCCCGGCGCACAGGCTTGACAACATCGCGCCGATGGCCGATGCGCTGCCCCGAACAGGCGGAGTGAACATGAACCGCAGCGATAGGGTTTTTGTTGCCGGACACCGGGGCATGGTGGGCTCGGCCATCGTGCGCAGGCTGCAATCGGCCGGTTATGGCGATGTGGTGACGGCCGGGCGCGACAGCGTCGATCTGACCCGGCAGGCAGAGACCGAGGCCTGGTTTGCCGAACACAAGCCGGATGCGGTGGTGCTGGCGGCCGCCAAGGTGGGCGGCATTCTGGCCAACGACAGCTATCCCGCCGACTTCATCCGCGACAATCTGCAGATCGAGGTCAACGTCATCGACGCGGCCTGGCGCGCAGGCGTGAAGAAGCTGCTGTTCCTGGGCTCCTCCTGCATCTATCCGCGCGATGCCGCCCAGCCGATGCGCGAGGACGCCCTGCTCACCGGCCCCCTGGAGCCGACCAACCAGT
>CALLQH010000060.1 GCA_938014945.1 uncultured bacterium | reverse complement strand
GCGGCGGCGCGGCGTTATCTGATCGGCTTCGAGGAGGTCTCCTTCACCAACAAGGTGATGAGCCTGCTCGGCTGGCCCTGGACCTACGAGGTGCGTTACCTCGACGCGACGCTCTCCTGGGACTGGCAGGAAGGCCATGGCGCCCTGGAGAAGGCTTCGGCCCCGGCGCTGCTGCAGGCCATCGAGACCTGCGTGCTGGGTATCGAGGGTTACGACGTCACCCGGCTGGAGGTCGGCATAAACGAACTGGTCGCCAAGGACGGGGTGCGCGAGGCGGTGCGCCTGGCCG
Source organism: uncultured bacterium (assembly GCA_938014945.1). GTDB lineage: Bacteria > Pseudomonadota > Alphaproteobacteria > SP197 > SP197 > CALGGB01. The sequence goes on along the minus strand of CALLQH010000060.1, from coordinate 3,504 downwards.
AATCCTATGTCCGCGCGGGCTACGATCCCGAGGCGCTGTTTGCCCTGACCGGCCGGCTGGTGTGCCGCGAGGACGCGAGCGAAATGCACGCCTACAAGCTGCAGCAGGCGGCCTATGAGGAGTTCCGGGCCTGCCGCGCGCCGCACAACTGGGTCCATGCCGTTTCGGCCGTCAAGCAGGTCGCGGTCGCCGCACCCACCGGGCCGCATCGCGTCTGGCCCGAGATCGAACAGCGGCTCGCCGCCTAGAAACCCGCCTCAACGCACCGGGACCAACGCCGCGGCTGACATCGGGCCGCGGCGTCCCCATATCGGGATCATCCCCGCGACACGAGAACGCGACCGAACCGCATGGCATGCCGCCGCGCCTTGTGCTAGGGACGCCCGGTTCAAGGAGCATGCGATGACGAAGCTGACGGTCAAGGTCAACAAGATCACGGAAGAAGCGGAAGACATCCGCTCGTTCGAACTGGTCGATCCCAACGGGCGGCTGCTGCCGATGTTCACGGCGGGCGGCCATATCGACATCGAGCTGCCCAACGGGCTCGCCCGGCAGTATTCGCTGTCGAACGATCCGCGCGACGTCGACCGTTATGTCATCGCCGTGCTGCGCGAGACCGCGGGCCGCGGCGGCTCTGCCTATCTCCACGACAACGTGAAGGAAGGCGACACGCTGACCATCGGCACGCCGCGCAACAACTTCCCGCTGCACGAAGGCGCCAAGCACCACATCCTGCTGGCCGGCGGCATCGGCATGACGCCGATGCTGGCCATGGCGCGGGAGCTCGCCACGCGCGGCGAGAGTTTCGAGATGCACTACTGCACGCGCACGCCCGAAAAGACGGCGTTCATGGACGAGATCAAGGCCTCGCGGTTTGCCGACAAGGTGCAGTTCCACCACGACAACGGCAATCCGGCCGAGGGCCTCGACATCAAGGCGCTGCTGAAGGACGTGCGCGAGGGCACGCACATCTACTACTGCGGTCCCACCGGCTTCATGCATGCCTGCGAGCAGGCGAGCGCCCACTGGCCCAAGGGCACGGTGCACTGCGAGTACTTCTCGGTCGATCCAACCGTGACCCACGATGCCGACGAGGCCTTCCAGATCAAGATCGCCTCGACCGGCCAGGTCTTCGATGTGCCCGCCGACAAGTCCATCGTCGACGTGCTGCGCGCCAACGGCTTCGACGTCGAGACGATGTGCGAGGAAGGCATCTGCGGCACCTGCGCCACCGTCATGCTCGAAGGCGAGGCCGACCACCGCGACTTCGTGCTCGACGACGAGGAGAAGGCGCGCGGCGAGTTCATCATGGTCTGCTGCAGCCGGGCAAAGTCGCCCATGCTGACGCTGGATCTCTGAGGGCCGGCTTCTCTCTCGCAACGCTTCGCCCGGGCACGGCCATACGACCGCGCCCGGACCATGACAAGTTAGAGCGAGATCAGAGGGTCACGCCGCCGTCGACCACCAGGGTGTGGCCGGTGATGTAGGCGGCGCCGGCGGCCAGGAACAGGATGGCCTCGGCGTAGTCGTCGGGCACGCCCGGGCGCTTGAGCGGAATGCGGGCGATGCGGTCGGGCATCAGGTCGTCGGGCCAGCGGCATTCCCAGGGGCTGTCGGTGACGCCCGGTGCGATGGCATTGACGCGCACGTCCGGGGCGAGGCCCTTGGCGAGCGCCTTGGTCATGTTGATGAGCGCGGCCTTGGTCGCGGCATAGGCGGTCGAGGAGCCGGTGCCGGTGATGCCGGCGACCGAAGCGGTGTTGACCACCGCGCCCCTGGAGGCCTTCAGCGCCTCTGCAGCCGACTGCACGCAGCGGTAGGGACCGACCAGGTTCACCGAAAGCACGCGGTCCCAGAAGCCCTCGTCGATGCCGTCGAGATCGGAAGCCGCGACCGGCTGTTTCGTCGCGGGCGTGCCGGCATTGTTGATGAGATGGTCGAGGCCGCCCAGCGCGGCGACGGCCTGGCTCACCATGCGCCGGCAATCCTGGGGATCGCCGACATTGCCGGCCGCAGCGATGACGTCGAGGCCCTCGCCCTGCAGGCGCGAGACCTGCTTCTCGAGGTTCGGATTGGAGGGCAGATCGTTGAGCGCCACCTTCGCGCCGCAGCGGGCGAAGAGTTCGACGGTGGCAAGGCCGATACCGGAAGCAGCACCCGTAACGAGCGTGCGCTTGCCGGCCAGATCGGCCTTGATCACTGGGTGCCCCGCAGGCCCAGCATCTTGCGCGCCTCGTCGGGCTCGGCGGGCCGGGCGCCCAGGAGGTTGATGATGCCCACGGCCTTTTCGACAAGCTGCGCGTTGGTCGCGAGCACGCCCTTCTCCAGATAGAGGTTGTCCTCCAGGCCGACGCGGACATGGCCGCCCAGGTTCACGATCTCGGCGACCATCGGCATCTGCGCGCGCGAGATGCCGAAGCCCGCCCAGAGCGCGCCCTCGGGCAGCAGGCCCTTCATGTAGGCAAGCGCTTCGGGGGTGGCCGGCGCACCCCAGGGCACGCCGAGGCAAAGCTGGAACATGGGCGGGGCGGCGATCAGGCCGTCGGCGACCATCTTGCTCGCCAGACGCGCATGGCCGGCATCGAAGACCTCGAGCTCCGGCTTGGTGCCCACCGCATTGATGCGCTTGGCCATGACCTCGAGATGCTGGGGCACGTTGACGAAGGCGCGCTCGCCGAAGTTCATCGTGGCGACGTCCAGGCTGCACACCTCGGGCAGCAGTTCCTCGACATGGGCGGTGCGCTCTTCGGGCTTGCGCAGGGCGCCGACCATGCCGTTGGCCATGGGATCGTTGTCGGACGGCATGAAGCCGCCGCCGGGGCCGGTCGTCAGGTTGATGACGATGTTGCTTTCGCTGTCGCGGATGCGCTTGACCACCTCGGCATAGAGGCTCTTCTCCATGGAAGGCTTGCCGGTCTTGGGGTCGCGCACATGGATGTGGCAGATGGTGGCGCCGGCCTTGCCCGCGTCGATGGCGGCATTGGCGATCTGTTCGGGTGTGACCGGAACCTTGTCGCTCTTGCCCGTGGTGTCGCCGCCGCCGGTGACGGCGCAGGTGATGATGACCGGTCGCGACATGGAAGGCCTCCGTTTCGATTCCCTGTTTGCGGGCCGATCCTAGCCTTTCCTGGCCTGTGGTACAGCCTCGTATGGGCAGCTTATGGTGCCCCCGCATCTGAGGAGCCGACATGGACGAAACACGATTCGACGGTTGCAGCGTCGCCGTGAGCGGCGCGGGGCAGGGGCTGGGCGCCGCGGTGGCGCGCATGCTGATCGCGCGCGGCGCCCGTGTCTTCGGCGGCGACCTCGACGAGGCGGCGCTGGCGGCAACCGCAAAGGCACTGGGCGACGCCTTCGTGCCGGCGTTGCTGGACGTTACCGACGAAGCCTCGATCCTGGCCTGGCGCGAGGGCGTGATCGCGCAGGCCGGGGGTATCGACGTGCTGGTCACCTGTGCCGGCATCTATCCCTTCGAGGGCACGCGCGAGATCACGGTCGACGGCT
>CALLQH010000059.1 GCA_938014945.1 uncultured bacterium | reverse complement strand
GTCGCCAACCGCGCCAAAAGGGAGCATAACCCCCTTGTGATGACTGATGACGCGCTCGTGCCCGCCACGTGATCGGCGGCCGCTGGCGTTGACTCCTTTCCATGGCTTGCCTATACAGCCGCCCGCCCGCTCCGCCCCGTCGGTGCGGACATTTCCTATGGAGTAAGAACGGTGAAGCGCACTTTCCAGCCCAGCCGGCTCGTCCGGAAGCGCCGTCACGGCTTTCGTGCCCGCATGGCAACCGTCGGCGGCCGCCTCGTACTCGCACGTCGCCGTGCGAAGGGTCGCAAGCGCCTCTCTGCCTGACGTTGATGTCCGAACCGGTCGCACGTCTGAAGCGGAGGCGAGAGTTTCTCCGTGTGGCGGCGGCCCGGACAAAGGCCGTGACCCCGGGCATGGTCGTTCAGGCATGCAAGCGTGACGATGCCGAGTCGCAGATACGCGTCGGTTTCACGGCCAGCCGCAAGGTTGGCAATGCCGTGGTGCGAAACCGCGCCCGGCGCCGTCTGAAGGCTCTGGTCGACGAGCTGATGCCCGGCCGCGGCCAGGCAGCGACCGATTACGTGCTGATCGCGCGTGGCGAGACCGCCACCCGCCCCTTCGAGGCCCTGCGCAGCGACCTGTTGCAGGCCCTTTCCCGGCTGGAGCGCGATGCGCAACGCCGCAGGGAGGCAGAGACATGAGACGCCTCGCGGGTTTTGTCCTGCTCCTGCCGATCCGGTTCTACCAGGTCGCCATCTCGCCATTTACACCGGTGTCCTGCCGCTATCTGCCGACCTGTTCGGAGTATGCGGCCGAGGCGCTGCAACAACACGGGCCCCTGCGGGGCGGCTGGCTGGCCCTGCGCCGGCTGGCGCGTTGCCATCCGCTGGGAGGCCACGGCTACGATCCGGTGCCGCCGCGTACCGGACATCAGGGACATCGTCATGCAGGGTGAACAGAAGAACGTCTGGATCGCGATGGCGATCATCGTGGTCATGTTCCTCGGCTGGCAGGTCTTCTACGCCCTGCCCAAGGAGAATGAGCGCCAGCAGCAGCTCGCCGCCCAGCAGGAAGCCGCAGCCCAGCAGCAGGCCGAATCCGCTGATGCCGTGCTGCCCAGCGCCGACGGCAGCGCGCCCCAGGCCGCGACCCAGCAGGAAGTCCAGGCCGGCAGCCTGACCCGCGAGGAGGCGCTGGAGGGCAGCAGCCGCGTGAAGATCTCCACCCCGGCCCTGCACGGCTCCATTGCGCTGAACGGCGCGCGTCTCGATGACCTGACCCTGGTGCGCTACCGCACGACGGTCGAGGAGAATTCGCCCGAGGTGGTGCTGCTGTCTCCCCCGGGCGCGCAATACGCCTATTTCGTCGATTTCGGCCTGCTCGCCCAGGACGACTCCATCGCCGTGCCCGGCGCCGACGCCCAGTGGGAGGTGCAGAGCGGCACCACGCTCACCGCCGACACGCCGGTCACGCTTTCCTGGGACAACGGCGCGGGCCTGCTCTTCGAGCGCACCATCGCGGTGGACGAGAACTATCTCTTCACCGTTACCCAGACGGTGACGAACACCACGGGCCAGGACATCACCCTGATGCCCTATGGCCTGGTCGGCCGCCACGGCGTGCCGCCGCACCAGGGCCAGACCTTCACCCTCAACGAGGGCCCGATCGGCGTCTTCAGCGAGAAGCTCGACAACCCCACGCCCGCCGACATCGACTACCGTCTCAAGGAACTGGACTACGACGACCTGCTCGACGAGCCCGACCCCGAGGACACCCGCGGCCAGAGCGAGGGCGGCTGGCTGGGCTTCACCGACAAGTTCTGGCTGACCGCGCTGATCCCCGAGCAGAACGAGACCTACAAGTGGTCGTTCTTCGCCAAGGACCGCGGCACCAATGCCGCGCTCTACCAGGCCGACTACCTGCGCCCGGCGATCACGGTGCCGGCCGGCGGCGAGGCCAGCGTCACCGACCGCCTGTTCGCGGGCGCCCAGGTCGTGAGCCTGCTGGAGAAGTATCAGGATGACGACGGTGTGCCGTTCTTCGGCCGCCTCGTCTTTTCGCGCGCCGACTATATCGGCGGCTTCTACTTCATCACCGAGCCGATGTTCCAGGCGCTGGAGTTCTTCAAGGACCTGCTCGGCAACTTCGGCCTGGCGATCCTGGCGCTGACCCTGTGCATCAAGCTGCTCTTCTTCCCGCTCGCCAACAAGTCCTACAAGGCGATGAGCAAGATGCGCAACCTGGCGCCCGAGATGCAGAAGATGCGCGAGCGCTACAAGGACGACAAGGCCAAGCAGCAGCAGGAGCTGATGGCCCTCTACCGCAAGGAAAAGGTCAACCCGGCGGCCGGCTGCCTGCCCATCATCATCCAGATTCCGGTCTTCATCGCGCTCTACCAGGTGCTGATCTCGACCATCGAGATGCGCCACGCGCCGTTCTACGGCTGGATCCAGGACCTTTCGGCGCCCGATCCCACGGTGATCTGGAACCTGTTCGGCCTGCTGCCCTTCGATCCCGCCAGCTTCATGCCGGCCTTCCTGCTGATCGGCGCATGGCCGATCATCATGGCGGGCACCATGTTCCTGCAGCAGCGCATCAGCCCGCAGCCGCCCGATCCCATTCAGGCCAAGGTCTTCATGTTCATGCCGCTGATCTTCCTGTTCCTGTTCGCCACCTTCCCGGCGGGCCTGGTGATCTACTGGAGCTGGAACAACCTGCTCTCGATCAGCCAGCAGTGGTTCATCATGAAGCGCACCGAAAAGAAGAAGACGTAGAGGGCGGGCGCAGCACCATGACCGCCGACCAGGACCAGAGCGAGCACCCGGGACGGCGGCTGTTCTCGATGCCGTGCGAGTTCGTCGCCTCGGCGCCCAAGCCGGAATCCCTGCCCGCGCCCAGCCTGCCGGAGGTCGCCTTCGCCGGGCGTTCCAATGCGGGCAAGTCGTCGCTGATCAATGCGCTGGTGCACCGGCGCAACCTGGCGCGCACCTCGCAGACGCCGGGGCGCACCCAGGCGGTCAACATGTTCAGCCTGGGAGGCCGCCTGCACCTGATCGACCTGCCGGGTTACGGCTATGCCAAGGTCGGCCGCACGGAAGTCGCCCGCTGGACCGCCACGGTCGATGCCTATCTTGCCGGGCGCATCACCCTGCGCCGGGTCTGCCTGCTGATGGACGGGCGTCGCGGCACCACGGCCAACGACCGCACCGCACTCGACCACATGGACCTGATCGGCACGCCCTATCAGATCGTGCTGACGAAAACCGACAAGCTGAAGAAGACCGAACTTGCCGCCGTCGTGGCGAGCGTCCATGAAGAAATTGCGGTGCGTCCGGCCGCCTATCCCCAGGTCATCGCGACCAGCGCGCGGACCGGGGCCGGCATGGACGAATTGCGCGACACCCTGGCTGCACTGGCGGTCGACCAACCCCTCGCTTAAGGTAGCGACCCATGAAGATGCGCGTGATCGGCGACCGGAACATCGGCGAAACCAAGCAATGGCTGCGCACGGCCTCCACGCTCGTGGAGGCCCTGCCCTACCTGCGCCGCTTCTCGGGCCATACCTTCGTCATCAAGTACGGCGGCCACGCCATGGGCGACGACACGCTGAGCCGCGATTTCGCGCGCGACGTGGTGCTGCTGAAGCAGGTCGGCATCAACCCGATCGTGGTCCACGGCGGCGGTCCCCAGATCGGCGAGATGTTGAAGCGCATGAACATCAAGTCGGAGTTCGTCGACGGCCTGCGCGTCACCGACCGGGCCTCGGTCGACATCGTCGAGATGGTCCTGGCCGGTTCGATCAACAAGCAGATCGTCACCGCGCTCAACAACGAGGGCGGCCTTGCCATCGGCATCTCGGGCAAGGACGGCAAGCTGATCGAGGCGCGCAAGCTGCGCCGCACCAAGCGTGATCCCGATTCCAACATCGAGAAGATCCTCGATCTGGGCTTCGTCGGCGAACCCCGCCAGGTGAACGCCGACATCTTCCGCATGTTCGAGGCCTCCGACGCCATCCCGGTGATCGCGCCCATCGGCGTCGGCGCGGACGGCGAGACCTACAACATCAACGCCGACACGGCCGCCGGCGCCATCGCCGAGGCGGTCGGGGCCTCCAAGCTGCTGATGCTGACCGACATCGCCGGCGTGCTCGACGAAAAGGGCCTGCTGATCTCGGAAGTCACGCGTGCCGAGGCCAAGGACCTGTTCAAGACCGGGGCGATCTCGGGCGGCATGATTCCGAAGCTGGAAACCTGCCTGAAGGCGCTCGACAACGGCGTCGATGCCGCCCACATCCTGGATGGCCGCGTGCCCCATGTGCTGCTGCTGGAGCTGTTCACCGAAGAAGGCACCGGCACGAAGATCACGGCGTGAGCGGTTCCGGCGATCCCCTGGGCCGTGTCGACACCTGGGTCTTCGACCTCGACAACACGCTTTATGCCGCGCGCCACAGCCTGTTCGACCAGGTCGAGAAGCGCATCACCGACTATGTCTGCGCGTTCCTGACGCTCGACCGCGACAAGGCGCGCGCCGTGCAGAAGCAGTATTTCCTGGAGCACGGCACGACGCTGAACGGCCTCGTCAGCCTGCACGGGGCCGACCCGGCGCACTACCTCGCCTTCGTCCACGACATCGACTACAGCCACATCCCGCCCGATCCGGTGCTCGACGACGCGCTGACCCGCCTGCCCGGGCGCAAGATCGTCTTCACCAACGGCGATGTGCCCCATGCCGAGCGGGCCATGGCGCGCCTGGGCATCGCCCACCATTTCGATGCCGTCTTCGACATCGTCGAATCCGACTACATCCCCAAGCCCGATCCCGGCGTCTATGACGTGTTCCTCGCCCGCCATGCCATCGAGGGACCGCGCGCGGCCATGTTCGAGGACATTGCGCGCAACCTGAAACCGGCCAAGGAGCGCGGCATGACCACCGTCTGGATCGAGGGCGAGAGCCCTTATGCCGCGGGCGGAGCCGACGATGGCCACATCGACCACCGCACGCCCGAGCTCACCCCCTGGCTTGCCGCACTGGTCGACAGGCTCGAGGCCGGTTGACACTCCGGCGCTGCCGTTTATCAGTGCGCGCCGCATCTGGATGAAAGAGGAATTGCCATGTCGGACGCGCTGCAGACCGCCATCGACCGCGCCTGGGAAGAGCGCACCACCATCGGGCCGGACACCAGGGGCGAGACGCGCGAGGCCGTCTTCGAGGCGCTCGACCTGCTGGATGCCGGCAAGCGCCGCGTCGCCGAGCCCGGCGAGAACGGCTGGACCGTCAACGAGTGGCTGAAGAAGGCGGTCCTGCTCTCCTTCCGTCTCACCCCCAACAAGATCATCCGCGGCGCGCCGGGCGAGGCCGCAAGCTGGTGGGACAAGGTCGACAACAAGTTCGAGGGCTGGGATGCCGCGCGCTTCCAGTCGGCAGGCTTCCGCGCCGTGCCCCACGCGATCGTGCGCCATGCCGCCCATATCGCGCCCGACGTCGTGCTGATGCCCTCCTTCGTCAACATCGGCGCCTATGTCGACAGCGGCACCATGATCGATACCTGGGCCACCGTCGGCAGCTGCGCCCAGGTCGGCAAGAACTGCCACATCTCCGGCGGCGCCGGTCTGGGCGGCGTTCTCGAGCCGCTGCAGGCCGCTCCGGTCATCATCGAGGACAACTGCTTCATCGGCGCGCGCAGCGAGGTCGTCGAGGGCGTCATCGTCGAGACCGGGTCCGTGCTTTCCATGGGCGTCTTCATCGGCGCCTCGACCAAGATCGTCGATCGTACCTCGGGCGAGGTCTTCATGGGCCGGGTGCCGGCCTATTCCGTGGTCGTGCCCGGCAGCCTGCCGGCCAAGGACCAGGGCGCGCCCTCGCTCTACTGCGCCGTCATCATCAAGCGGGTGGACGAGAAGACCCGCGCCAAGACCTCGATCAACGAGCTGCTGCGCACCTGATGGCCCTCGATCCCGTCACGCTCGCCGCCGACCTCATCCGCCGCCCCAGCGTCACCCCGGCCGACGCCGGGGCGCTGGACGTGCTGCAGCAGGCGCTGGAGGGTCTGGGCTTCACCTGCACGCGCCTCCCCTTCGAGGAGGCGGGCACCGACCGCATCGACAACCTCTACGCCCGCCGCGGCAGCGCCAACGCGCGCAACTTCTGCTTTGCCGGCCACACCGATGTGGTGCCGCCGGGTCCGACCGCCGACTGGTCGGTCGATCCCTTCGAGGCCGCGCTGAAGGACGGCGTGCTGATCGGCCGCGGCGCCTGCGACATGAAGGGCGCCATCGCCGCCTTCGTCGCCGCCGCCGAGGGCTTCTTTGCCCGCCACGGCGATGCCGACGCCGCGATCAGCCTGCTCATCACGGGCGACGAGGAAGGCCCCGCGGTCAACGGCACGAAGAAGGTGCTGGACTGGCTGAAGGACCAGGGCGAGCGCCTTGACGCATGCCTGGTGGGCGAGCCGACCAATCCGACCGCGCTGGGCGAGATGATCAAGGTCGGCCGCCGCGGCTCGCTCAACGCGCGCATCACCGTGCACGGCACCCAGGGCCACAGCGCCTATCCGCATCTGGCCGACAATCCCATCGACCGCCTGGTCGCCATCCTGCACCGGCTGACGACCACGCCGCTGGACGACGGCAGCGAACATTTCCAGGCCTCGACCCTGGCCGTCACCACGGTGGACGTCGGCAACCCCGCGACCAACGTCATTCCCGGCAGCGCCACCGCGGGCCTCAACATCCGCTTCAACGACCGCCACACCGGCGCGTCGCTCATCCGCCACCTGCAGCAGGTCTGCGACGAGGCGGGCGGCAGGGTGACGCTGGAAGCCACGCCCTCGGGCGAATCCTTCCTGCGCGAGCCCGACGAGTTCGCCGTGGTCATCGCCGATGCCGCCGAGGCCGTCCTGGGCCGCCGCCCGGAATACAGCACCACGGGCGGCACCTCCGATGCCCGCTTCATCAAGGATTTCTGCCCGGTCGCCGAATTCGGCCTGATCGGCCAGACCATGCACAAGGTGGACGAGCGCATCGCCGTGGAGGATATCCGACGCCTGACCGCGGTCTACGAGGCGGTGCTCGACCGCTACTTCGCCGCGTGATCCCGCCGCGCCAGGAGATCGACGCCTCCCTGCGCGCGGCCTTGCGCCTGTTCGTCCTCGACGGCAATGCCCTGAGCGGCTTCAACCGCAGCATCGAAGGCTTCTGGCGCTCGTTCTTCGCCGCGGTCTTCACGCTGCCCTACTACATCGTGCTGTTGTGGACCCCGTATCAGTCCGGCGAGATCGGCCTGGTTCCCGCCGCGCTCTATTTCGTCGCGGGCTGGACCGTCTTTCCGCTCGTCGCCGCCGTGCTGGTCCGTTTCCTGCGCCTGGGCGGCAACTACGTCAGCTACATCATCGCCTACAACTGGGCGGGCGCGCTGATGGCCCAGCCGATGCTCCTGCTCCTGCTGCTGCAGCGCGGCGGCGTCATCGGTCTGGACGGGCTCTCCACGTTCGTCTTCATCCTCTATCTCGCCTTCCTCTGGTACAGCTGGGCCATCGCGCGCCTTGCGCTGGGCACCGGCATCGTCACCGCCTGCGGCTTCGTCATTCTCGCCGAGCTGATCGACATGCTGCTGCGTGTCCTGCTGCTGGTTCCAGGTAACGGCGCCTGACATCAGCGCTTCGCGGTCACCGTGCTAGGCTGCACGGCAGCGTTTCGGCATCGGGAGAGTGCATGTTCGGCAAGCGGATCACGTTGTTTACGGTCCTGGGCATCCGTGTCGGCATCGACCTGAGCTGGATCTTCCTGGCGCTGCTGGTCGCCTGGTCGCTCGCCCAGGGCTTTTTCCCCATGATCCACGAGGGACTGCCGAAACTGGCCTACTGGTGGATGGGCCTGGCCGGGGTCATCGGCCTGTTCTTCTCGCTGGTCACCCACGAGCTGATGCATTCGGTGGTGGCGCGCATGTTCGGCACGCCGGTCCGCGGCATCACCCTGTTTGCCCTGGGCGGCGTCGCCGAAATGGAGGAGGAACCGGGAACGCCTCTGGGCGAACTCCTGATGGCCCTGGCGGGGCCCCTGACCAGCGCCGTGCTCGCCCTGCTCTTCCATCTCATCGGCGACGCCGGCGGCGCGCTGGGGCTGCCTGAGCCGCTGCTGGTGGTGATCTCCTATCTGGCAGCGATCAACATCCTGCTTGCCGTCTTCAACATGGTGCCCGCCTTCCCGCTCGACGGCGGGCGGGTGCTGCGCGCGATCCTGTGGAAGGCCATGGGCGATCTGGAGCGTGCGACGCGGATCGCTGCGGCCGGCGGCGACATGTTCGGCTGGCTGCTGATCGCCGTGGGCGCGCTCAACGCCATCCAGGGCAGCTTCATAGGCGGGCTCTGGTGGGTGCTGATCGGCTTCTTCGTGCGCGCCGCCGCCCGCGGGACCCTGAACCAGCAGCAGGCGCGGCGCCTGCTGAAGGGATTGAAGGTCTCGCGCTACATGACGACGGACCCGATCTGCGTGCCGCCCGGCATGGCAGTTTCCGAACTGGTCGAGGACCACATCTACCGGCACCATTTCGACCTTTTCCCCGTGGTCGACGGCGACAGGCTGATCGGCTGCGTCGGCCCGCGCCAGGTCCAGGGGGTGCCGCGCGCAGCATGGGACCGCGTCAGCGTGGGCGAGATCGCCGTGCCGTCCGGCCCGGACAACACGATCGATGCGGATGCCGAACTGCTGGATGCGCTTGCCGCCATGCGCCGGAGCGGCGCGGGCCGGCTGATGGTGGCGCGGCAGGGTCAGCTGGCCGGCATCATCGTGTTGAAGGATCTGCTGGAGCTGCTGGCGCTGAAGCTCGAACTGGAGGGCTGATCGGCGCGGCCATTGCCAAACCGGTCATGGGATGGCTAGCGTATCGTCAACCTTTCGCTTTGGAGCAGCCGCCATGGCCGTCAGCAGCCTCGCCGATCATCGCAAGCCCAACATCGACCACTGGGAAGAGCGCGCGGACCTCGCCTGCGCCTTCCGCTGGGCCGCGCGCCTGAACATGCACGAAGCGGTCGCCAACCATTTCAGCCTGGCGGTCAGCGAGGACGGCACCCGGTTCCTGGTCAATCCGAACGGGCGCCACTTCTCGCGCATCAAGGCGAGCGAGCTGATCCTGGTCGACGCCAACGATCCCGAGACCATGAACCGCCCGGACGCGCCTGATCCCACGGCCTTTGCCCTGCACGGCGGCATCCACCGCAAGGTGCCCGGCGCGCGCTGCCTGCTCCACGTCCATTCCAAGTACGCGACGGCGCTGGCCTGCCTCGAGGATTCCCTGCTGCCGCCGATCGACCAGAACACCATGCGTTTCTTCGGCCGCATGGCCGTCGACGACGGTTTCGACGGCATGGGCCTGGGCGACGAGGCCGAGCGCGTGGCCAACACCGTCACCGCCGACAAGCCGATCCTGGTGATGGCCAACCACGGCGTCATGGTGATCGGCAACTCGGTCGCCGAGGCCTTCGACGAGCTCTACTACTTCGAGCGCGCCTGCGAGACCTACATCACCGCCCTGCAGACCGGAAAGCCGCTGCGGGTCGCCTCCGACGCCGTTGCCGCCAAGACCGCGCGCCAGTGGGTGGAATACCCCAACATCGCCGAGAACCACTTCCGCGCCCTCAAGGACATCCTCGACGACGAGGAACCGGCCTACCGCGACTGAGGGACGCCCACTCGAAGGAACCGAACCCCCTCCCCCCTTGTGGGGAGGGTCGGGGCGGGGGGAATCGTCGAAGGCGAAAGCGCTCCAGCGTTGGTCGCGGGGCGCTTCGCACCTTCCCCCTCACCCCGCTCCGGCCAACCGTCCGCTGCGCGCGCGGCAAGCCTGCGCAACCCTCGCCCACAAGGGGAGAGGGAGGGCCTTTCGCCTAGAGCCCCGTCAGGGATAACGCACGGCCATCAGGTAGAGCCCGCAGGCAGGGGCGACGACGCCGCATGCCTTGCGATCGGCGGCGTCCAGCGCGGCCTTCAGATCGGCGGCCTTCCAGCGGCCCTGGCCGACGTGGCTCAGGGAACCCACCATGCTGCGCACCTGGCGGTGCAGGAAGGAGCGCGCCCGCACGCGGAAGATCACCAGGTCGCCCTCGCTCGTCACCTCGAAGGAATCGAGCGACTTCACGGGCGAGGCCGCCTGGCACTGGGCATCGCGGAAGGTGGAGAAGTCGTGCAGGCCGACCAGCACCTGCGCCGCCTCGTGCATCGCCTCGACATCGAGCGGACGGCTGACATGCCAGGCGCGGTCGGTCTCCAGGGTCGGCGGGCTGCGCCGGTTGAGCACGCGGTAGCGGTAGGACCGCTCCACCGCATCGAAACGGGCGCTGAAATCGTCCGCGACCCGCTCGGCTGCGATCACGGCGATGGGCTCGGGCCGCAGGTGGCTGTTGATGGCATCGCGCACCGTGTCGGCAGGCCAGTCGCGGCTGAGATCGCCATGGGCGACCTGGCCCAGGGCATGCACCCCCGCATCGGTGCGCCCGGCGCCCTGCAGCGTCACCGTGTCGCCGCAGAAGCCCTGGATGGCGCGCTCCAGCGCGCCCTGGATCGAGGGGCCGTTGTCCTGGCGCTGCCAGCCGACATAACCGGTGCCGTCGTATTCGATGGTGAGCTTGTAGCGTGGCATGGTCAGGCGAGCTTTGCGCCGGGTTCCAGGCGCAGGCCGCGCAGGAAGGCCGCCCCGTCGGTCGCCGGCTTGCCCGCGCGCTGGACGCTGATGAGGCGCAGGGCGCCCTCGCCGCAGGCCACGGTCATCTCGCGGTCGAGCAGCGTGCCGGGCGCACCGCTGCCCGCGACGGGTTCGGCCTCCAGCACCTTCACCGTGGTCTCGCCGAGGTCGAAGAACGCGCCGGGCCATGGCGACAGCGCGCGCACCGTGCGGTCGAGGTCCTGCGCCGGGCGGGCCCAGTCCAGACGCCCGTCCTCCTTGGCGAATTTCGAGGCATAGGTCGCGCCCGCCTCGCCCTGGGGCCGGGAACTGGCGCGCCCCTCGGCCACGGCGTCGAGGACCTCCAGGAGCATCGCCGCACCCAGATCGGCCATCTCGGCCTCCAGGCTGGCGGTCGTGGCGCGCGGTGGCATCGGCACGGCGCGCTGGGCGAGAATCGGCCCGGTATCGAGCCCGGCGTCCATCTGGATGATCGTCATGCCGGTTTCATGGTCGCCCGAAAGGATGGCGTGGGCCGCCGGCGCGGCGCCGCGCCAGCGCGGCAGCAGGGAGGGATGCAGGTTGATGCAGCCCAGGCGCGGCATCGAGAGGATCGCCTGGGGCAGGATCAGGCCATAGGCGGCAACCACGGCGACATCGAGCGCCAGGGCGGCAAAGGCCGCCTGCGCCGCGGCATCCTTCAGGCTGACGGGGGTGAAGACCTCAAGCCCCAGTGCGGCGGCGCGTGCATGGACCGGCGTCGGGCGCTCCTTGCGCCCGCGGCCGGCGGGGCGCGGCGGCTGGCTGTAGACGGCAGCGATCTCGTGGCCGGAAGCGGCCAGGGCCTCCAGGGCTGGAACGGCGAACTGTGCCGCCCCCATGTAGGCAAGGCGGAGGCGGGCCAAGGCCGCCTCAGGCGCTTTCGGCCAGCTTCGCCTTTTTCAGCTTGGCGAGCTTGCGCAGGATGATGCTGCGGCGGACCGAGGAGAGATGATCGACGAACAGGATGCCGTCGAGATGGTCGATCTCGTGCTGCAGGCAGCGCGACAGGATGCCGTCGGCCTCCAGCTCGCCCGGCGCGCCGTTCTCGTCGAGGTAACGCATGCGGATGGCTTCGGGGCGTTCGACCTCGGCATAGTGGTCGGGCAGCGACAGGCAGCCCTCCTCCCAGCCGACGATGGTGTCGGACTCCCAGACGATCTCCGGATTGACGAAGCGCATGGGGCGCGGCTCCTCGCCCTCGCGCGCGACATCGACCACCACGACGCGCTTGGGCACACCGATCTGGATCGCCGACAGGCCGATGCCCGGCTCGTCGTACATGGTGGCCAGCATGTCCTCCATGAGCGCACGGATACCGTCGTCCACAGTCTCGACAGGCGTCGAGACGGTCTTGAGACGCGGGTCCGGGGCCCAGATGATCGGCAGGATCGCCATGGAGTTCTGATCTTGTTCTTCGCGCGCGGGAACGCCGCCACTATAGTGGCGGTCCGGTGTCTTAGGTAAGGGCACGGACGCGTCCTTGCAACCCGCCCGGACGCCCGTGGAGAGGTCCAATCATGGAGAATCTGGCCATCGGCGCCCTGGTTGTCGCCGCCATCGTGGTCATCGCCTGTGTTTTCCTGGTCCTGCGGGCCAGAGCGACCCCCTCGGACGACGGGGCGCTGGCGGAGCTGCGCGCCGAACTGGCGGCGGCCCAGCGCGAGCGCAACGAGGCCGCGGAGGCCCGCGCACGCGCCGAAACCCGCCTGGAAGCAGGCGAGGAACGGCTTTCCCGTTTGGGCGCCGAGCGCGACGAGGCCCTCGCCCAGCGCGAGGCCGCCCAGAAAAGTGCCGCCGAGGCGCGCGAGCAGGCCTCCCTCATGCGCCAGCGTGTCGAGGACATGGAAAAGCGCATCGCCGACTGGGAACAGGCCAAGAAGGAAAGCATCGAGGCCGCCAAGGCCGGCGCGCTGGCCTCGGCCCGCGAACTTTCGGCCCAGCTCATCGAGGGCCACAAGCGCGAGAGCGAGGCCGCCAAGAAGGAAAACGAGGAGCGCGTCCAGAAGGTGACGGGCGAACTGCACCAGACCTTCCAGACCATCGTGCGGAGCGTCCACAGCCTGTCGCAGAACGTCGAGGCCAACCGCGGCACGATGGAAACCGTGATGCGCTCGCTGACCAATCCCGGCGGCGCCGGCCAGTTCGCCGAGATCGGCCTGGAGAACACGCTGAAGGCCTTCGGCCTGCAGGTGGGCCGCGATTTCGTCATGCAGCATTCGACCACCGGCGAGGACGGCGCGCGCCTGCGCCCGGACGCCGTGGTCTTCCTGCCGGGCGATGCCGCCCTGGTGATCGACAGCAAGGCCTCGAAGTTCTTCATGGACCTTGCCGCCGCCGAGGGCGGTGATGCCGAGGACGAGGCCTACCGCGGCGTCGCGCGCACCATGCAGGGCCATCTCAGGGCGCTGGCCGACAAGGACTACGCCACTGCCATCCGCGACATGTATGTGGCGGCCGGCCGCGGCGGCGAATTCCGCCAGGTCATCACGGCCATGTACCTGCCCAGCGAAGCCGCCGTGGAGCGCCTTGACCGGGCGGATGCCGAGTTCCGCAAGCGCGCCACGCACCACCAGATCATCCCCATCGGCCCCTCCGGACTAGCCGGCCTGATCGGGCTGGCCAGCGTGCGCATCGACATGGGCCGCCAGGCCGAGAATCAGGAACAGATCGTCGAGGCCACGCGCCTGCTGCTCGACAGCGTCATCGTCGCCCTGGGACACGCCGAAAAGGTCGGATCGGGCCTGGAAAGCGCCGCCCGCCACTTCGCCAACTTCACCAAGTCGGTCAATTCGCGCCTGCTGCCCCGCTCCCGCTCGCTGGTCGGCCTGGGCGTGCGGCCCCAGAAACACCGCGGCCAGATCAAGAACCTGGCGGCCTTCGAGATCACGAAGTTCGACAATCAGGCCTTCATCGAAGGCGAAACCGCCGAGGACGGCGATGCCGCCCCGGACGACGAGAACGGCTTACACCGGCCCCGTCTTGTGAAACAATCATCGGACGAATAAGGCATCCGGGGGACAAGGCATGGGCGGCGAAGCGATCTTCGTCATCGTATTGGCGGTACTGGCGCTGATCGTCGTCTACATGGCGGTGGTCACGGTGCCGCAGGGCTACGAATACACGCTGGTCCGCTTCGGGCGCTACACGCGAACGATGTCGCCGGGCCTCACCATGATCGTGCCCCTGATCGACCGCATCGGGCGCAAGATCAACATGATGGAAAACGTGCTCGACGTGCCCGAGCAGGAAATCATCACCCGCGACAACGCCATGGTGACGGTCGACGGCGTGCTGTTCTTCCAGGTCCTGCAGGCCGCCAAGGCGGCCTACGAGGTCAACAACCTGCAGGGCGCCATCCTGAACCTCGCCATGACCAACATCCGCACGGTCATGGGCTCGATGGACCTCGACGAGCTGCTCTCCCACCGCGACCGCATCAACGCCCAGCTCCTCCATGTCGTCGACGAGGCGACCTCGGCCTGGGGCGTGAAGGTGACGCGCATCGAGATCCTGAAGATCCAGCCGCCCGCCGACCTCGTCATGTCGATGGCGCGCCAGATGAAGGCCGAACGCGAGAAACGCGCGCAGATCCTCGACTCCGAGGGCGTGCGCCAGGCCGAGATCCTGCGCGCCGAGGGCGAGAAGCAGGCCGCGATCCTGGAGGCCGAAGGCAAGCGCGAAGCCGCCTTCCGCGACGCCGAGGCGCGCGAGCGTCTGGCCGAGGCCGAGGCCTTCGCCACCAACGAGGTCAGCCAGGCGATCGCCACCGGCTCGATCAAGGCGATCAACTACTTCGTCGCCCAGCGCTACATCGCAGCACTCACCGCCTATGCCTCCGCCCCCGGCGAGAAGGTGCTCTTCATGCCGCTGGAGGCGACCAAGGTGATCGAGACGGTGAACGGCATTCAGGACCTGGCGCTCGGCGCCCGCGGGGAGGGCTAGGGCCATGGGCATCGGTTATGTCGTCGGCGCACTCGTCCTCTTTGCGCTCATCCTCGTCTTCAAGGCGATCAAGACGGTGCCCCAGGGCAACGAATTCACGGTGGAGCGCTTCGGCCGCTTCACCCGCACCCTGGGACCGGGCCTGCACGTCATCACGCCGTTCATCGACCGCATCGGTGCGCGCATCAACATGATGGAGACCGTGCTGGAGGTGCCGCGCCAGGACGTCATCACCAAGGACAACGCCATGGTCTCGGTCGACGGCGTCGTCTTCTTCCAGGTGCTGGAAGCGGCGAGTGCGGCCTATGAGGTGACCGATCTGCACAGCGCCATCCAGTACCTCACCATGACCAACATCCGCACGGTCATGGGCTCGATGGACCTCGACGAACTGCTCTCCCAGCGCGACCGCATCAACGGCGCGATTCTGGGCGTGGTCGACGAGGCGACCTCGGCCTGGGGCATCAAGGTGACGCGCGTCGAGATCAAGGACATCGAGCCGCCGCGCGACCTCGTCGATTCCATGGCCCGCCAGATGAAGGCCGAACGCGACAAGCGCGCCACGATCCTGGACGCCGAGGGCGACAAGCAGTCCGACATCCTGAAGGCCGAGGGCAACAAGCAGTCGGCGATCCTGGCCGCCGAGGGCCGCCGCGAGGCCGCCTACCGCGAGGCCGAGGCGCGCGAGCGCCAGGCCCAGGCCGAGGCCAAGGCGACCCGCGACGTCTCCGTGGCGATCAGCGGCGGCGACATGCAGGCGATCAACTACTTCATCGCCCAGAAGTACATCGACGCCCTGCGCGCGCTGGCCGACGCGCCCAACCAGAAGATCCTGTTCATGCCCGTGGAGGCCGCCGGCACCATCGGCGCCCTGGGCGGCGTCGCCGAGATCGTGCGCGAGGCCTTCGGCGGTGGTGGTGGAGGCACGCCCATCAAGCGCCCCGCAGAACCCAAGCGCGCCAGCGAAACCTCGGGCGAGCGCTCCCAGTACCGCACGAGCGAGCGTGCCGCCTCCCGGGCCGAGGCCGCCGCCCCGCCGCCGCCGCGCCCCATCGCCGTGCCGCGCAGCCCCTGGGACCCGGCGTGAGCGCACCGCGGGCGGGAGTCTGAACCATGGAACTCTTCGACACGCTGCACTACTGGCACTGGTGGGTGATCGCCGTCGTCCTGGTGATCCTGGAGCTCACCGTCTCGGGCGCCTTCTTCTTCCTGTGGATCGCCGCGGCCACGGCCATCACCGGCCTCATCGCCCTGGTCGTGCCGGGCCTGGCCTGGGAAGGCCAGCTATTCCTCTTCGCCCTGCTGGCGGTGATTTCGCTCGTCCTGTGGCACCGCTTCAAGCCGGATCAGACGGCCAGCGACGTGCCCACCCTCAACAAGCGCGGCCACCAGTACATCGGCCGCCACTTCACGCTGGACCACCCCATCGTCAACGGCATCGGCAAGCTGACGGTGTCGGACACCACCTGGAAGATCGCCGGCCCCGACATGCCCGCCGGCACCAAGGTGACGGTGACCCGCGTCGAGGGCACCTCGCTGCACGTCGAGGCGGTGGCCTAGAAGCCGCTACAGCGCCCTGCGCGATTTCAGGGCCGCACCCAGGGTGCCTTCGTCCAGGAAGTCGAGTTCACCGCCGACCGGAACGCCCAGCGCCAGGCGCGTGATGGCGACGCCCGTGTCCTCCAGGCGGTCGACGACGTAGTGGGCGGTGGTCTGGCCGTCGACGGTGGCGTTGGTGGCGAGGATCACTTCGCTGATGCCGCCGGCCTGCACGCGGGTGACGAGGCTGGCGATGCGCAGGTCTTCGGGACCGACGCCGTCGAGTGCGGAGAGCGTTCCGCCCAGCACATGATAGAGGCCGCCGAAGACACCCGCGCGCTCCAGCGCCCAGAGGTCGGAGACCTCCTCGACGACACACAGGGTCGCACGGTCGCGCCGTTCGTCGGCGCAGACGCTGCAGGGGTCGCGCGTGTCGAGGTTGCCGCAGATGCTGCAGGGCTGCACCGCATCGGCAGTCTGCTCCAGGGAGGCCGCCAACGGGCGCATCAGGGCATCGCGCTGCTTGAGAAGATGCAGCACGGCGCGGCGGGCCGAACGCGGGCCCAGGCCCGGCAGGCGCGCCAGCAGCGCCGCCAGGCGGTCGATCTCCGGCCCGCCCATGGGCGCTACCGTCCAGCGCCGATGATCGATCTCATCGGCGCGCGCCCATCGGCGCACGACCGTGCGCCGCGCCGCATATTCGGCGTAAGCCAAGCGAACGGAGTGAGCGCCCGGCGATTGAGGGAAAAGGTGCGAGGCACGTCAGTGTCTCGCCACTGTCAGAACGGCAGGTTGAGGCCGGGCGGCAGGCCCAGCCCGCCGGTCAGCTTGCCCATCTCTTCCTTGACGTATTCCTCGACCTTGCCGCGCGCGTCGTTGACGGCGGCGACGACCAGATCCTCCAGCATGCCGACATCGTCGGGCGTGACCAGCGAGGGATCGATGGTCAGGCGGCGCAGCTCGTGCTTGCCTGACATCACGGCCTTGACCATGCCGCCGCCTGCGCTGCCCTCGATCTCGGCGCGGGCGAGTTCCTCCTGGACCTCGGCCATCTTGCCCTGGAGCTGCTGGGCCTGCTTCATCATCTTGGCAAGGTTCATGTCTTGTCGTCCTCCGCGGCCGGCGTTGCGGCCAGATCGTTGACGCCCGTCACGCGGGCGCCGGGAAAGGTTTCCAGAATCTTCGCCACCGTCGGGTGGCTCTCGGCCGCGGCGATGCGCGCGGCCTCGGCGGCGGCTTCCTGTTCGGCGAGTGTCGGCGCGCCGGGCTGGGACGAAATCGCCACCATCCAGCGCTGCCCGGTCCAGGTCTCCAGGTTGCGCGCCAGGTCGCGCGCCAGTTCCGGCGGGGCATCGGCGGTGGGGTTGAACTCGATCCGCCCCTTCTCGAACGCCACCAGGCGGACATTGCTGCGCAGCAGGGAGGCAAGGATCGCCGCCCGGTCCTTCTCGGCGAGCGCAATGACCTCCTCGAAGGTCGCGGGCATGGGCTTTTCCTGCGCCACGGCCTGGGCGACCGGCGCGGGCGCGGGAGCCGAACCCATCGAGGCGGCACGCGGCGGCGCCTCGGTCACCACCGCACGGGGACCTTCGGCGGGACCGCGCGGCGCGGGGGCACCGGCACCGGGCCCCTCGCCGCTTTCGCGCAGGCGGCGGATCGCTTCCTCGGGCGTCGGCAGGTCGGCGGCATGGGCGAGCCGCACCAGGGTCATCTCGACGGCCTGCAGGGAGGACGGCGCCTGACGGGCCTCCTGCAGGCCCTTCAGCAGGATCTGCCAGGCGCGGGTGAGCTGGGGAATGGAGAGCCGTTCGGCCATGGCGCCGCCGCGCTCGCGCTCGAACTGGGGTGCAGCCTGGCGGGCGGCCTCGGGTGCGGCCTTGCAGCGGGTCAGCCAGTGGGTGAGTTCCAGCAGGTCCTCGATCACCACCACGGGATCGACGCCGGCGCCGTACTGGCGCTCCAGCCCGGTCAGGGCATCGGCCAGGCGCCCGCCCATGACGGCCTCGTAGAGGTCGAACACCTGGCCGCGGTCGGCCAGGCCCAGCATGTCGCGGACATCCTCCTCCTCGACCTTGCCGCTGCCCTGGGCAATCGCCTGATCGAGGATGGAAAGGCCGTCGCGCACGGAGCCGTCGGCGGCGCGCGCAATCAGCGCCAGCGCCTCGGGCGAGGCTTCCGCGCCTTCCTTGGCGGTGATCTCGGCGAAGTAGTTCGCCAGCACGTCGGCATCGATCCGGCGCAGGTCGAAACGCTGGCAGCGCGACAGGATGGTCGCGGGAATCTTGCGCAGCTCGGTGGTGGCGAAGACGAACTTCAGGTGCTCGGGCGGCTCCTCCAGCGTCTTCAGCAGGGCGTTGAAGGCCGGGGTCGAGAGCATGTGCACCTCGTCCATGACATAGACCTTGTAGCGGCCCATGGCGGGACGGTAGCGCGCGGTTTCCAGCAGCTCGCGCATGTTGTCGACGCCGGTATGGCTGGCGGCGTCCATCTCCAGCACATCGACATGGCGGTCCTGGGCGATGGCGACGCAGTGGACGCAGACGCCGCAGGGGCTGGCGGTGACGCCGCCCGTGCCGTCCGGCCCGATGCAGTTCAGCATGCGCGCGATGATGCGGGCGGTGGTGGTCTTGCCGGTGCCGCGGATGCCGGTCAGCAGAAAGGCCTGGGCGACGCGCCCGGCGGCCACCGCATTGCGCAGCGTGCGCACCAGCGCGTCCTGCCCGACGACGCCGTCGAGATCGGTCGGCCGGTACTTGCGCGCCAGGACGCGGTAGTTTTCCGGGCTGGTCGGGGCGCTGTCGCTGTCTGCCATGGCTCCGGCCGCGGTGATGCCGCACCCGCAGGCGGCGGTTTGGGGGGCTGCCCCCCGAAAGCGGGTTGGAAGGCCGGCACCGACCCAGGCGAATCCCGCTGCGGCTGCTTCCTTCCGGACCTGACCGGGTTCACGAGGCGGCCCGTCCGGGCCGACCTTCCGACCCGACAATATCGACCGCGTCCGCCGCGGCGCAAGCCCCGTGGCACCAATCAGGCCGATTGATGGTCCGGCGGGGCCGTGTCAGGGTCCGCCCGCCATGGAAGATCGCCCCAGAGACCACGCTCCGGATCACGCCCACTACAGCGGCACCGCCTTCGACCGCGCCGGCGAACGCCGCCGCGATGCGGCCTGGATCGCCACGCGCCTCAACGACCCGGAATCGCGCCTGGTGCCGGTCTGGCGCGGCCGCAGCCTGATGCGGAACGGCCAGGCGGCCTATCTCGACAGCCGGACGGGCTGGCACCTCATCGAGGGCGCGCCGACCGAACCCATCTTCCTCGGCATCGACGAGCGCCATGCCCTGTTTGCGCTGGATGTCTCCCATCTGGAAGAGGACGACCTTGCCGATCTGGTGCCCGGCGCGGCCTTTACCGAGCTTTACGGTGTCGCCACGCAGCTGATGCGCCGCGAGGCCTCCCTGCTCTCCCATGCCGCCTGGATGATCCACTGGACGCGGCGGCACCGCTTCTGCGGCGCCTGCGGCCATGCCACCCGCGCCGACGACGCCGGCCACATGCGCCGCTGCACCAATCCCGACTGCGGCGTGATGCACTTCCCGCGCACCGATCCCGCCGTGATCGTGGTGGTGGAGCACAAGGGCCGCTGCCTGCTGGCGCGCCAGAAGGGCTGGCCCGACCAGCTCCATTCGTGCCTGGCGGGCTTCGTCGAACCCGGCGAATCGGCCGAGGAGGCCGTGGCGCGCGAGGTGAAGGAGGAATCGGGCATCACGGTCCACACCGTGACGGCGCGCGGCAGCCAGCCCTGGCCCTATCCCTGTTCCCTGATGCTGGGCTTCTGGGCGCAGACCGACGATCCCGCCCTGCACCTGGGCGACGACGAACTGGCCGAGGCGCACTGGTTCAGCCGCGCGGAGCTCGCCGATCCTGAGGCCCTCAACATCCGCCTGCCGCGCCACGATTCCATCGCGCGGCGCCTGATCGACGACTGGATCGCGCTCGGGGACTGAAGCCATCGGGGTTGCCTTGACGCCGTCTCTGGCCACATAGGAGTGGCACACGCCAAGGGGTCCCGAAGATGAGCAAGCTGCAGATTCACCAGATTCCCGTCCTTTCGGACAACTACGTCTATCTGGCGCACGAGCCCGAGAGCGGCGCCACCGCCGTCGTCGACCCCGCGGTGACGCAGGAGGTGCTGGACGCCGCCAAGGCCAAGGGCTGGACGATCACGCACATCCTCAACACCCATCATCATGGCGACCACACCGGCGGCAACCTGGAGATCAAGAAGGCGACAGGCTGCACCATCGTCGGGCCGAAGGCCGACAAGGGCCGCATCCCCGGCATCGATGTCGAGGTCGACGAGGGCGACACCTATGATCTCGGCAAGGCGCGCGCGAAGGTCTTCTTCGTGCCCGGCCACACCCGCGGCCATATCGCCTTCTGGTTCGAGGAGTCCGACGCCCTGTTCTGCGGCGACACCCTGTTCGCCATGGGCTGCGGCCGACTGTTCGAGGGCACGCCGGCGCAGATGTGGGATTCGCTGCAGAAGCTGAAAGCCCTGCCCGATGCCACCCGCGTCTTCTGCGCCCACGAATACACGCAGTCCAACGGCCGTTTCGCCCTTTCTGTGGAACCCCAGAACGCGAAGCTGGTCGCGCGCATGAAGGATGTCGACGCCAAACGCCAGCGCGGCGAGCCGACCGTGCCCTCGACGCTGGCCGACGAAAAGGCGACCAATCCCTTTCTGCGCCCCGACAGTGCCGACCTGCAGGCCACCATCGGCCTGCCCGGCGGCGGTCTGGTCGAGGTCTTTGCAGAGACCCGTGCCCGCAAGGACAATTTCTGACGGCAGACGCCGCCCCGCGTAAGGCGCCCCAACAGGCAAGCCACCGATTGCGGTCTTGACCCTGTCCCAAAATGGTCCCCATGGTGGTGGCGAAGGGGGCAGCTCCGGTCATCATGGCCGGGTCGCGCAAGATGGGTGATCCGGCTGACGTCGGCCCCTGCGCATCCTTCGGGGGGCTTGGGAATGAAGAACTTGGCACTCGGCGTGGCTCTCACGCTGCTGACGGCCTTTGGCGCACCGGCCTGGGCCGGTGATACGCAGGCAGAGCTTCAGGCGGCCAACGATGTGTTCGTGACGACCTACATGTCCGGCGACGGCGCGGCGCTGGCCGCTCTCTACACGGAGGATGCCGCCCTCCTGCCGCCGGGCGGCGCGCGCGTCGATGGCCGCGAGAACATTGCCGCATTCTGGCAGGGCGCCATGGACAGCGGCCTGGTCATCGAAGGGCTCGAGGTGATCGAAGTTCTTGAAAGCGGCGACCATACCGTGGACATCGGCACGGTCTACCTCAGCGTACCTGACGGTTCGGGCGGCATGACGGCCATGACGGCGAAGTACCTGGTCGTGTGGCATCGGGGCGAGGACGGCTCCTGGCACCTGCACCGCGACATGTGGAACCCGAATCCGGCGGAATGACGCCACGGCGGGGAGAGGGTTAGCCCTCTCCCCGGAACGGCGTTCTTAACCTATGGGTTAGAGCTAATGCACACCTCCACACGAATTCGCGCTGCGATTTCGTGTGGAGGCGATTTGCTCTAGTCGTCGCCCGCGGCCTGTGCGGCCAGCCGCTCCGATTCCAGGCGGTAGGGATGGGCCGGATAGGTGCCCAGCACGCGAACCTCGCGGGCAAAGAAGGAAAGCTCCTCCAGCGCCAGCTTCATGGAGCGTTCGTCGGGGTGTCCCTCGGCATCGGCATAGAACTGGGCCGCCGAAAAGGCGCCGCCGATCATGTAACTCTCGAGTTTGGTCAGGTTGACACCGTTGGTGGCAAAACCGCCCAGCGCCTTGTAGAGCGCCGCGGGCACACTGCGCACACGGAAGATCAGGCTGGTCACCAGCGGGCCGGAGCCGGGAGCCGGCACATGGGGCTCGCGGTCCAGGATGACGAAGCGCGTGGTGTTGTGCGCGGCGTCCTCGATATCCGAAAGCAGGATGTCGAGACCGTAGATCTCGGCGGCCAGCGCCGAGGCGATGGCACCCTTGGTGCGGTCGTTCCAGGTCGCGCAGTCGCGCGCCGCGCCCGCCGTATCGGCATGGACGACGGGCTTCAGCCCATGTTCCCGCAGGATCGCGCGGCACTGCCCCAGGGCATGAACGTGGGAATGCACCTCGACCAGGCTGTCGAGGCGGGTCCCCGGTGCGCCAAGCAATTGGTGCTGCACCCGCAGGAAATGTTCGCCCACGATGTGGAGGCTGGAATGGGGCATCAGGTGATGCACATCGGCGACACGGCCGGCGACCGAGTTCTCGATCGGGATCATGGCCAGACGCGCCTCGCCGCCCTCGACCGCCTGGAAGACATCCTCGAACGACTCGCACGGCAGCACGTCCATCTCCGGATGGACCTGGCGGCAGGCCATGTGGGAATAGGCGCCGGGGTTGCCCTGGAAGGCAATCAGGTTGTCTGCGGCTGTCACGGGATCAGGCCTCGGGCAGAAGGGCACGCGCCCGTTCTAGGTCGGCGGGAGTATCGACACCCAGGGGAACCCCGTCAACGCGGGCCACGGCGATGCCCATCCCGGCTTCCAGGGCGCGCAGCTGTTCCAGCTTCTCGCGCTTTTCCAGCGGGCTGGGTGGCAACGTGACGAAGCGGTCGAGCGCCGTGCGGCGGTAGGCATAAAGCCCGATGTGGTGGAACAGGGGGCCTTCGCCGGTCGGCGCGGTGGCGCGGGTGAAATAAAGCGCCCGTCCCAGCCGGCCATCCTCTTCCCAGGCGACCACCGCCTTCACGACGCTGGGCTCGGTGCGTTCGGCCTCGATGCGGATTTCCGCCGCCAGCGTGGCGATTTCCGTGCCACAGGCCTCCAGCGCCTCCAGCGAGGCCGCAATGGACTCCGGTTCGATGGTCGGCAGGTCGCCCTGGACGTTGATGACGACATCGTGGAGCCAGCCGGGATCGCTGCGTTCGAGCGCCTGGTGGATGCGGTCGGAGCCCGATGGCAGGTCCGGATCGGTCAGAACCGCGCTGCCGCCTGCCCGTTCGACCGCCTGGACGATCTCCGGCTCGGCCGCGGCAACCAGCACCGGCCCCAGCCTTGCCTCCATGGCGCGGCGCCAGACCTGGACGATCATCGGCGCACCGCCTATATCGGCGAGCGCCTTGCCCGGCAGCCGGGTTGAGGCCATGCGCGCGGGAATCACGATAATAGGGTTCATTCGCAACCGCCCCGCAGGGGTTGAATACGCGACCGTGACATGGCTAATCTCCGCCCGCATTTTACCGGGGCTCGAAACCCGTCGAGCCCCTCGCTCATCAATGGGGTCGGTACACATGGATTCCCTGACTTTCAACAAGTTTGCCGCAGGCATCCTGGTTGCTCTTCTGCTCGTCGTGGGCATCGGAAAGCTCGGCAATGTCCTCTACGGACCTGAAGAGGTCGCGCATGGAGAGGGCGTCATGGAAGCCGGCGGCGAGGAAATGGCCGCCGACGAGTCCGGACTGGCCGAACCCGAGGAAGAGGGCATGTCCCTTGCGGCCCTGCTGAACGTCGCCGATCTCGATGCCGGCGCCGCGGTCTCCAAGAAGTGCGCGAGCTGCCACACCTTCGACAAGGACGGCGCCAACCGCGTCGGCCCGAACCTGTGGGGCGTGGTCGGCGGCCCGACGGCGCACAAGGCAGATTTCGCCTATTCGTCCGCGATTGCCGATCTCGGCGGCACCTGGACCTTCGAGGCGCTGGATGCCTTCATCCACGCACCCAAGACCTTCGCGCCGGGCACCAAGATGACCTTCGCCGGCATCAACAAGCCCGAAGACCGCGCCAACCTGCT
>CALLQH010000058.1 GCA_938014945.1 uncultured bacterium | reverse complement strand
CGGGCAACGCCAACCGCGTCGCCGGCGCCTACGCCGACACCCTGACCGTCACCATTGCTGCCAACTGAAACACTGGGATCAGGTAAGGCGCAAACCGGGAGCGGCCTCGGCGCCAGCCTCGGCGCTTCATCCCTCCCGAACGGCAACGGGCCCGCCACCAGGCCAGGTGGCGGGCCCGATGTCCCTGGCAAGCCGATTGCCGCGCGGAGGTTGTATGGGTAGGGTCGCCGGAATCTCCAGAGGAACCAGCCGCCATGACCGTCGCCACATCTTTGCGCCGTCTGGGTCTTGCCGTCGTGCTTGCCACGTCGCTGGTGCTGCCGGCCGCCGCCTTCAAGCTGACGCCGATCGAGATGGAGTTTGCGCCATCGGGCCGCGGGGCAACCCAGACCTTCGTGATCGAGAATCCGGGCACGGCGCCCGAAGCCATCGAACTGCGGACCTTCACCCGCGACATGGATGCCATGGGCGAGGACATCCTGGTCGAGGACATCGACAACTTCATCGTCTTCCCGGCGCAGGTGATTCTGCAACCTGGGCAGGAGCAGGCCATCCGCGTGCAGTGGATCGGCGATCCCGCGCCGGCGCAGGAGCTGGCCTATCGTCTGATCGCCGAACAGCTTCCCATCGACCTGGGCGAGGCCCAGGAAGAGGGCGGCCAGATGAAGCTGCTGGTGCGCTACATCGCCTCGCTCTACGTCGTGCCGGATGGCGCAAAACCCGATGTGGCGCTGGTTTCGGCGGGACCGGCCGCGGACGGTTCGGGCCTGGAGCTGGTGTTCGAGAACAGCGGTTCGGCGCACGCCCTGCTTTCCGACCTGGTGCTGACCATCCAGGGCGGCGGCAACGAGGTGGTGCTGGCCAAGGACCAGCTGGAGACGGTTTCCGGGCAGAACGTGCTGGCCGGACACACGCGCCATTTCATCATGCCCTGGCCTGCCGGCATCACGCCGGGTCCGGTCGAGGTCAGCTTCACCTACGGCGGATAGTCCCGCGCCGCGGGTCCAGCCCATGCATGGCCGCGCGGCTGCGCTGTTCCTGCTGCTGGCGGGTCTCCTGATGAGCGGGGGACAGGCCATGGCGCAGTCGAGCGACGATCTCTTTGCCCAGGTGTTCGGCAACACGGCCACGCCCGAGCCGCAGAACATCGCCCTGCCGGTGACCGTCGACGGCCGCGATGCCGGCGACGTCGGCGCGCGGGTCGACCTGACCGCGGGCACGGCAGAGGTCAACGCGGCCGATCTGGTGGACGTACTCTACCGCTTCGTCGAACCGGCCACGGCCCAGGCGCTGATCGACGGCGCCGACATCGACGGTTATCTCGATGCCGATGCCATCGCCGCGGCCGGGCTCAACAGCGCCTTCGATCCCGGCAACCTGCGCCTGGCGATGAGCGTGCCGCCGGACCTGCGCCCGCTTTACGACCTCAGCCTGCGCGGCAACTACCAGGCGGGCGCGGCCGATGATCTGGTCCGCTCCTCCGATGTCTCGGCCTACATCAATGTCTTCACCGGCCTCGACTTCGTCACCACCGACAGTTCGAACACGCCGGGCGGCACGGGGCGCCAGCCGCTCTCGACCGCCTTCGAGGGCGCGCTCAACATCCTGGGCGGAGCGCTGCAGGCCGAACTGAACTACCAGCAGGACGACGACCGGCCGTGGCAGCGCGGCGACATCCGCGCCGTCTTCGACAACGAGGCGACGGCGGTGCGCACCACGGCGGGCGATCTCAACTATCCCACCACGGGCTTCCAGGGTTTTGTCGCCATGGTCGGTCTTTCCAGCGCCCGCGACTACAACATCCAGCCCTATACGGTGACCCAGCCTGCCGGCAGCCAGCAGCTTCTGCTGGAAACCGATTCGACCGTGGACGTTCTGGTCAACGGCCGCCAGGTCGACAGCCTGGACCTGCCGGCCGGGCCCTATTCGCTGAGCGACTTCCCGGTCGCGGCAGGCTCCAACGACATCGTCCTCAACGTGCGCGACCGCTTCGGGCGCACCAGCGAGATCGCCTTCAGCCAGTTCTACGACGGCAGCCTTCTGGCGCCGGGCCTGAGCGAATATGCGCTGGCCGCCGGTGCGCCGAGTTCGCGCGACAACGGCCTCTACCGCTATGACGAGACGACGCCGAGCTTCACCGGTTTCTACCGCGAGGGTGTCAACGACGAGCTGACCCTGGGCGGCAACCTGCAGGGCAGCAAGGAAGTGGTGATGGGCGGCGGCGAGATGCGCGTGGCGACGCTGCTCGGCAACTTCCTCATCGAGCCGGCGATGAGCTGGGCGGGAGGACGCGGCGTGGACGGCGCGCTGAACCTGCAGAACGAGTTCTACGAAACCCTGGGCGACAACTTTCCCGGCGACCGGCTGTGGAACTTCTCGGCCATCCTGCGCGGGCCCGACTTCGTCCAGCTCGGCAATGCGGACGGCTTCAATCCGGTGTCGCTGCAGCTTGGCGCGCGCGTGAGCCAGCTGATCGACGAGGATCTTTCCCTGTCGATCGGCGGCGCCTATGGCCTGAGCCGTCAGAGCGACCGTTCCGACACCAACAACGTCACCATCCTGCTGCGCCGCCGGCTGTGGGTCGGCGCCAGCCTCGACCTCACGCTGGAACGCGATACCTCCAGCGACGGTTTCATCGAGAACAGCGCCTTCGTTTCGCTGCGCATTCCCCTGGGCGCCAACCAGACCTTCCGGTCCTCCTGGGACACCAGCAACCACGAACTGGAACTGCGCTGGACCGACCGGCCCTCCAACCCGATGGACACGGTGGCGATGGATGTTGCCGTCGACGAGAGCGATCAGGGCCTGGGCGCCAGCGGCGCCTTCGACTATCGCAACCAGCGCTTCGATGCCTCGCTGCTGCTCGACGCCAACAATCCCTATGTCGACGGCGGCACGCGCCAGCGCTCCGTGGAGTTCGACTTCTCGACGGCGCTGGTCTTTGCCGGCGGCCATTACGCGGTGTCGCGTCCGGTTTCCGACAGCTTCGCCATCGTCGTGCCGCACGAGAACCTGGAAGGTTACGAGATCGGCCTCAACCCGGCCCAGGGCACCTATCTGGCCGAGGTCGACTGGATGGGCCCGGCGGTGCTGCCGGATCTGGGCGCCTACGAATACAACACGGTGGTCGTCGAGGTGCCGGACCTGCCCTTCGGCTATGACCTGGGCGACGAGACGCCGACGGTGCAGCCCAGCGTGACGAGCGGCGCGGTGATTATCGTCGGCACCGATGCCACGGTGCTGCTGGGCGGCACCCTGCTCGACAATCTGGGCCAGCCGCTGGCCCTGGAGGCGGGCGAGGTGCGCCGGGCCGATGAACCCGAGGCGGAAGGTTCGCCCTTCTTCACCAACCGTGCCGGCAAGTTCCGCATCGACGGCGCCCGGCCGGGCGATTACATCCTGCGACTCTACGCCATGCCGGGGCTGGAGATCGCGGTCACCATCCCCGAAGGGGCCGATGGCCTCTACGATGCCGGTGCACTTGTGGTGCCAGAATCATGACCGTTCAGAATCTTCTCCGGATGTCCCTGGGCGCGGCCCTGATCGCACTCGCCCTGCTGGCCGTGACGGGCCAGGGCGCGCGCGCCGACTTCTTCGGCTGCAACCTGCGTTTCGAGGGCATGGGCGATGCCGAATACAAGGGTGCGGGCGGGCGCGGCTACGATCCGTTCAGCTCCTCCAACGGCATGACGGCGGTCGACCTGACGGTGCGGAACGTCAACAGCCAGAGCTGCAACTTCTTCATCACGGTCTCGACCGGACAGGCCGGCAGCTACGACCGCAAGGCCAGTTCCGGCGGCACCCAGATCCGCTACAACGTCTACAACGGTCCCAGTTCGGGCAGCGAGGTGCTGCGCGACATCTTCGAGGCGACCTTCTCCAACTCGTTCTTCGGCACCATCGGCGGCAAGCAGCGGATCACGCTGCGCTACTACATCGACGTGCCGGTGCTGCAGCTGGTCGAGAAGGGCGATTACCGCGACACGCTGGAATTCGGCCTCTACGCGGGTTTCCCCGGTTTCTTCTATGAGCGCGAGGACAGCGAGAACGTTCGCGTCGAGATCCCCGTCATCCCGGTGATCGATGTCGAGATCGCCGCGGGCGGTGTGCGGCTGCCCCTGGAGGGCGCCTCCGTGGTGCTCGACTTCGGCAATCTGCAGCCGCGCGCCAGCCGCGACTTCAACCTCTATGTCCGGGGCAACGCGCCCTACCAGGTGGAGATCGCTTCGGAAAACCGCGGCGTGCTGCGCCTCGACGACTTCGCCACCGATCACAACACCATCCCCTATTCGCTTTCGATCGACGGCAGCAACCGCTCGCTGAGCCAGCCCGTGTTCCTGTCCTACGGCACGGCGCTCAGCGGTGCGCGCGACCATCGCGGCCGCATCACCATCGGCGATTTCGACACCGTGCTGCGCGGCACCTACCGTGACGTGCTGACGATCAGCGTGACGGCGAACTAGGGGAGCGGGGATCATGCGTGGAATAGCGACACTGCTGGCCGGGCTCTGCGCCCTGGCGGCCGTTTCCGGCTCCACGGCACTCGCCCAGACGCAGAAGAGCGTCGACATCGAGATCGTCGGCATCGTTCCCGAAAGCTGCAGCATCGCGCTCGACAATTCCCGCGCCGTCTTCGATCTCTCCCAGAGCGTGCGCCAGGTGCGCGTGGCGACCATCACCGAGAGCTGCAACCGTTCGGCCGGTTACGTGGTGACGGTGCGCTCCAGCCAGAACGGGGTGCTGGCCTCCAGCGCCGGGGGAATCGGCTATTCCGTCACCTATGGCGGCCAACCGATCGACCTGACCGGCGGGGTGGCGATCGACCGCAGCCCAGGCGGGGGCCCGGAGCCGCGCGATCTGCTGGTGACGATTCCCGAAGGCAACTATGCCGAGGGCGTCTACCGCGACGTCATCACGGTCGAAATCTCGGCCCAATAGGCGGTTTATCCCGCAATTGCGAAATGCGCGGTCCCGCCGGTGTGCTCCAGGGCGCTCCGGCAGCCGCCGTGACGCCTTGAGCAGGGCAGCGTCAAGGCCATCCCCCAGGCTGAGCAGTCGAAATTCGACTTCGCTAACCCATTGAAATCAAACGACTACGACGATTTGAGAAGTCGTTTTGTCCGGATTTGGGACCGTTTTGCGTCTTGCGCACCGGGCCTGACAAGCTGACCGGCGCCCCTGCCGCCCTGAGCGGCGCTTCCCCTTCGCATCCGCCATATCTGGGTCATCGAGACGGGCCGGCCAGCCCGCCAACCAGACCAGACAGACGCTTTGGGGAAGACCATGTTCAAGAAGATCGCTGCCACCGCCGTCATCACCTTCGCCATCCTGATCGCCGGCCAGCAGGCCCGCGCGGCCGACAATTCGGGCACGCTGGTCGTGCGCGGCACGGTGGAGACGAACTGCACGGTCTCGATCCAGGACATGAACGCCCAGCTCGACCTGACCAGGGGCGCCAGCAACGTCGTCGTCGGCAAGGTCACCGAGACCTGCAACGACCCGGACGGCTACACGATCACCTTTTCCTCGCAGGGCGGCGGCAAGCTGAAGAACGGCAACTTCGGCGTCGAATACACCGCTTCCTACGACAACCTCTCCAACCAGAGCCTGAACGGCGAGATGCGCCTGCAGCGCCGCGATGCGGCCTTCGGCGTCGTCAAGGACCTGAAGGTTTCGGTCGAGGCCGCCAACGACCGGGTCGCGGGCAACTACTCCGACACCATCACCGTCACCATCGCGGCCAACTGAGCCGCCAGACCAACCGGAACCGGACGCGCCATCGCCCCGACGGCGCCAGAGCGTCGCCCCCCGACGCCTCCGGATCCCGCTCACGCCGCCCCCTCGCAGGAGAGGGCGGCGTGTTGCGTTCTGGACCTGTGATCAGGGCAGGATGACGGTGGAGCCGGTGGTGGCGCGCCCTTCCAGGGCGCGGTGGGCCTGGGCCACCTCGGCAAGCGGGAAGGTCTGGCCGATGGAAACCGACAGCTTGCCGGCAGCGAGCATGGCAAAGACACGCTCGGCGCTGGACAGCAGTTCCTGGCGCGTCGCGGTGTAGTCG
>CALLQH010000057.1 GCA_938014945.1 uncultured bacterium | reverse complement strand
GGACGTCATCGAGTTCCTTCAGGAAGCGTGATTCCTCCACACCGATACACTGCGCCCAGACACGCCACATGCGCGTCTCGTCGACCAGGGTGCCGCCGACGTCGAAGACGACCCAGTCGACGCGCCGGCTCATTCCGGGCTGTAGCCTTCCGGCAGCAGGCTCTTCTCCAGGATGGCGCGGAAGGCGTCGGGCATCGGGGCTGAGGTCCGCGTCTCCTCGTTGAAGAAGACATCGCGGGAGTGTTCCACCGCGCACAGGGTGCCGTCGTCGGCGTTGGTCAGCCAGGCGGTGTGCTGCACGCTCTTGTTGCCGAGCTTGGTGAAGCCGCTGCGGATCACCAGCAGGTCGCCTGCGAGCATCTCGTGGCGGTATTCGATGCGGATCTCGGCGGTGACCACGATGACGCTGCCGCTCCGGCGCATGTGGGCGAAGGAAAGCCCGCTGCGCTGGTAGAGGTGCATGCTGGCATCGTCGAAATGGGCGGCATACCAGCGCGCGTTCATGTGGCCGAACTGGTCGCAGTGCCAGGGAAACACCGTGGAACGGTAGGTCTCGACGGGCTCGTTCATCGTCTGGTTTCCTTCTTGCCGGGTGGTCGGGCGATGACCGTCAGGCCTCGTCCGCGGGTTTTCTGGGCAGGTGTTTCATCATCAGGTCGGTCAGGGACACCGGCAGGGCGGTAATGGCATAGACCAGCCAGGTCAGCGGCCAGGGAAAGGCGATGCGGCCGCGGTTGCGCGCCAGGCCCTTCACGATGATCGCCGCGGCCTTGTCGGCCTCCATCAGCATGGGCATGGGATAGGGGTTGCCGTCGCTCATCGGCGTCTTCACGAAGCCGGGGCAGATCACGCTGACGCCGACCCCGCGATGCACCATCAGGCCGCGCAGCCCTTCGCCCCACACGCGCAGGGTGGCCTTGCTGGCGCAATAGGCCGGTGCGCCGGGAAAGCCGCGGAAGCCCGCCAGCGAGGCAACCAGTGCCACCTGGCCGCGCCCGCGTGTGACCATCACCGGCAGGATGGGCAGCACCGTGTTCATCGCGCCGTCGACGTTGACCGCAAAGATGCGCCGCGCCTGGGCTTCGCTCTCGCCCGCACCGCCGCTGCCGGCCGAGGTGCCGGCGTTGGCGATCACCAGGTCGAGCGGGGTGTCCGCATCCGAATCGAGCAGCCAGGCGCGCATCGCTTCCGTATCGGTCACGTCCAGCGCACGGATCTCGGCCCGTGCCCCCGCCTCGCGGCAGTCTCGCGCTACGCCCTCCAGCCGCTCCATGTCGCGTCCGCCCAGGAACAGGGTGACGTCCGCCCGTGCATAGGCGCGCGCCAGGGCCGCGCCGATGCCGCTGGAGGCGCCGGTGATCAGGATGCTGCGAGGGTCGTGCCAGGGTTGTTGGCTCATGGGGCGACGTATATACAGGGCCGTCGGCCAGCCCGGTACCCACTCACATTGCAGACGGACAGCCCCGTGACGCTCCAGAGCATGACCGGATTTGCCCGCGTCGACGGGTCGCACGAGGGGCTCGCCTGGACCTTCGAGGTGCGCAGCGTCAACGGCAAGGGGCTCGATCTGCGCTGTCGCCTGCCCCAGGGTTACGATGCGCTGGAACCGGTCGCCCGCGAGGCCGCAGCGGCCCGCATGGCGCGCGGCAACATCAACCTCACGCTTTCGCTCAAGACCGATGCCAGCCGCTCCGTCCTGCGTGTCAACGAGGAGGCCTTCGCAGCGGTCATGGCCATCGTGGCCTCGATGAACGAGCAGCGCGGCATTGTCCCGCCGACGCTCGACGGCCTGCTGCGTCTGCCCGGCGTGCTGGAAACCGGCGCGGCCGAGAACGAACCGCCCGACGCGGCGCGCCTGGCCTTGCTTGGCGCCTCGCTCGCCGCAGCGTTCGATGCCCTGGCCGCCGACCGCGCCGCCGAGGGCGCGCGCCTGGTCGAGGTGCTGACGCGCCTGCTCGACGAAATCGAGGCACTGGTCGGCCGCGCCGTGATCTGCGACGGCGCCCAGCCGACCGTCATCCGCGAGCGCCTGATGCGCCAGATCGCCGAACTCACCGAAGGCCGCACGCCGGTCAGCGAGGAGCGGCTGGCCCAGGAGGTGACCCTGCTCATCACCCGCGCCGACGTGCGCGAGGAGATCGACCGCCTGAAGGGCCACATCGCCGCCACCCGCAAACTGCTGGCCGCAGAGGGCGCGCCCGGCCGCCGCCTTGGCTTCCTCGCTCAGGAACTGCTGCGCGAGGCCAACACGCTCTGCTCGAAGTCGTCGGAGCAGCAGCTCACCAGCGTCGGCCTCGACCTCAAGGTCGCCATCGACCGCCTGCGCGAGCAGGCCCTGAACCTGGAGTAGGGGGATGGCCGACGTCCGCCGCCGCGGTCTCCTGCTGGTGCTCTCCTCGCCCTCGGGTGCGGGCAAGACCTCGATCTCGCGCCGCCTGCTGGCCGAGGAGACGAACCTCACCATGTCGGTCTCGGTGACGACGCGCCCCATGCGCCCGGGCGAGGTCGACGGTACGGATTATCACTTCATCGACGGTGAACGCTTCGCCGCCATGGTCGAGGGTCGCGAGCTGCTCGAACACGCCACCGTCTTCGACAACAGCTACGGCACGCCGCGCGCGCCGGTCGAGCAGGCGCTGGCCGGCGGTGCCGACATCCTCTTCGATATCGACTGGCAGGGCGCGCGCCAGCTGCGCGATTCGCCGCTGCAGAACGATGTGGTCTCCGCCTTCATCCTGCCCCCCTCGGCGCAGGAACTGCACCGCCGCCTGGTCAACCGCGCCTCCGACCCCGAGGAGGTGGTGCGCCACCGCATGGCCAAGGCAAGCGGCGAAATGGAGCACTGGGACGCCTACGACTATGTCCTCGTGAACCACGACCTGGAGGAAAGCGTCGCCGCTGTGCGCGCCATCCTCACGGCTGAGCGTCTGCGCAAGGACCGCCAGATCGGCATGGGCCGTTTCGTCGACGGCATTCGCGCCGAACTCGACAAGGGCTGAGGCTCCTCTCCCACAAGGGGAGAGGAGGATGCGCAAGAGGCGGCCGCCGGACGGTTCAGGCGATCAGGCGCTTGTTGGCGGAGGCCACCGTATCGGGCAGGCAGACGCCGTGCAGGCCGTCGAGCGCGCCCGGCGCCAGCGCCAGGACCTGCAGGCGGTTGCGGTCTTCCTCGCCGGGCAGGGTGATGCCGTGGGGCAGGGCGGCCTCGAAGCCATAGCGGGTGTAGATCGCCGCATCGCCGATCAGCACGACGATGCGGTGGCCCAGCGCCTGCGCCCGGTCCAGTCCCTGGCGCATCAGCAGCCGGCTGAAGCCGCGGCCCCGGTGGTCGGGGTGGATGGCAAGGGGCCCGAGCTGCAGCGCCTTCACCGTGTGGCCGATGGTGATGGGCCAGAAACGCAGGGTGCCGACCAGTTCGTCGTTCTCGAGGCAGACCATGGAGACGCCCGGCACGGGCTGCGTGCCCTTGCGCATCCGCGCGGCCGGGGAATCGCTCACCCGGTTGCCGAGCGAGAGCCGCGCGAGAGTCTCGACAGCCTGCTTATCGCTGGGCCGTTCTTCGATGATGGTGATCACGGGGTAACTCCGAAAGGGATGAGACGGTCGTTCAGGAGATCCGCCCCGGTCCGGCGCAACGTGGCGCTTCCCTGTTCCTCAGGGCTGCGCCTGTATGCCTGCGCGCACGCAAACGCGCCGCGACCGAGGCTCGGTTCGCGTGCTGCGTCGTCGTCGCATGTCAGGCATCAGGGCAAACATGGTTCCTGCGGCTTTCGTCTCGCACCACCCTCGGCGCGCCCGGCGATATAGAGGAATGATGGCGCAGAGGCCAGAAAAAACAAGGGCCGCAACCGTTTGGCGGTTGCGGCCCTGTTGTCTGTGATCGCCGGCGCGGCCTCAGTTGTTGCCGATCGACTGCAGGAACTGCTGCGCCAGGCCCATGATGATGGTCTGGGCATCGCCCTTGCGGTAGGAGTTCTTGAGCTGAGAGAGCAGTTCCTCGTCGGCCTTGCCGTCCACCGGCACGCCGATCTTGCTCTGGAACTCGCGAGCCGCATTGCGCGATTTGCCGCCCCACTCGCCGTCCGGCGTGCCGACGTCCCAGCCCAGTCGCGTCAGCTCGTCCTCGATCTGCTGGATCAGTTCGGCATCCGCCATGGCGCCGCCCTGGTCGTTGTACGTGTTGCCGGTGCGCGTGTTGCGCAGGTCGGCAAGCAGGCGCTCGCTCGCTTCGCCCGTTACCGTCATGTTCATGTCCGACTGGTAGGTGACGATCGCCCGGCGGGTCGAGGGGCCAAAGGCGCCGTCGGCCGGGCCGGCATTGTAGCCCAGACGGTTGAGCTCGCTCTGGATGTCGGCGATCAGTTCCTGGCGATCCATGTCGTCCTGGGGATCGGTGCGCAGGCTCGCCAGCAGTTCGGCATCGACCTGACCGTCGATCGCGATCCCGGCGTCGGACTGATAGGTGCGCACGGCCGTGCGGGTGCTGCTGTCGACCACGCCATCCACGGGACCGGTGTTGTAGCCCCGGCGGGAAAGCTCCTCCTCCACCGCCAGCGCCATCTCGCGCTGCTCGCGTTCCCTGCCGCTCACGGTGCCGTGCTCCTGCATGTGGATCAGCAGGCTCTGGGTCACCTGGCCGGTGACCGGAAGGTTGTTGTCGGTCTGATAGGCGCGCACGGCGCTTCGCGTCGAGGGGCCAAAGACACCGTCGGCGGGACCGCCGTTGTAGCCGAGGTCGTTGAGCTCTGCCTGCACAGTGCGCACCAGTTCCTGGCGGGTCTGGGTGTCGCTGGGGCCTTCCGAGGCCTGCAGGCGGTCGAGCAGAGCCTGGCTAGCGCGGCCGGTGACCTGCATGCCGCTCTGTTCCTGATAGGCGCGGATCGCCGCCTGGGTCTTGGCGTCGAGCTCGCCGCTCACCACCGGCACGTCATAGCCGCGCCGGCGCAGTTCCGACTGGGTGTTGGCGATGACCGTGGTGGAAACCTCGGTTTCCTGCTGGCCGCCGGAAAGATCGGCCTGCATGCGCTCGAACAGGTCGCGCGTCAGGTTGCCCGTGACCGCAAGGCCGCGGTCGGACTGATAGGTCCGGATGGCGCCGCGCGTCGAGGGGCCCATGATGCCGTCGGCCGGGCCGGCGTTGTAGCCCAGCTTGTTGAGCACGCTCTGTGCGTTCTTGACGCTGAAGGCGAGGCCAGACTGGTTGTCCGAGGCCTGCTCGGAAGCCCAGCGCGTCGCCATGGTGCGGGCATCGGCGATCTGGCTGCTGGTCATGTAGCGTTCCAGCGTGCGCATGGCCTCCAGGGCGCGGTCCTGCCCCTTGGCGGCGGCAAGGTCGTACCACATGTGCGCCTGGACATAGTCCTGCCGAACGCCCAGGCCCTCCTGATAGAGCTGGCCCAGCATGTACTGCGACGCCGGATCGCCCTGGCGTGCCGAGGCGTTGAATTCCTGATAGGCGGAGCCGTAGTTGGAGGCCGAATAGGCCTCGATGCCCTTCTCGAAGTCGGCAAATGCGTGGCTGGAGAGCACCAGTCCCAGTGCTGTCGTGGCAGCGAGCTTCTTCCACATGACGATTGCCCCTTCTCATTCGGAAATCTGACGGTTCAGTCAGACCAACCGCTGAAACAGGCTCTCGTTCCTTTGTTTATTTCGTTTCACATGCCGACCAGGCGCGCGCCAGGGCGCAGAATTGCTCGATGGTGAGCCGTTCGGCCCGTTCCCCAGGGTCGATTCCGGCACTTTCGAGCAGATTCACTGCCTGATCGCTGAGTGTCGACATGGCATTGCGCAGCGTCTTGCGGCGCTGGCCGAAGGCGGCCATCAGCACCTTGCGCAGGGCGGCGGGGTCGGCGGGATAGAGCGGTTCGGCCCGCGGCGTCAGGCGCAGGACCACGGCCTGGACCTTGGGCGGCGGCACGAAGGCGCGTGCGGGCACCTCGAAACAGCGCTCCACGGCGCAGCGCCATTGCACCATCACCGAAAGGCGGCCGTAGTCCTTGGTGCCGGGGACGGCGGCGATGCGGTCGCCGACCTCGCGCTGGAACATCAGCACCATGCCCTTCACCCGCTCGGCGCGATCCAGCAGGCGCATGAGGATCTCGGTCGCCGCGTTGAAGGGCAGGTTGCCCGCGATCAGCGGTGCTGTGTTGGTCAGGCTCGCAAGTTCCACTGACAGGGCATCGGCCTCCACCAGTTCCAGGTGTCCGCTGGCCGCGGCCACCAGTTCCTGCAGCGCGGCGATGCAGCGGGGGTCCTTTTCCACCGCCACGACATGGGGCGATCCGGCGCGCAACAGAGCGCGGGTCAGGCCGCCGGGGCCGGGGCCGACCTCCACCACTTCCGTGGTGGAAAGATCGCCGGCGGCGCGGGCGATGCGGTCGAGCAGGTTGTCGTCGAACAGGAAGTTCTGGCCCAGCGAACGGCGGGCGCGCAGGCCGAAACGGTCTGCGACATCGCGGACCGGCGGCAGGAAATCGAGGTCAGCCATGCTCCCTGCGCCGTCCGGCCATGGCCGCGGCCAGCTCCAGGGAAGCGATCAGGCTGGCGGGCGAGGCCTTGCCCGTGGCGGCGATATCCAGCGCCGTGCCGTGATCGGGCGAGGTGCGCACGAAGGGCAGGCCGATGGTGACGTTGACGGCCTCGTCGAAGCCGATGGTCTTGATCGGGATCAGCGCCTGGTCGTGATACATGCACAGGGCCGCGTCGTAGCGGCTGCGCGCGGCGGCATGGAACATGGTGTCGGCCGAAAGCGGTCCGACGGCATCGATGCCCTCGCCGCGCAGGGTCGCGACTGCCGGGGCGATCACCGCGTCGTCCTCTGCGCCCAGCATGCCGCCTTCGCCGGCGTGGGGGTTGAGGCCGGCGACGACGATGCGCGGTCTGGCGATGCCGAAGTCGCGCTCCAGCGCGCGGGCCGTGATGCGCCCCACGGTGACGATGCGCTCGGTGGTCAGGTCACCGGGCACGCTGCGCAGCGGCACATGCACGGTCACTGGCACGACGCGCAGCTCGGGCCCAGCCAGCATCATCACGGGGATGGAGCCGTCGCCTGCCAGCTCGGCGAGATATTCGGTGTGGCCGGGATGGGCGAAACCCTCGCCCTTCAGCGTGGCCTTGTGAATGGGGTTCGTCACGACGGCGGCGGTGGCGCCGGAGGTGGTGAGTTTGACGGCTTCGGCGATGGCGCCGATTGCCGCGGCAGCATTACGCCCGTCCAGCGTGCCCGGAATGCTGGGCGTGCCCAGCGGGCGGTCGAGAACGGGCAGGGCCTTGCCGAAAACCCCGGGGGCCTCCGCGGCATCGGCAATCACCGTGATGGGGATGTCGAAGCCCAGACGGTCGGCCAGCGCGCGCAGCCGCTCGGCATTGTCGATGGCGAGGAAGGCGGGGCCGCCGGCATGCAGGGCCTGCCAGGCCATCAGGGTCAATTCACCGCCGATGCCCGCCGGTTCGCCCATGGTCAGGGCCAGCGGCAGGGGTGCACTCATATGCGCACGTCCACGAAGGCCTGGCGTCGCAGGTCGCGCAGATAGCCCCGGGCGATCAGGTCGAACTGCTCGTTCTGCAGAGTGGCGCGCACTTCCTCGCGCGTCGCCATGGGCGATTCCGCATCGGCGCGCTCGCAGATCATCACCAGATGGATACCCTGGGTGCTTTCGATGGGTCGCGAAAGCGTGCCGACGGGAATGTCGGCCAGGGCCTCCAGGAAACGGGGCTGCAATTCGCCCATGCGGATCGTGATCGCCGCGCTGACCAGCAGATCGGGCCGCGACGAGGAAAGCGCGTCATAGTCGTCACAGCTTTTCAGCAGGCTTGCGACCTGGCGAACGTCGGCGGCGTCGCTGCCCAACGGGAACACGGCCTGGCGCATCACCAGGCGCGCGTCCATGGGATCGATCTCCATGCCCATGCGCCGCTCGCGCAGCAGGATCAGCGAGTAACCGCCGATCACGCGGATCGGTTCGGAGAGGCTGCCTTCGGCCATGGTCGTGACGACAGGCGTCAGATCCTCGCCAAGCTGGCTCTGGGCGATCCAGCCGAGATCGCCGCCCTCGGCCGCACTGGCCGACTGCGAGAACTGGCGGGCGAGCTGGGGAAAGCTCGCGCCCGAAAGCACGGCCTCGCGCAGGCGGCGCATGTTGGCCTCCACCTCGGGCTCGCGCTCGGGGTCGTCGACTGCCAGGAACACTTCCGCCAGCAGGTAGGCGGGCTCGTCGGCGGTTGCCTCCAGGCGCGCCATTTCCTCGTCGACGTCCTGCTCGCTCACCTCGTCGCCGCGCATGCGCCGGCTGACCAGCTCGTTCCAGGCGATCTCCGCGGTGAGCTGTCGGTCGAGCGAGGCCTGGCTGAGATTGTTGTAGCGCAGGAAGGCCTGCAACTGTCCGGCCGGCAGGCCCAGGTTCTTCTCGACCAGGCCATAGGCGAAACCCAGGTCCACCAATTCCAGATCGAAGCCCTGCCGTTCGGCTTCCTGCAGCTCAAGCGTCTCATCGATCAGGGTGTGCAGCACCTGGGGCATGATGCGGCGGCGTGTTTCCGGCGTATCGGTGAGGCCCGTGGTGGCAAAGATCAGATTGGTGCGTTCGCGCACGTCGAGCACGGAAATGGCGTCTTCGTTGACCACGGCGGCGATGCGCATGGCATCCTGGGCGAACACGCGCTGCACCGTCGCGGGCACGACGGCGGCGAGGACCGCGAACAAGGCGCAAATCAGGGCAATTCGGCGGTTCAAAAGGCTCATCCCCTAGGAAGGCGGACCATGAAAGAGACAGGCGGCGAAATCAAGGCAGTTCACCGGGGCCAGCAAATAGGGCTCAGCCAAGGGTCTTCAGCTTCACGCTGAACAGGAAGATCGTTTCGGGAATGTTGAAGCCGTCATCGGTGAAGCGCCGTTCAAGCTGGCCGGTGAACTGCACGCATTCGTCCTCATAGACCAGGGTGCCGCCATAGTTGATGGTGCCCTCGCCGGTCAGGTCCTGGCGCCATTCGGCGCGCACCGTCCAGTTTTCCCAGGGCTTGGCCGAGACGGTGAAGGCGATCTGCTCGCGTTCGCCGGTGGTATCGACGACATCCGGGGAGGGGTCGCGCAACTGCACGTAGCTCGTGTCGAAGCGCAGGGATTCCGGTCCGATGCCGAAGTTCAGCTCGTTGCGCCGCATGGTGAGATCTTCACGGTCAATGCGGAAGCGCATGGCCATGTCGAAGTAGCTGGTGGGTGCGATCAGGATGCGGCCGACGTAATCGGAGAAGTGGCCGTCCAGGCCGGTCTCGGGCTCGAACGTGCTGTCGGTGCGAGCATGCCAGACCTGCCCGACCATCAGCTCGCTGCGCCCTCCGCCGAAGCCGAAGACACCCATGCGCAGGCCGTAGTTGACGCGCAGGCCGCCCTCGACGCGGTCATAGCCCGGGAACCGGTTGGCATTGAACAGATTGACCTCGTCGAACTCGAATTCCTGGCTGTCCTCGTTGGGAATACGGTCGTCGTTGCCGCCGTTGGGGCTGATCACCGTCATGACGATGGGTTCGACAAGCTGCTGCATCGTCCCGCTCTGGCGCACCATGGGATAGCGCCACTCGGCCGAGGCCTGGGGAATCAGGCGCCCGACAAAGCCCGAATAGGGCTGCTGGCCCGAAATCTGCACATCGTTGACCTGATAGGCGTCGCCGCGCAGGGATTCCCGGAAGATCAGGACATGCCCGCTGTCGCTCACCCAGGGCTGTTCATGGGCAACCTTCAGGGTCAGGCGGCGGCTGTCGGTGTTGTCGCTGCGCGAAAGCGACATGGCATTGGCGTCGATGGTGATGAATCCGCCGGCGTCGTTGGGGTCGCTGACCAGCTGATAGTCGATCAGCGGGGCGACCAGCGGCGTGTCGCCGGGC
Source organism: uncultured bacterium (assembly GCA_938014945.1). Taxonomy (GTDB): domain Bacteria; phylum Pseudomonadota; class Alphaproteobacteria; order SP197; family SP197; genus CALGGB01. The sequence goes on along the minus strand of CALLQH010000057.1, from coordinate 6,696 downwards.
TCGTCGTCTGCGCGCAACCCCTGGAAGGCATAGGCAAAGGCCGATGCGTAGCTGCGGTCGTGGAATCCCTCGACGAAGACCTGGCTGGTCAGGGTATCGGCATTGTCGAAGTCGTAGCGCGACAGATAGTTGTCGTCGGAGGCGCGGTAGATGTCGAAGCCGTACTGCCAGGTGCTGTCCGGGTGCCAGATGCCGTCGGCCTTGACGAAACCGCGCCACTTCTTGCTGCCGGTCTCTTCGCCGCTGGGGCCCAGCGGATCGGCGCGCGTGATCGAGCCGTTCAGGGTGTAGATGCCGGTCTGCGTGCGCTCGCGGTACTGACCGATCATCACCAGGCCTTCATCGCCGGTGATGAAGGGGGTGATCGTGGCGTCCTTGCTGGGCGAGATGTTCCAGTAATAGGGAACCTTCAGCGTGAAACCCAGGATGCTGGAGGAGCCGTAGCTTGGCGTCAGGAAGCCCGAGCGCCGCTCGACCGTGGGATCGGGCGTGCGCATGTAGGGCGTCCAGAACACGGGATAGCCGTACACCTCGAACTGCGCATTGTAATAGATGATGTCGTGCAGGGCCTGGTCGTGCACGACACGGGCGGCCTTGATCTGCCAGAGCGGTGCTGCGGTGGGGTCATCCTCGCACAGGTCGCAGGAGCTGTAGATCGCCTTGGCCATGTCGGTGATGCGACCGTCGATGCGCCGCGCGCCGTTGGCGGCAAAGCGGGCGTTCTGGGCCATCAGCACGCGAATGCCGCTGATCGCGCCCTCGCGCAGGTCGCCGGTCAGTTCGGCGTACTCGGCAAACACCACTTCGCCCGTCGGCTCCAGCAGCACGACGTTGCCCGACGCCGAAACCAGATCGGCCTGTTCGTTGTAGCTCACCGCATCGGCCTGCAGGATGCGCCCTGCATGGGCCATCTCGACATTGCCGCTGGCCGTGACGACGCCGGTGTCCTGGTCGTAGCGCAGGCTGTCGGCCTGCATCACCACGCCGTCGGGCGCAAAGAGCGGCTCCTGCGCGCGCGCGGCGGCGGGCAGCAGCAGAACGAAGGCCAGCAGGGCGATGAGCAGGCGGCCCATCAGCCGTCCTCCAGGTGGAAGAGCAGGGCGCTGCCCAGCATGGCGAAGATGGTGCCCGGCGCCCATGCCGAAAGGATCGGCGGCAGGCTGCCGGACATGCCCAGCGCCAGCGAGACATCCGAGATGAAATACAGCATGAAACCCGAGCCCAGGCCCGCAAGGACGAAGAGGCCCAGGCGGCCTCGCCGGGTCAGACGCAGGCTGAAGGTGGCGGCCACCAGAACCATGGCCGACAGCAGCAGCGGCACGGCCAGGATCGAATACCAGTGGATGCGGTGGCGCAGGGCCGAGAAGCCGGCGTCCTCCATGGTCTTGATGAATGCGGGCAATTCCCAGAACGACATGGTCTCGGGCGAGGCGAAGCTGTCCTGAATGCGATGCAGGGTCATCTCCGTGGGTACGTCGAGCTGGTTGAGGCGCTCGGCGGTCGTATCCGGGCGCGTGATCAGCACGTTGTCGAGATCCCAGTACCCCTCGCGCAGCACGGCATCGGTCGCGTCGATCCGCTCGACGAAGCGGTCCTCGCCCTCGAAGGCGAAGATGATGACGTCATGGAGGTCCGCGCCGCTTTCGGTCACCTGCGAAGCGTGGATGACATACTGGCGTTCGCTGTTGCCCTCGCGCAGCCACAGGCCGCCGGGCGAGACGGAGAGCAGGCTCTCCTGGCCGCGCAGGTACTCAGCCTCCATGCGCTCGAAGCGCGCGATCATTGCCGAGGAAAGGGGGCTGAACACGGTGATGACGAAGACGCCGATCAGCCCGGCCAGGGCCAGCGAGGGCAGCAGGAACTGCCAGGCAGAGACGCCCGCTGCGCGCGTCACGATCAGTTCGTTGGTCCGCGTCAGCCAGATGTAGGTCAGCATGGTGCCGAACAGCACGGCAAAGGGCAGCACCTTCTGGGCGATGAAGGGCAGGCGCAGCAGGGCCATGCCCATGACGACGGCGAAGTCGGTGCCCTCGCGCGATGCCGCCCGGTCGCCAAGGTTGATGACGTCGATCAGAAAGGCGACACCGACGAGGACCAGGAAAACCATGCCGATGGAAGTCAGGAAGCGCCGCGCGATGTAGCGCGAGAGCGTGAAGGAAAGATGCATGATGCCCCGCTCAGGCCAGGCCGGGGCGGCGGCGCAGCAACCGCGGCAGCCGCTCGCGCCCCATGGTGAACAGGGCCAGTACGCTCGTTACCAGCGGCAGGGCGTAATAGAAGGGCACCATGATGGGGTTCTTGTTGAGCAGCCCGGCCAGCGTATAGGCGAGGCCGATGTAAATGAGACCCGCCACAGTGCCGGCCGCGATGCGCGGCCATTGCCGGCGTCGGTTGAACTCGCCCGAAAGCATCGCCGCAACGCCGATCAGGGCCAGAGGAATGGCATTCAGGGGAGCCACCAGGCGGCGGTGGACCTCGGCCAGCAGTTCGGCGCGGTGTTCCTCTTCGCTGGCATCCACCGGCTTGCGCCACAGCTCGTGCAGAAAGCGTTCCTTGGGCTCGCGGTAGCGGTCGCCGGACTGCTCGGTCAGCGGCGAAAGATCGAGCGAATAGCTGTCGAAGTAGAGCATGCGCAGCGCCCGGTCCTCGATGCGCACTTCCTGGCGGTTGCCGTTGTTCATGAGGAAGACCGGCCCGGCGGGTCCGTTCACCAGAGCGCCTGTCTCGGCCATCATGGTCACGGCCAGCGTGGGATCGTGGGTGTCGTGCACCAGGATGCCGTGCAGGGTGCCGTTGGTTTCACGCGAGCGGACATAGACCACCAGTTCGTCGCCCAGGTTGTTGAACATGCCCTCCTGCAGCAGAACGTGGCTGAAATCCTCGCGCAGGGTCACCTGCTGGTCCTTGAAGGCGCGGAAACCGGCCGGCATCAGGTAGAGCGTGTTGGCATAACCTATGGCGCTCACCGCCAGGGCGAGCAGCAGGGCAGGCTTGGCCAGATCCCAGGGAGACAGGCCCACGGCGCGCATCACCACCAGCTCGCGGTCGGCGATCAGGCGGTTGTAGCTGTAGATCACGGCACAGAGCACGGCCACGGGAAGGATCACCGAGAATACGGTTGGCAGGAGCAGCACGGTCAGGCGCAGGAAACTGAGGACCGAAAGCCCCTTGTTGATGATGAAATCGAGAAAGCGCAGGGACTGCGACAGCCACACCACTCCAGCCAGCGCGACCGCGATCATCGCCGCGGTGCCGGTCAGGATCTTGAGGATGTATGCCGTATGCTGCCGCACGGGCGGCACTATGCCGTGAAGCCGCCGCTCAGGCCAGCACGAGAGCACTTGTGTGCGTCGCTTTTCGTCTCAGGAACGCCCGCAGAACACCACCATCGGCCCTTCGCCTGCCGGATGGGGGGCGACAAGGGCACGCACGCCGAACCAGGCAGCGATGGCTTCGGGCTCCAGAACATCGCCTGCCGTGCCATGGGCAACGATGCGGCCGGCCTTGGCGACCGCGATGCTGTCGGCGAAGCACGCGGCGAGATTGAGGTCGTGGAGCACCACCAGCACCGCCGTGCCGCGGCGCGCTTCGGCGCGGGCGGCCTCCAGCGCGTCGAACTGGTGGGCGATGTCCAGGCTGCTGGTCGGTTCGTCCAGCAGCAGGTGGTTGTCGGGTGCGGCGCGCACCTGCCACAAGGTACGCGCCAGATGCACCCGCTGCTGTTCGCCGCCCGAAAGGGTGCGGATGTCGCGGTGGGCAAGGTGGGCAACGCCCAGTTCGTCCATCACCGCCAGGGCGCCGTCCGCCGCGTCGGCGGCCCCCGCGCTTGCCCCGGCGGGCTCGTGACGGCCCATCAGAACGATGGCCAGGGCATCGAAGCCGAAGCTTGTCACGGTGTGCTGGGGAAGCACGGCGCGGCGCCGGGCCAGTGTCGCGGCATCCATGGCGGCGATGGGCATGCCGTCGAGTTCGGCATGGCCGCTGGTCGGCGCGATCTCGCCCGCCAGCAGGCGCAGGATGGTCGATTTGCCCGCGCCGTTGGGCCCGACCAGCGCGGTCACCTCGCCCGGACGCAGGGCGAGGTCGATGCCATCGGCCAGAGTTGCCGCGCCGATCCGGTAGCTTGCCTGCCGCAGGGCCAGCATCACACCGCTCCGCCGCGTCGCCGCAGCAGCAGCCACAGGAAGAACGGGCCGCCGACCAGAGCGGTGACGAGGCCGATCGGCAGTTCGGCGGGCACCACCAGGGTGCGCGCCAGGATGTCGGCGCCCCCCAGCAGAGCAGCGCCGAGCAGGGCGGAACCCGCCAGAACGCCGCGGTGGTCCGGCCCCAGCATCAGGCGCACGAGATGCGGCACGACCAGGCCGATGAAGCCGATGGTGCCGGAGATGGCGACCGCTGCCCCCACCGCCAGGGCAACCAGGATCACGGCGCGCCGGCGCAGCCGGTTTGTATCGACACCCGAAAGCCAGGCCTGCCGCTCGCCCATGGAGAAGAGGTCCAGGGCTCGCGCCAGGCGCGGCAGCAGGAGACAGGCCGGCAGCATCAGGACCAGGGCGGGAAGCAGCGTCTGCCACGTCGTTCCGCCGACACTCCCCAGCATCCAGAAGTTCAGGCTGCGCAGCTGGTCGTCGGTGCTCATGAAGATGAAGACACCGACACCGGCCATGGCGATGGCGTTGATGGCGATGCCCGCCAGCAGCAGGGCGGCGATGCCCAGGTCGTCGCGCAGGGCGGCGATGCCCAGGTCGTCGCGCAGGGCGGCGATGCGGTAGACCAGCAGGGTTGCGACGATGCTGCCCGCGAAGGCCGCCAGCGGCAGCAGAAAGGGCCGCAGGACGTGCGGCAGCAGACCGTGCAGGCTGCCGCCCAGGACGATCGCCGCCACGGCGGCCAGCGATGCGCCACCGGAAATACCGATCAGGCCGGGGTCGGCCAGCGGGTTTCGGAACAGCCCCTGCACGGTGGCGCCGGAAATGCCCAGTGCTGCCCCCACAGCGGCGGCGGCCAGCGCGCGTGGCAGGCGGATCTGCAGCAGCACCGCCTGGGCCCCGGAGGCCGGCGCCTCACCGTTCACGGGCAGCAGGGACCACAGCCAGGCCAGGGCCTCGGCCATGCCGACGTCGGTCGCGCCGATGGCGATGGAAAGCAGGAAGCTCGCCCCGAATACCAGGGCCAGAAGGGTGAGGCCCCGCTGGCGGGCGGCGCGGCTGCGCCGCCACCAGTACGAGGCGGCGAAACTCGCCTCGCTCATGGCTGGACGGTGGCGATCGCCCCGCCGTGCAGAGCCTGGGCCAGTTCACGCGCCGCCTGTGCCGTGCGCGGTCCGAAGCCCAGCAGCAGCAGGCCGTCCATCACGATCACCCGGCGGTCGCGGCCCGCCTGCGTCAGGGCGATCTGGGGCATGGCGAGCACCGCATCGATGCCGCCCAGGCCGTCCACGGTACCCCGGGTGAGCAGGATGGCATCGGGCTCTGCCGCAAGGGCGGCCTCGGCCGAGACCGGCTTGTAACCCTCCATGGCGGCAAGGGCGTTGCGCCCGCCGGCCAGGGCGATGATGCCGTCGGCGGAGGTTTCGGCGCCGCCGCCCATGGGTGTTCCCTGGCCGATGCTGAGCAGGAAGAGAACGTCGGGGTGCGTTTCCAGCTTGGCCACTTCCCGGGCCAGTGCCGCTGCCTCATCGCGCAGCGCCGCCGCCATGGCCGCCCCCTCGGATGGACAGCCCAGCAGCCCGGACACGGTCTTGATCTTGGCCGCCGCGCCTTCGATGGTGTGGTCGTCGGGCACGATGGCGATGGGCGTGCCGGTGGCGCGGATCTGTTCCAGCACCGCGGCGGGGCCGGCATCGTCCTCGGCGATCACCAGGGTTGGGGCGAGCGAGAGCACACCCTCGGCCGGCAGGGCGCGGACATAGCCGACATCGGGCAGGTCGCCGGCCGCGGGCGGATAGACGCTGGTCGTGTCGACACCGACAAGGTGATCCTGGGCCCCCAGGGCATAGACGATTTCGGTCAGCGCGCCGCCCACCGAGACCAGCCGCATGCCGGGATCGATGCCCGGGCAATCCGCTGCGGCCTGCTGGCTGACGCCGGCCAGCGCCAGTGCCAGCACGGTTGCCGTCAGGCGCTTCACGACGCTGCAACCACGCTGTGGGCCAGGCTCTGCCAGGCGGGATTCTCGGCCTGGCCCTCGCTGCGCACGCCGAAGAGCTGGAGGATGGCCTGGCCCTCGCTGTCATAGAGCTCCAGCGATGTTACCGGCCCGTCGCTGGTGGGCTTGGTGACGACCCAGCTTTCCGCGATCCCTGCCTCGCGCACATGCAGGTGGAACTCCGGGTCTGTCAGCTCAAGCCAGCCGCCGTTGCGCTGGGGTGCGCCCACGCCGCCGCTGTGTATCTGCACGATGCCGCGGTTCGCGAGAAACACCATGATCGGCACGCCTCGGGCATGGGTGCCCTGGAGTGTACGGAACAGGGCATCGCTGCCGGCGCGGTCGGTGAAACGGCCCCGCGCCAGGCGCAGGGCCTGGGTGCGTCCGGCACCGTGGCGGCCGATCATCGCCCGGAAGTGGTGCGTGTCCTTCAGTTCTCGCCATTCGGCAAGCAGGGCGTCCGCGTCGATCGCTGCGTCGGGCTGTTCGGCCGCAGCGACCGGAAAGGCCGATACCGCAGGCGTACCGGCGGCAATACCGTGGCGT
>CALLQH010000056.1 GCA_938014945.1 uncultured bacterium | reverse complement strand
AGAATGGTGCCCAGGGGCGGATTTGAACCACCGACACCGTGATTTTCAGTCACGTGCTCTACCAACTGAGCTACCTGGGCACCGGGCCGAAACGGCAGGGCTGTTTAGGGAATTCGCGGCGGCTTGTCCAGCCTCGCGGAGGTCTTGCCGTCAATCTTCGTCCTCGTCTTCCGCGCGTCGCCGACCGCGCCGGAAATCGGCGTGGATGACGTTGTCTGTCGGCGCATCGCCGGCCTCGGCCATCGCCTCCTCCCACAGCGCGCGATCCTCGGCATCGAAGCCTTCGCCGCCGGGCGCTAGCGCGGGTCCGGGAATGACATAGGGCTCGTCGCCGCCGATCCAGTGGGCGAGATCGCGCATGCGGCAGCGGGGTGAGCAGAAGGGGCTGGTCTCGGGCGCGCTGGGCGCGCCGCACATCGGGCAGGTACCGTCGTTTCGCGAGCGTCCGCGTTGCGTCATGGTCAGAGTTCCGCAGCAATATCCGTTTCGTGGTGGGCCCGGCCGGGTTCGCTGACCAGCTCCAGGCGGCGGCCAACCCAGTTGGCAATCGCCCGCCCGCCGTCGTCGCCCGCGAACAGGCGCGCCACCTCGGGCGAGGCGCGCACGACCAGGGTCGCACCGCCCTGCATGGCCGCCTCGCGGCGCAGCCGGCGCACAAGGGCCTCCGCGGCGGCAAGCGGCGCCGGGCCGACCGTTTCGGCCAGGGTCGGTCCGCGCCGGCGGCGCGCCAGTTCGACGGCACCGAACCGCGAGGGTCCATCGCTGGCGGTTTCGGCGGGATCGGCACGCAGCGCCTCGGCGAGCCCCTGCATCAGGCGACGCGGCGCGTCCTCGCCCTTCATGTTGAGGAAGTCGATGACGATGAGACCGCCGATGTTGCGCAGGCGAAGCTGGCGCGCGATGAGCGGCACCGCCTCCAGGTTGACCGCCAGGGGATCGCGGGCGCTTTCGCTGGCCCGTGCCGTGTCGATGTCGATGGCGGTAAGCGTGCGGCCGGGCTCGAACAGGAGCGATGCGCCGGACGGCAGATCCAAACGCGGGGCAAGCGCCGCCTCCAGCTGCTCCTCCACACCCGCGTTCTCGAACAGGGAGGCGCCCTGGTGCAGCACCACCTCGCCTTCCCGTTCGCGCTTGCGCAGGGCGACCAGTTCGGCGGGGCTGTCGGCGACAATCCGGGCCGCGGGATATGCATCGGCCAGGCGCGCCAGCAGCATCCGCGCACGGGCAAGCAGGCGCGGCCCCTTGCTGCGGGCGGCGGCGGCGGCGATGGCGCCATCCCTGTCCTCGAAGCGGCAGGTCAGCAGCGGCCCCTTTTCGTCGTGGGCCTCGGCCTTGACCGCGACGGCGATCTTCTGGCCCTCCTGGACCAGACGGGAAAGCGGTTCGCCACTGTCGGCGCCATCGGCTTCGCGCGTGCGCAGGAAGCCGCTCACGCCCTCGGGCAGTTCGACAAAACAGGCATCGAGCGCCGGGACGACCCGGCTGACCCTGCCGACGAAGACATCGCCCTCACGATGGCCCCGGCCGGGGCGGTCGACATGCATCTCGACCAGCCGATCACCCGTCATCAGGGCAATGCGCATGGCGCGCGGCGTGGTTTCCGAGAGGATGGCGTCGATGGTCATGGACACAGGCGCAGCCCCTTCAGAAGCTGCACGGTCTCGTGCAGGGCAAGACCCACGACATTGCTGTAGGAGCCGTTGATGCGGCTGACATGGGCGGCAGCCAGCCCCTGGATCGCGTAACCGCCGGCCTTGCCGCGCCACTCACCGCTGTCGATGTAGTCGTCGATCTCGGCCAGGGAAAGGCGCTTGAAGGTCACCCGTGTCTCGACATGGCGGAGATGGGCGCGACCGCCCAGGATCACGCAGATGCCGCCATGGACGACGTGGCTGCGTCCGGAAAGCAGGGCAAGGCAGGCGCGCGCCTCGTCCTCCTCCTCCGTCTTGGGCAGGATGCGCCGGCCGCAGGCGACCACCGTATCGGCGCCCAGCACGGCGGCATCGGGAAAGTCCGCGGCAACCTTGCGCGCCTTGGCCTCGGCCAGGCGCAGGGCATGCCGGCGCGGCAGTTCGCCCTTGAGCGGCGTTTCGTCGAGCTCCGCGGGGCAGACGGCGCCCGGCACGATGGCAACCTGGCCCAGCAGCGCCAGGCGGCGCGGCGACTGGGATGCCAGAACGAGGGTGGGTGGTCCGCTGGCGGCCATGATCGGGCTTCTCGTCCTGTGACACGATCCGCGGGCGATGCGCGCGCGGGCGGCGGGCAACATGTTGCGTGGCACCGGCAGGGTCAAGCCCCGCGCTCTCAGGCCGAAGACATAGGCCGCAGCGGGAACCGGTCCGCGATGCGCAGACGCAGGTGTTCACGCACCTGACGATAGGCATCGAGCATGATTTCGCGGCTGCCTTCGGTGCTGGTGGGATCGAAGGTCATCCAGAATTCCACCTCGATGGAGGCATAGCGCGTCAGTTCCAGCGCGCGGTGCTGGGCCTGGGGCGAGAGCGTGATGACCAGATCGTAACTTTCGGCCTCGTCCTCCAGGTCGTCGAAGGTCTTGGGCCGGTGGCGCGACATGTCGATGCCGATCTCGTCCATCACCGAAACCATGAAGGGATCGGGAACGTCGGCATGCTGCACGCCCACGGAATCGACAAAGACGTGGTTGCCGGCAAGCTGTTTCAGCAGCCCCTCGGCCATGGGGGAACGCACGGCGTTGTAGTTGCAGACGAAGAGGACCGCGCCAGGCAGTGCCGACATGCCGTCACGCCCTGATGTGCAGGACGCAGATCAGGGTGAACAGGCGCCGCGCGGTCTCCTCGTCGATCTCGATCTTGCCTTCCAGGGAGTCCTGGAGCAGCACCGCGCCTTCGTTGTGCAGGCCGCGCCGGCCCATGTCGAGCGCCTCGATACGCGAAGCCGGCGCGTTGCGGATGGCCTCGAAGTAACTTTCGCAGACCGTGAAGTAGTCCTTCACGATGCGGCGGAAGGCGCTGAGCGGCACCGCCACTTCGGTCAGCGGCGTATCCTTCTCGTCCATGATCTCGAAGACAAGGGTGCGGCCGTCGCGGATGGCCAGCAGGACATGGTAGGGACCGGGCGGCACATCGGCCGGGACGAAGCGGTTGGTTTCGAGCAGGTCGTAGATCGCCACGCCCATCTCGTGCTCGATCTCGGGACTGCGGCGCTTGATCAGCCGGTCGTCGAGACGGATGTCGGAGATGCGTTCCGCGGCGGCGGCCATGGCCTGCTCCGCAATGCCGTCAGTAATCGAAGAGCGGCGAATGCCGGGGCCGGCGCGCGGCCTTTGTCGGCTCCCCGATATCGACCAGGCGGCCGGCGATGGCATCGGCTTCCAGGCGGATGTGTCCGCCACCGTGGAAGACCAGCGTGATCGAAACGCCGCCGGGGATCGGCTCGCTGACGATGGTCATCAGCTCCACCGAGCCGCGCCCGCCAAGCCCGCCGATGTCCCATGCCTCGGCCGTCCGCACGCCCTCGAAGACAAGCGCGCAGTCGATCTCCTGCAGTTGTTCGGCGGAGTCCTGATCCTGAACATGCTCGTAGAGATAGCGGCGGAACAGCGCGGCAAAGCAGGCGTCCTCGGCCAGATGGGTGACCTCGGAAAGCGGCATGGGCGCGTCCTGGAGTAGGCCGGAAAAAACCTCCAGATCCTCGTCGTCCGTCGCCTTCAGCCGTAGTCGTTCTTCGTTCATGCCGAGCCGCTTTGCCGTTCAATCGACGCGCCGCAGGCCGCGAGCTTCTCCACCAGACGCTCGTAGCCGCGGTCCAGATGGTACACGCGATTGACGACCGTCTCACCCTCTGCGATCAGGCCGGCAAGCACCAGGCAGACCGAGGCACGCAGATCGGTCGCCATGACCGGGGCACCGCGCAGGCGCGCGACGCCGTTCACGATGGCCGAGCCGCCATGGACCTGGATGTCGGCGCCCATGCGCATCAGCTCGGGCACATGCATGAAGCGGTTCTCAAAGATGTTCTCTTCCAGATGGGATTCGCCCCGCGCGGTCGTCATCAGCGCCATCATCTGGGCCTGCAGATCGGTCGGGAAGCCGGGATAGGGCGCGGTCGCGGCATCGACGGCGGAGAGGCGACCGTTGGCGCGGCGCACGCTGACGCCGCGGTTGGTCGCCTCCACGGCCACACCCGCGCGCTGCAGGGCATCGACGGCCGCGCCCAGGTATTCGATCGAGGTGTCGAGCAGTTCCAGTTCGCCGTCCGTGGCGGCGGCGGCCATTATATAGGTGCCGGTCTCGATGCGGTCGGGGATGACGCGGTGGGTCGCACCGCCCAGCCGCTCCACACCTTCGATGCGGATGGCGTCGGTGCCCGCGCCGTCGATGCGTGCGCCCATGGCGGTGAGGCAGCGGGCCAGATCGACGATCTCGGGCTCGCGTGCGACGCGGCGCAGCACGGTGACGCCGCGGGCCAGGGTGGCCGCCATCATGACGTGTTCGGTCGCGCCCACGGAAACCTGCGGGAAGATCACCTCTGCCCCGATCAGCCCATTGGGCGCGCGACCCACCAGATAGCCCTGATCCAGCACGATCTCGGCGCCCAGGGCCTCCAGGCCGTGGATGTGCAGATCGACCGGACGGGTGCCGATGGCGCAGCCCCCCGGCAGGGAGACGCGCGCCTCGCGGCAGCGCGCCAGCAGCGGACCCAGCACCAGCACCGACGCCCGCATCTTGCGCACCAGATCGTAGGGCGCGACGGTCGAGGCGATGGTGCCGGCATCCAGGGTCAGGCGTCCGGGAACGGCGGCATCGGCCGTGGCGACGACGCCCAGTTCCTCCAGGATGCGGGTCAGGGCGCCGACATCGGCAACGGCGGGGACGTTATCGAGCACCAGCGGACGGTCGGTCAGCAGCGCGGCGACCATCAGCTTCAGCGCGGAGTTCTTGGCTCCGGCGATGGCGATCTCGCCCTTGAGCGGCGCGCCGCCCGTGATGGCAATCCGATCCACGATCCGTGGCTCCCTGCAACGAAGCGCCCCCTCATACACGCACAACCGCCCGCCGCGAAGGCTTCGACGCCGGTTTCGACCAACTTCGGGGTGGACAAGGGCAGAAGGGAGGCGGGGCGACGGCCTTTTCGTGCCGCCGGCGGCACAATCAGCTTCGCGCGTCGATCACGATGTGGACGACGGCACCGGGCAGGCGGCGATAGTCGACGATGGTGCCCTTGACCGTGATCTCCTGTCCCGCGGCAAGCTGGGCCGCCGCCGGGTCATCGGCCCAGACCTCCAGATCGTGACTGGGGGATTCGGAGCCCGGCGGGTCCATCTCGACCAGGATCAGCCAGAGACCTTCCTGGGGTTCCATCACCCGCACCACCGAGCCACGCCAGCGCGCCCAGGTGCCAAGGATCGCCGAACTGTCGACGGTGGCCCGGCCCGAGCGGCCGGATTCGGTTTCCTCCAGGATGGTTTCACGCAGCCGGAAGAAGTCGAGCAGGTCCGTTGCCGCCAAGGCCGGACGCGGAACTGCGTCAGCCAGCAGGACAATCATGGCCAGAATCGGGACAACCAGGACGGATCGGGTCATTGTTAGGCACGAACCAAGCAAGCCCTGTGCCGGAACGGAACCTAGTCCTTGCCGTCCGCGGGCAAGGTATCCTCGTCTTTACGTTCGCGGGCCTGGCTCTTGCGCCGTTTGAGGTTGGCGCGCAGGGCCTCTGCAAGGCGTTCCTGACGCGCCTTTTCGGCCGCTGAATCAGGCTTTCGGGGCGGTGTCTTCGACGGCATCGATTTGCTGTTTGCGTTCTCTTGCTTCACCCCCGCCACTGTGGCAGGTTCCGGCCCGGTTTCAATGCCGCCGTAGCTCAGTGGTAGAGCGCATCCTTGGTAAGGATGAGGTCCTCAGTTCAATCCTGAGCGGCGGCACCACCCTTCCAGACCATGGCTTCAGCCCGCCGCCCCGCGATATGCTGGGCCGCCGTCCGCGTTGATCGCGGCCGGCGCGGCCAACAGGTTCGGGGAAACATCCGCCATGCAGCACGAACTCGACGTCAAGGGCCTGGCCTGTCCCCTGCCCGTGCTCAAGGCCAAGAAGCGCCTGAAGGCGCTGGAGAGCGGCGATGTGCTGGTGGTTCAGGCGACCGACCCCAGTGCGGTGAAGGACTTCGAGGCCTTCTGCGAGCTCACCGGCCATGCCCTGCTCGACAGCCGCAAGGAAGGCGAAACCTTCGTCTTCGAGATCCGGCGGGCCTGAGCCTCACACGGTGGCTCCCGCCGGGGGTCTTGTCATCGGCCCGCCATCGTCCTACGTCTAGCGCGTACTCACGGGGTGCCCCACGGGGCTGAGAGGTGCAAGCCGCACCGACCCGACGAACCTGATCCGGATCATGCCGGCGGAGGGATTGAGTTGCTGCTCCGGCCACGGAACCGCACCCGACATCTTTCTCCCCCGGCGACCATGGGAGAATGCCGATGTCACGCCTTCACCTGATCGCCGCCACTGCCCTTCTCGGCCTTGCCGCCCTGCCGGCGCGCGCCGAGACGCTGACGGTCTACACCTACGATTCCTTCATCAGCGAGTGGGGCCCCGGCCCCGCCATCGAAACCGCCTTCGAGGCCCAGTGCGGCTGCGACCTCCAGTGGGTGGGCGTCGACGACGCCGGCCTGCTGCTGACGCGCCTGCGCCTGGAAGGCGCCGACACCGAGGCCGATGTCGTGCTGGGCCTCGACACCGCGCTG
>CALLQH010000055.1 GCA_938014945.1 uncultured bacterium | reverse complement strand
CACGGCGAAGACGTGGAAGGCGGTGCCATGCCCGAAGGCCGGCACGAAGGAGAGCACGGCGAACAGAAGCGTGGCGCAGACTGTGCCGAGGGATACATGGCGACTTGCCGTGGCGAGGATGACGAAGAGCCCCAGGCAGATCAGGGCGATGCCCCAGTCGATCATGAACAGCACCGTCACACCCGTCAGCGCCCCCTTGCCGCCCCTGAAACCGAAATACACCGGCCAGCTATGGCCGATCACCGCGCCCGCGCCTGCGGCCAGCAGGCTGAGGCAGTCGCCGGAATCTCCCGGCCCGGCATAGACGCCGAGTGCCAGTCCGACGAGGCAGGCGAAGATCCCCTTCAGTACGTCGCCCGCCAGAACCAATGCCGCGGGCAGCCTGCCCAGGACCCGCAGGGTGTTGGTCAGGCCTGCGCTGCGGCTGCCCTGGCTCACGATGTCCGTGCCGTAGAGTTTGCCGACGATAACAGCGGTGCTCAGGCTGCCCAGCAGGTGGCCCGAGGCCAGGGCCACGAGGATTGCCGGAAGGTCATCCATGGGCCCTCCGGTCGAGCCGGAGGGTGACAACCAAATGAGGCGATGGAGAACGCTGCGCTGTGCCGCCGCGGGTGTGCGGGCTGCCCATCAGTCCAGCGCCTCCGCATCGCCGTCGAATTCGCGCTCGCAGTAGGTGCCGCCCTGGAGGCGGCGGGCGAGGGGACCGCCGGGCTCGGGAGGATCGGCGGCGATCAGTTCCTCGGCCCAGGCCTCCGCATTGTCCTCGGGTTCGTAGCCCAGGGCATAGGCGCGGCGGTTGTCCCAGAAGGAACGGCTGTTGCGCGAGGCACCCCAGAGCACCTCGAAGCGCACCTCATCGGCTTCCAGCGCGGTGACGACGAGGCGCACCATGTCGCCGTGGCTGATCCAGGTGGAGAGCTGGCGCGTCTCGCGCGGGCGTTCCTGGAAGGAGCCGATGCGCAGGCAGACCACCTCCAAGCCGTGTTTGTCGGCGTAGAGACGGCCCAGGTCCTCGCCGAAGGCCTTGGAGAGGCCGTAGCGCGTATCGGGCCGGTTCTGGGCATCGGGCTTCAGGGTGCGGCTGCGCGGATGGAAACCGACGACATGGTTGGAACTGGCAAAGACGATGCGGCGCACGCCGGCAAGGCGCGCGGCCTCGAAGACGTTGAAGGTGGCGCCGATGTTGTTGGCCAGGATGGTCTGCCAGTCCGCTTCGCCGGCATGGCCGCCCAGATGGACGACCGCATCGATGCCGGCCATCAGGTCCGTGACGGCGGCCATGTCGGTCAGGTCGGCGGTGATCGTTTCCTCGCCCTGACGAGCCGGCGCCATCGCCACACGGTCCGAAAGGCGCAGGAGATCGTAGCGGTCGCGCAGACCCTCGCGCAGAATCCGGCCGATGTCGCCGGCCGCGCCGGTAACCAGCACACGCATCGTTTTCTCCCCGCAATCGTTTCCGTTGCGACCATGCTATCAAGGGTGCTTCACGGCAACGCCCGCAACCCGAGGATTCGTCGCCATGGCGCCGTCCGACAAACACCTGCCCACGATGATGACGACCGTGCGCCGCCGCCTGCTGACCGGCTTCATCACGGCCATCCCGCTGGTGGTCACCTGGTTCATCGTCTCCTTCCTGTTCCGCCTGCTCTCGGACATCGGCCGCCCGCTGGTGACGGCGCTGGGCCGCGTCCTGCGGCGCTTCTCGCCCGATACCGCGGAGTTCCTGGCCCATCCCTGGTTCGTACCGATGCTCTCGGCGATCCTCGTGATTCTGGTGATCTACATGTTGGGCATCCTGGCCTCCATGGTGGTCGGCCGCCGTGTCATCGAGGCATTCGAGATGCTGATGCGGCGCATCCCCGTCGTGCAGACGATCTACGGTTCGGTGCGCCAGCTGCTCGACGTGCTCCGCCAGGACACGGGCGAGGTGCAGCGCGTGGTGCTGATCGATTTCCCGACGCCGGAGATGAAGGCGATCGGCTTCGTCACCCGCACCCTGACCGATGCCGACACCGGCGAGGAACTGGCTGCCGTCTATGTGCCGACGACGCCGAACCCGACCAGCGGCTACCTGGAGATCGTGCCGGTGCGCAATGTCGTCTCCACGACCTGGACCTTCGATGAGGCGATGACCTTCATCGTCTCGGGCGGCGCGGTGGGCAACACCTCGATGAACTACTCCAAGAGCGCAAGCGAGGAGGCGATCGCCGCCGCGCGGGAGAAGCGCGAGAAGCGGCAAGGGCCTACCAAACGCTAGGATTCAGGCCGCCGCGAAACGCTCCGGGCGGAAGTTGGCGAGCAGCGGCTCGCGTTTGCCGTCGATCATCTCGGCGCTGAGCGCCTCGCCCAGCAGGGGCGACAGGGTGATGCCGCTGTGGGTGGCTGCGACGAACAGGCCCGGAACCGGCGACACCGCGCCCGCGATGGTGCGGCCGTCGGCGGGCACCGGGCGCACGCCGACGGCGGCGCGGGCATGGGGCAGCGCCTCATCGACCTTCAGATCGGGCAGGTGGCCCGCGGCGACCTGCAGGAGTGCGCGGGTAGCGTCGGACAGCAGGGACGGATCGCTGCCGTCGCCGACCATGGCATCCACGACATCGTCGCCCAGCAGCAGGCCGCCATCCAAGGTCGGCCGGGCGTGGAAGTTGCCGGCATCGGGAGCATAGAACATGTGGTTGATCAGGGTACGTGACCGATCGGCGGGCAGGGTGACGAGCAGACCCGGAACCCGGTTCACGGGAACCTGCGCCGCTGCCTCCTTGCCTGCCATGGCGACGGCCTCCGCCGTGCCGGGGCCGGTCGCCAGCAGCACCTGCGAACAGGGTACGGTTTCGCCTGCCACCGTGGCGCTCGCGATGGCTCCGGATGCGTCACGGCCCAGCGCGGTGACCGGCGCGTTTTCGCGCACCTCGCCGCCGGCGGCGGCGATCTCGCGGGCAAGATGGCGCGCCAGGATGGGGGGGGCCAGCCAGCGGTCGCGCGGCGTGAACAGGCCTTCGGCGGAAGCGCCGAAGGCGACCCTGGGCTCGAACGCGGGAAGATTACCCCGGTCGATCCACAGGCAGGGATAACGGAGGTCCTTCAGCGCCCGCGCCTGGGCCGAAAGGTCGTTGAGCGTGATGGCGGTATCGGGTTCGGCCCAGCTGAGGACGCCGGCGCCGCCCATGCCCATGGTGCGCTCGCCCCACAGCCGGGCGAGTTCGAGATGGCGCGCCAGACCCTCGGCGTTGATGCGGTGGTAATCCGGCTCGGTCTTGCTGGTGCCGTTGAGCCAGGCGAAGGAAGCGCCTGTGGTGCCGCAGGCGATGGTGCCGCGCTCGGCGACCAGCACGCGCCTGCCGCGCCGGGCAAGGTTCCAGGCGGCGAAGAGGCCGATGAGGCCTGCGCCGACCACCACGGCATCGAAGGACCGCGCCATGGGTTCAGACCGCGACGCCGGCCTTGAGACCTTCCAGGACGGCTTCCTCGCAGGTCCGCGGCGACAAGCAGTCGCCTGCCATCAGAACCTCGCCGCTCCAGTCCTCCAGCGCGTCCGCAAGGCCCGTCACGCTCTGGTGGCCGAGCGAGGTGACGATGGTATCGACCTCGTCGATGATGATCGGCTCACCGCTGGTGACGTGCTGCAGGTAGGCGCTGGTGGCGTCGGCGCCAAACAGGCGGGCATAGGGAATGGTCTCCACGCCCAGCTTGTGCAGGTCGCCGACCCAGCGGTCGCGGACATACATCTGGATGGTCTGGCCCGGCATGTAGCCATTGACCGCCAGGGTCACCTTGCAGCCGTCGCGCGCCAGCTTCTCGGCAAGGCCCAGGCCGACCCAGTCGTTCTTCCAGTCCGCAATCAGCACCGAG
>CALLQH010000054.1 GCA_938014945.1 uncultured bacterium | reverse complement strand
CGGGCGGATGATAACCCCAGGCGACGCCCAGGGCGCCCACGCGAGAGTTGCAGGCCATCTCCATGTCGAGGCTGGTATCGCCCACGACCAGGGTTCGCTCGGGCTCCGCGCCTGTCTCAGCCATGGCCTGCAGCACCATGCCGGGCGCGGGCTTGCCGGGAGCGTTATCGGGCGTCTGCAGGGTC
This sequence comes from uncultured bacterium, assembly GCA_938014945.1. Classification (GTDB taxonomy): domain Bacteria; phylum Pseudomonadota; class Alphaproteobacteria; order SP197; family SP197; genus CALGGB01. The sequence continues at coordinate 4,079 of CALLQH010000054.1, read as the reverse complement.
ACGAAATGATGCGCCAGGCCGTGCATGGCAAGCGTGTTGCGCAGGCCGCGCATGGACTTGCCGGTCGCCACGCCCAGGGTCACGCCGCTTGCGGCCAGATCTTCCACCAGGGCGGCCATGCCCTCGTAGAGCGGTTCGCGGGAGACGGCATCGGGCTCCTCGCGCATGGCCGCAAAGGCGGTCTTGTAGCCCTGCGCCAGCAGGCCGACGCCGGCGGCATCCAGCTCGGGCACCAGACGGGCGATGGCAGTATCGAGCTGCAGGCCGACCACGGTGCGCACGACCTCGCGCGGTGGCGCCTGAAGCCCCTGCCCGCTGAACGCGGCCGCCATCGCCGCATGGATCACATGCTGGCTGTCGACCAGGGTGCCGTCACAGTCGAACAGCACCAGGTGAACACTGTTCACTCGGCCTCGCCCGGGTTGAAACCGAGGTATCTCCAGCTCTGGCGCAGGTCCTTGGGCAGCGGCGCCTCGACCTCCAGAATACCGCCGGCGGGATGCGGCAGACGGATAGAGCGGGCATGGAGGTGGAGCCGCTTGGCGATCTCCGCGCCCTCCAGAAAAGCTTCCCGGCCGCCGTACTTGCCGTCTCCCAGGATGGGATGACCGAGCGCCAGGCAATGAGCGCGCAGCTGGTGGGTGCGCCCGGTCAGGGGCTGCAGTTCCAGCCAGGCGGCCTGGTCGGCAGCCGACTCCATCACGCGGTAGAGGGTGCGGGCCGGCAGGCCGTTTTCCTCATCGACATGGACCCGCTCACGCCCCGCCCCGCCCTGCTTGGCAAGCGCCAGGCGAATCTCGCCCTCGCGCGGCATGGGGCAGCCCACGACCAGCGCCCAGTAGGTCTTGTGCGCGTCCCTGCCCTTGAACGCCGCCCCCAGGGCGCGCGCCGCCTTGGCCGTGCGGGCCAGCAGCAGGACGCCGCTGGTGTCCCGGTCGAGCCGGTGGACCAGCCGCGGCCGCTCGGAACGTTCGAAACACAGGCCGTCGAGCATGGCGTCCAGGTGTTTCTCGGTCGCCGTGCCGCCCTGCACCGCCAGCCCTGCGGGCTTGTCGAGCACCAGGACATGGTCGTCACGGTGAATGATACGGGCCGCCAGATCGTCGAGTTCGCCGGCGCTGGGCGTCCAGCCGACGCGGTTGCGCGGCGCCGGGGTGTTCTCGGCCTCGCCCAGGGGCGGCAGGCGCACCACCTGGCCCGGCTGGATGCGGTCGCTCACCTTGCAGCGCTTGCCGTCGAGCCGGACCTGGCCGGTGCGCAGCAGCTTGGAAAGCCGGCCGTGGCCGACGTGGGGGAATTCGCGGTGGAACCAGCGGTCCAGCCGCATGTCGGCGTCATCCGCGCCGATCGTCACCTGCTTCACGCCGCTCATGTCATCACCACGCGCACCAGGCGCAGGCCCGCAAACAGGCCCAGCACCGAGAACGTCACAGAGGAAAGGATATAGATTGCCGCACCGCCCAGATGGCCGCGTTCAAGCTGCAGGATGGCATCGAGCGAGAAGCTGGAGAAGGTCGTGAAGGCCCCCAGCATACCGACCACGATCATGGCACGGACCTCCTGGGAGACATGCCACTTCAGGGCGAAGGCCTCGACCAGGGCGCCCAGGATGAAGGAACCCAGGATGTTGACCGTCAGCGTGCCGTAGGGAAAGCCCGTGCCCAGCACATGGCCGACCCAGCGCACCGTCATGTAGCGCGCCATGGCGCCCAGCGCCCCGCCCATGGCGACGAAGAGGAGCATCTTCAGCATCTCAGTCCTCTCCCCCGCCGGACTGGCGCTTCTGGCGCAGCTTGGCCCAGTAATCCAGCCGCTTGCCGATCTCGCGCTCGAAACCGCGCTCGACCGGGCGGTAGAAGCTCTGGCGGCCCATGGCGTCGGGGAAGTAGTTCTGGCCGGAGAAGGCATCGGGCGCGTCGTGGTCGTAGTCGTAGCCGGCGCCGTAGCCCATCTCCTTCATCATGCGCGTGGGCGCATTGAGGATCACCTTGGGCGGCATCAGGCTGCCGTGTTCCTTGGCCGCGCGCGTGGCCGCGCCGAAGGCCTTGTAGGCGGCGTTCGACTTGGGCGCCGTGGCGACATAGACGACCGCCTGGGCGATGGCGAGTTCGCCCTCCGGCGTGCCGAGGAAATCGTAGGTATCCTTGGCCGCGATGGCCTGGACCAGAGCCTGGGGATCGGCCATGCCGATGTCCTCGATCGCCATGCGCACGACGCGCCGGGCGATGAAGAGCGGGTCCTCGCCAGCGACGAACATGCGGGCAAGCCAGTAGAGCGCCGCATCGGGATCGCTGCCGCGCACCGACTTGTGGAGCGCGCTGATGAGGTTGTAGTGGCCCTCGTCGCCCTTGTCGTAGACCGGCACGCGGCGCTGCACGACAGCCGCAAGGCCATCGCGGTCCAGCATCCTGTCGCGAGGCAGGGTGAGCAACTCCTCGACCAGGTTGAGCAGGAAACGGCCGTCGCCGTCGGCCATGTCGAGCAGGGCCTGGCGCGCATCCTCGTCGAGCGGCAGGCTGGCGCCCTGCTCCTTCTCGGCGCGGCCGACAAGCTGGGCCATCGCCTCCTCCGAAAGCCGCTGCAGGACCATGACCTGGCAGCGCGAGGTGAGCGCAGCGTTGACCTCGAAGCTGGGGTTCTCCGTGGTCGCACCGACCAGCACCACGGTGCCGTCCTCGACGAAGGGCAGCAGGGCGTCCTGCTGGGCCTTGTTGAAGCGGTGGATCTCGTCGACGAAGAGCAGCGTGCCCATGCCGTCCTTGCGGCGGGCCTGGGCGCGCTCGAATGCCTTGCGCAGTTCGGCGACCCCCGCGAAGACCGCGGAGACCGGCTCGAAGGAGAGGCCGGCGCGCTCGGCCAGCAGCCGCGCAATGGTGGTCTTGCCCGTACCCGGCGGCCCCCACAGGATCATCGAGGCCATGCGCCCCTGGGCCACCATGCGCCCGATGGGGCCCTCCGGTCCCAGCAGATGGCCCTGCCCCACCACCTCCTCCAGCCGCTTGGGCCGCAGCCTGTCGGCCAGCGGCCGGGGCGCCTGGGATTCGAAGAGGGTGTTCATGGTGGCGGGCATTCTAGGGTGTCGAGGCCACAAAAACGAAGGGCAGCCGTGAAGCTGCCCCTCGGGAACCGTTCGGATGCGCGACGGCCTTATGCCGCTTCGGCGTCCTCGTCGTCCATCTGGACGGGGCCGCTGTCCTGGCCCTTGGCCTCGGGATCGCGGTCGACCAGTTCGATGACGGCCATCGGGGCGGCATCGCCATAACGGAAGCCGGCCTTCATGATGCGGGTGTAACCGCCCTGGCGGCTGCCGTAGCGCTCCGCGATGGTCGAGAACAGCTTCTCGACCATGACGTTGTCGCGCAGCTCGGCAAAGGCCTGACGGCGGGCGTGGAGATCGCCGCGCTTGCCCAGCGTGATCAGCTTCTCGACGTGGGGAGCAAGCTCCTTGGCCTTCGGCAGGGTGGTCTTGATCTGCTCGTGCTTGATCAGCGCAGCAGCCATGTTCTTCAGCAGCGCCTTGCGATGGGCACTGGTGCGGTTCAGCTTGCGGCCGGAAATGCGATGTCGCATGGCGTCCTCGTGGTCAGCGGGCCAGTCGGCCGCTCAGGTGAAAGGGTCTTCGAGACGACGGGCCAGGTCCTCGATGTTCTCGGGCGGCCAGTTCGGGATCTTCATGCCCAGATGCAGCCCCATGAGGGACAGCACGTCCTTGATCTCGTTGAGCGACTTGCGGCCGAAGTTCGGGGTCCGCAGCATCTCGGCCTCGGTCTTCTGCACCAGATCGCCGATGTAGACGATGTTGTCGTTCTTGAGGCAGTTGGCCGAACGCACGGAAAGCTCGAGCTCATCGACCTTGCGCAGCAGGTTCGGATTGAATTCCGGCTCGCCGGTCTCCTCGCGCTCGACGCGAACCTCGGGCTCCTCGAAGTTGACGAAGAGCTGGAGCTGGTCCTGCAGGATGCGGGCGGCGAGCGCCACGGCGTCCTCAGGGGTGACGGCGCCGTTGGTCTCCAAGGTGACCGAGAGCTTGTCGTAGTCGGTGACCTGGCCGACGCGGCTGTTGTCGATCTTGTAGGCGA
>CALLQH010000053.1 GCA_938014945.1 uncultured bacterium | reverse complement strand
GTCTGGACCCTCAGTGCCGCCGACTTCGCCGCTCTGGCACTGCTGGCGATGACACCGAAGGAGATCCCGGAGGTGCGTCTGGACCACCTGCACGCGCCCCTGGTCAGCATCCGCGAGCAGGCGGCAATCGTCGTCACACTGCTGCGGGATGCCGGTTCCCTCAACTTCCGGGAGCTCGTGGCGGGCGCCACGCACCCCGGCGTCGTCGTCGCTCGGTTCCTCTCCGTGCTCGAGGAGATCGTTGCCGATCTTGCCGTGCTGCGGCTGCCGCTGGAGGGCGCCACGCCCCTGGTGCGCGGCGCGGTTTCCCGCCGCATGGTGGCCGCGGCCCTGCCCTTCGCCGAACGTTTCGTGACACCCATGGCGGCAGTGGCGGGCGCAGTCGCCGACGAGGTGCTGGCGGCCATGACCGCCGGGCGCGAGCTGGAGCGCGCCTACGTCAACGACGGCGGCGACATCGCCATCCACCTGACGCCGGGCCAGAGCCTGAAGGCCGGCATCGTCGACGACCAGGATCATCCCCACATCGACGCCGATGCGGCGCTGACCGCCGACCTGGGTGTCGGCGGGCTGGCGACCTCGGGCTGGCGCGGGCGCTCGCTTTCCTTCGGTATCGCCGATGCTGTGACTGCCTTTGCCGCCAATGCCGCGACCGCCGATGTCGCCGCGACCCTGATCGCCGGCGCGGTCGACGCCGACGACCCGGCCATCGAACGCCAGCCCGCCAACGACGTGCGCGACGACACCGACCTGGGCGCGCGCCTTGTGACGGTCGCGGTGGGGCCGCTGGCGGAAGCGAGCATCGTCACGGCGATGAACGCGGGCGTGAACCTCGCCAAGGACTACCGCGCGCGCGGCCTGATTTCCCATGCCTACCTGGCGCTGCAGAACCGCCGCCGGGTGGTTGCCCTCAACCGACACACACACCTTGCCGGAGCCCGTTCATGAGCATCGATATCGACGTCAGGAAGATGGTCACCATCGTGGAGGAGATCCATCACGAGTTCGGCCCCAAGGCCGAGCGCCCCCGCGTCCGCGCGGCCTGTGCCGCGGTCATCCGCAACCCCTATGCGGGGCGTTTTGAAGAGGACATCCAGCCGATGATGGAGGCGCTGAAGCCTCTGGGCCTTGCCATGTCGAAGCGGCTGATCGAGGTGCTGGGCGGCGACGTGAAGGCCATCGAGGCCTACGGCAAGGGCGCCATCGTCGGCGAGAACGGCGAGCTCGAACACGGCGCCCTGTGGCATGTGCCCGGCGGTTACGGCATGCGCGAGCTGCTGGGCGGCGCCAAGGCCATCGTGCCTTCGTCCAAGAAGGTCGCCGGCATGGGCGGGGCCATCGACATCCCCATCGGCCACATCGACGCGGCCTATGTGAGGAGCCACTTCGACGCCATGGAAGTCTCCGTTCCCGACGCGCCGCGCGCCAACGAGATCGTCTATGTCCTGGTGATGACCACCGGCCCCCGCGTCCACGAACGCGTCGGCGGCCTGCGCGTGGAAGAGATCAGCGCCGGCGACGGCCTGCGGTGAGAGCGGCAACGCCCTCTCCGTCTCCCTGGGAACGCAGGGCGGTGACCCCATGAGTGCCATTGTCGGGATCGACGTCGGGGGGACGTTCACGGACCTCATCACGGTGGACGATGCCACCGGCGAGGTGCGGCTGGCCAAGGTGCCGACGACCGTGGAGAACCAGGCCTGGGGTGTGCTGGCGGCGATCGATGCCGCCGGTGTCGACCTGACGCAGGCGCAGAACGTCAGCCACGGCACGACGACCACCACCAATGCCCTGCTGGAGCGCAAGATCGCGCGCGTCGGCCTCATCACCACGGCGGGCTTCCGCGACGTGCTGGAACTGGGGCGGCGGACGCGGCCGAGCCCCTATGGCCTCAAAGGGCAGTTCGTGCCGCTGATCCCGCGCGACCTGCGCCTGGAAGTGGCCGAACGGATGGATGCCGAGGGCAATGTCGTCACGCCCCTCGACGAGCAGGGCGTGCGCGTGGCGGTGGCGGCCCTGCTGGAGGCAGGCTGCGAGGCGCTGGTCATCCACTTCCTGCACAGCTACCGCAACAACGCCCACGAGCAGCGCGCCGCCGAGATCGCGGCGGAGACCTGGCCGAACGGCTACATCACCGCGGGCAGCGCCATCCTTTCGGAGTTCCGCGAATACGAGCGCGGCGTCACGGCCGCGGTCAACGCATCGGTGCAGCCCGTGCTGGCGCGTTACATCGACCGCCTGGAGGGCGAACTGAAGGGCCGCGGCTTTGCCCGCGACCTGCTCGTGATGCAGGGCAATGGCGGCAGCGTGGCCGCCCACATGGTCGCCCGCAGCGCGGTCAACACGGTGATGTCGGGACCGGCGAGCGGCGTCATGGCCGCCGCCGCGGTGGCGCGCGCGGCGGGCCTCGACCGCATCGTCACCTACGACATGGGCGGCACCAGCAGCGATGTCGGCCTGGTGCTCGACGGCGTGCCCCAGGTGACCTCCGAGACCGACATGGAATACGGCATGCCGGTGCATGTCCCCATGGTCGACGTGCACACCATCGGCGCGGGCGGCGGTTCCATCGCCCATGTCGATGCCTCCGGCATGCTGCGCGTGGGACCTGAGAGCGCAGGCGCGACACCCGGGCCCATCGCCTTCGGCCGGGGCGGCACGCGCCCGACCATCACCGACGCCAACTTCGCGCTGGGCCGGCTCGACCCCACGGGGCTGCTGGCGGTCGACGGACCGGGCGACCCGGCGCGCGTGCTGGCAGTGATCGGCGAGCAGATCGGGGCGCCGCTGGGCCTCGACCCCGACGAGGCTGCCGCGGCCATCCTGCAGATCGGCAACCACCGCATGGCGGGCGCCATCCGCATGGTCTCCCTGGCGCGCGGCCACGACCCCCGCGATTTCACGCTGTTTGCCTTCGGCGGCGCGGGGCCGATGCACGCCGTCGCCCTGGCGCGGGAACTCGCCATCCCGCGCGTACTGATCCCGGCGCGCCCTGGCCTGACCAATGCGCTCGGCTGCATCACAGCCGACCTGCGCCACGACTTCGTCAACACCCTCAATGCGCCGCTTGCACGCCTGGATATCGCCGAGGCCCGTGCGGTGCTCGAAGAACAGCGCCGCCGTGGCGAAGCCGCCATCGCCGAGGACGGCGTGGCCGTGGAGGGTGTCACCTTCCTGCACGCCGCCGACATGCAGTTCGAGGGCCAGACCCATCTGCTGCCCGTGGCCCTGGAGGGCCCCGACATCACCGTGGAGGGCCTGGCCGCGGCCTTCGAGACCGCCTACTTCGAGCGTTTCGCCGTGGAGCTGCCGGAAATCCGCCCGGTACTGGTGAATCTTACCACCGCCGCCATCGGCCGCCGCCCGGTGATCGACCTGACGACCCTGGCGGCAGGCGATCCGGCCGCCGACCTGGCCGGTGCGCAGATCGGGGAACGCTCCGTATGGTTCCACGGCGGCCGTGTCGACACGCCCGTCTATGCCCGCGACCGCCTGCCCGCGCAGGCGGTGATCGCCGGTCCCGCCATCGTGCAGCAGCTTGACGGCACCACGGTGATCGACCCCGGGGCCGTGGCGAGACGCGACGGACTCGGCAATCTGGTGATCGAGGTGAACCCATGAGCGCGCTCGACCCTGTGACCCTGGCGGTCATCGAAAGCGGCCTGCAGCAGGTCTGCAACGAGATGGATC
>CALLQH010000052.1 GCA_938014945.1 uncultured bacterium | reverse complement strand
ACCCTTCCGCCGCCTGGGCGAGGTCAGCGCCCGTATCCACCACCATGCCGAACGCTGGGTCCGACCGCCCTGGTTCGAACGCCTGGTCTGGGTGCCAGAGCACGTCTTCGGGTCCGACAACTACTGGGGCGACTGGCGCGATGGCCCGGGCGTGGAGGCAGCACACCTGCCGGTGCTGCAGCGTGTCGAGGACGCGGTCATTGCGCGCCTGGGTGAGCACGGCCGAAGCGCGGACCGCTTCGGTCTTGCCCATTGCGACCTGCGCCTTGCCAACCTGCTGCTGGTCGGCGACAGCACCCGCGTCATCGACTTCGATGACTGCGGCCTTTCCTGGTTCCTCTACGATCTCGCCACCGCGCTCACCCTGATCGACAACCTGCCCCAGACGCCGGCGCTGGTTGCCGCATGGCTGGACGGCTACATGCCCCTGCGTCCGCTGCCGGACGAACACCTGGCGATGATCCCGACCCTGGTGATGATGCGGCGCATGGCGATTCTCGCCTGGATGGGCACGCATCCCGCGACCGATCTGGCGCGCGATTTCCGCGGCGGCTTTGCCGGGGAGACCTGCGCCATGGCCGAAGTCTGGCTTGCCCGGAAGCCCTCGGCCGACGATCTGGTGCCCTGGCGCACCTGATCGCGGACTTGCCAAGGCGGCGCGCCCGTCGGAGGCTCTGGCCGGAATCGCAACAGGGGAGCGACGCATGCCACGCCGCACAGGCTTTCTCTTTCACGAACTCTACATGTGGCACGACACCGGCCATGCCGCGCTTTGGTATCCGGCCGGTCTGAAGGTGCAGCCGGGCGAGCACGGCGAGAATGCCGAGACCAAGCGGCGCATGCGCAACCTGATGGACGTCGCGGGCATGTTCGACACGCTCACCGACATCAAACCGCGTTACGCCACCGAGGAAGAGATTCTGCGTGTCCACACGCGCGAATACGTCGAGAAGATCAAGGCGCTTTCGGAAGGCCGCGGCGGCGATGCCGGCGAGGCAACACCCTTCGGCCACGGCGGCTACGACATCGCCCGCCTCTCGGCCGGCGGCGTCATGGCGATGGTCGATGCGGTGGTCGAGAAGAAGGTCGACAACGGTTACGCCCTGGTGCGCCCGCCCGGCCATCATGCCGAGCCCGACATCGGCCGCGGCTTCTGCATCTTCGGCAACATCGGCGTTGCCCTGCATCATGCCCGCCATGCCCACGGCATCAAGCGCGCCGCGGTCGTCGACTGGGACGTACATCACGGCAACGGCACGCAGCGCATCTTCTATGAAGATCCCAACGTGCTGACGATCTCGATCCACCAGGACAACTGGTATCCCACCGACTCCGGCCACATCCATCAGACCGGCGAGGGCGCGGGCAAGGGCGCCAACCTCAACGTGCCGCTGCCGCCCGGTTCGGGCCGCGATGCCTATGTCGGCACGTTCGAGCGGGTGGTCGCCCCGGCGCTGCGCCGCTTCAAGCCGGAGATCATCGTCATTGCCTCGGGCTTCGACGCCTCCATCTACGATCCCCTGGGCCGCATGATGGTGACGACGACGGCCTACCGTCAGATGACGCAGATCATGCTGGAACTGGCGGACGAGCTGTGCGGCGGCCGTCTGGTGCTGGCACACGAGGGCGGCTACTCGGCGGCCTATGTGCCCTATTGCGGCCTGGCCGTGATGGAGGAACTGTCGGGCACGAAGTCGAAGATCGACGACGTCTTTGCGCCCTATGTCGATGTCGCCGGCGGCCATCAGCTCTACGCGCATCAGAACGACGTGATCGAGAAGGCGGCTGCGCTCGCAGGAGCGGTGCCGGCGGGCTGATCCCCGCGCCGCAGCGCGCTTGCCGCCGGCCGGCGGAATGCGCGCTGCGGCCTTGTGGCTTGAACCTGGGTCCGTTCCGGCGCGGTTTCACCCGGGCGGGCTAGGCCCTATGGTCATGCCCAGGAACGATCCAACGGAGCTTCCAGCATGCGTCTGATCCTGTTGTCCGCGTTTGCGGCCTGCCTTGCCTTTGCCGCCCCCCTTCATGCCCAGGAAGAGGAGCTGGACTGGTGCAGGGTGGCCATCATGGCCGATTCCGCAGGTGAACCCGAGACGGCGATCGAGGCCTATACGAAGTGTCTTGAAACGCCGGACCTGGAAGACGATTACCGGGGCATGTTCCTGCACCAGCGCGGCCTGGCCTTTGACGCGATGGGCGATCCGCAGCGTGCGATCGAGGACTTTACACAGGCCCTGCCGCTGGTGCCGGAGCCGGAGCGGACCTTCAGCGCCCGCGGTCTGGCGCGCGCCGAAATGGGGCAATACGACAAGGCGATCTACGACTTCACCCAGGCGATCAACGTCGATCCCCATGTGCCGGGCAACTGGCACATGCGCGGTATCCTCAACATGGAGGTCGGCAATCTCGAGGATGCACTCGCCGACTACGACACGGCGCTGAGCCTCGCTCCCGACAATGTCGTCGTCCTGGGAGGCCGCGCCGAGCTCAAGGCGCGTTTGGGTGACAGTGCCGGCGCCATCGACGACTACGGCCAGGTGATCGAGCTGGAGCCGCGCTTCGCGCCTGCCTACAACGGCCGCGCCTGGCACCGCTACATCGCGGGTGTCGACTATGCCGAGGCGCTGCAGGACATCGAGATCGGCATGGCCCTGGAGCCCGGCAACACGGACTACGTCGATACCCAGGCCCATCTCCTTTCGGCCCTTGGCCGGAAGGAAGAGGCGCTGGATGCCTTCCTGGAGGCAGCGGACCTGGGCGGGCCGGAGCGCATCAACTGGTATCAGCATGAACTTGCCGCGAAGGGTTATCTGGACGAGGCGCCCAACGGAGAGCTGGACGAGGCGACGCGCGCGGCTTTCGAGGCGTGCGTGGCCGACGATTGCCGCCTGCTCGACGGGGCCGAGCCGCCCGAGCCTGCCGAGTAGCATCAGGCAGTGACGCGTAGCTGCATGTTGATGACCGGAAAGAATCCGACGCGATGAACAAGATCAAGAACGCGAACAACATGCCTGTGCATGCGCCGCTCTATCCCAGCCCCTTCGTGCCCTACGAGGCGCGCGATCAGCGCATCCTCTACGCCGTCTGCCGGGGCAGCGAAGAGGCGATCCGCGCCATCCTGGAACCCACGCCCTTTGACTACGCGGGCGATGATCGCTTTGCCGTGTCGGTGGTGGATTTCACCAGCAATGTGAAGTGCCCGTTCTTCGATGTCGCCATCGTCGTGCCGGTCACCTTCCGCGGCCAGCCTGGCGGCCATTATGTCTTCGAGTACGAGGACAACGATGCCGCGATCGTCGCGGGACGGGAACTGTGGGGTTACCCCAAGAAACAGGCGACCATCGGTATCGACGAGAGGGCCGACGGCACCGTCGTCGGCTGGGCCGAACGCAAGGGCACGCGCATCCTGGAGCTGGCGATCACGCCCGATGCCGATGCGCCCATGCCGCCCAAGCTTGCCACCCTGCCGCACCTCAACCTGCGGACCTTTCCCGCACCGGACGGACCGGGTACGTCGCTGCGCCAGGTGATCGGGCGCGATACCTCACCGGACCTTGTCGTGAAAATGCAGCAGCCGGGCAGGGTGGCGCTGTCGCTCCAACCCGTGCCCGGCTGCCCGCTCGATCTCTTCACGCCCTTCGAGGTGCTGGGCGGCTACGTCGCCGTCGCCGATTTCTTCGCCACGGAAGAGAACGGCTGGGGCTGGGTGGTCGCCGAGCTCTGATGGCCTACTGCGGAAGGACGTAGTCCAGGTAAGGCGCCGGCGGCGTTTCTTCCGGGCCGAAGGGGCCGGGCACCTGGTGTTCCGCGACCGGCAGGGTGCGCAGATAGGCGACCAGATCGGCGATGTCGCCGTCCGTATAGGCCGCGTAGGCACGCCAGGGCATGGCGGGGGCCAGGATGCGGCCGTCGGGACGCTCGCCCGTACGGATGGCATGGGCGATCTCGTCATCGCTCCAGCCGCCCAGTCCCGTCTCCATGTCGGAGGTCAGGTTGGGCGGATAGAAGATGCCGAGACCCGGAATGGCAAAGCCGATGTCGTTGCCCGCCAGGGGGCGCGACATGTCGGGCTCGGGGGTCAGCGCGCCGGGCGTGTGGCAGCCGCCACAGTCGCTGATGGCGGCGAGGTAGGCGCCGCGCTCGGGGTTGCCCTCGGCGCGGGCAGGCGAAGTGGCAACAACGGCCAAAAGACCGGCCAGAGCCAGTCCACCAACAAGGATGCTGCGTTTCATCGGTATCAATCCTGTGGGGCACCATGCCCCGTGCGCGGGATAGGGCCTGCGCCGTTCTCCAGACAGTAGCCATTGTCACATGGGGTGCAGATTCAGCAAGGCAGATCCAGGGTCGGGTTATGGCGGTCGAGCACGACATGGCGGGTTTGACCGCCGCAGGACTCGGCCAACAGGCGCTCCAGATCCGCGACCGCCGCTTGCAGGTCGCCGGGGCCCAGGCTCTGCACGGTCACGATGGCCCGGGACGTTCCCACCGCCACCGGGCTGCGGGCGTCCTGGTACCAGTTCCAGCGGCGGCACAGCACCTTGGCCTCGTCGGCATAGACGATCTCCCCGGGCTTGGGCGGGTCGTCCTGCGGATTCTCCTCGCCCAACGCGAGGAAACTGTCGCCCGACCGCGACTCCCGGAAGCAGACATTGCCCGTGACATGGTCGAGGTCGTCGGCGCCCAGCGGAAAGACATGTTTCAGGGAAACCGCGTTGTAGGCATCGACGAAGGGATTGATGCGCGCCAGGGCGCCGTCGCGCACCACCTTGCGGATCAGCCGCTCGACCGAGCAGCGATAGCTGGTCTTCTTGATGCCGAAGGCCTTGTAGGCCTCGCGCCAGACCTGCACGCCGGGAATGTCCGGCATCGCCGTTTCGGCGAAGCGCGCCGCCGCCTCGGCCTCGATGGCGCTGATCTCCGCATCCAGGGCGCCCGGCCGCTCTGCCGGTATGGCAAGACCATCGGCGATCACGACGGCGATGCGCAGGTCGGGGAAACGGTCGATGATCGTTGCGATGTCGGCTTGCATGGCGAACTCCCTGTCACACCACGCTTACCCCGAGATCGGGCGCAAGAAAACGGCGCGCCGGCATTCCTGCAGGCGCGCCGCTTCAAGGTGCCGCGGTTAGTCCAGATCCTTGGACAGTTCGGCGATCAGCTTCCGCTTGCCGTCGGCGTCGAGCTTCTTGATCTCGTTGTTCAACACGTTCTCGTTGACCACCTGGTTCCAGTAGTCGAGCGATTCGAAGCCGAGCAGCACGGCCTTGCCGACGAACTGGCGCAGCACCTCGTTCGTCGGGCCCATGACCCAGCCCGCCTTGGCGTCGCGCAGGATGCGCTCCAGGCCCATGGCGGTCTTGTAGCCGGTGCCGCCGGACGCCTGGAGCATCTTGTCGACGACGTTGTAGACGTTCTTGCAGGCGATGAACTTCACCATCCACGTCCAGGGCAGCAGGGACGTGCGGGGCAGCCATTTCGGGTCGCGCCACTGGCGCTCCCAGTCGCAGTTGTCGGTCGCCTGATCCAGCGCCTGGGCGCAGGAGAAGGTGTACATGCGCGAGGCTTGCGTATCCATCAGGCACTCGCCGAAGTAGTCCTGGATGGTGGGATAATCGGCGACGCGCATGCCGACATCCTTGTGCACCTTCCTCGTCACCTGGGTGCGGGCGAGGTCCATGGCGGCCAGCGCAATGCCGTTGTAGGAGGCGCCGAACAGCACCAGGGTCAGCGGATCGACCGCCTCGTCGTTCGAGATGGCGCCGTCGCCCGGTGGGCCGATCATGCGGTCCCTGGGCAGCTCGACGCCGTTGATCTCGATCGGGCCGGACTGGTTGCCGCGCATGCCCAGCGCCGACCAGGTGCTGGCGTGGCTGACGATCTCGTCCTTGTAGACCAGGAAGACCGAAAGGTCGGCGAAGTTGCCGTTGAAGTCCGGGCTGGAGGTCTGGGCGACGTAGAAGTCGGCGAAGCCGCCGGACGTGGTCCACGACGAGCGTTTGTTGACCTTCCAGCCGTTCTCGGTCTCCTCGGCGCTGGAGGCCATCGGGTACCAGAAGTGCGAGCCGGTCTCGGGATCGGAGTAGGAGGCCGTGCCGATAAAGACATCCTTGTTCAGGCGGCGCAGCACCTTTTCGATCTCGGGGTTGCCTTCGGCGCGGAAGAGCAGGGCGGTCACCGCCAGCAGATGCATGGTGTAGACCAGCGTGGTCGAGGAGCAGCCATAGCGGCCGATCGTCTCCAGGACCATGGCGCAGCAGGTGTGGTTCTGCCCCATGCCGCCGTATTTCTTCGGCACATGCAGGGCGAGCAGGCCCATGGAGGCCAGCGCCTCCAGGTTCTTGCGCGGGTATTCGTAGGACTTGTCGAATTCGATGCCGTTGGGTCGAAGCGTCGTCTTGCAAAGCTCGATGAGCTTGGCTTTGAGTTCCTTCTGCTCCTCGGTCAGGATCCAGTCGGGATCCCAGTCGCTGCTGATTCCGTTGATTTCCGCGGCATCGGCCATCTGTATTCGCCCCCAGTTGTGTTCAGCCTCGATCCGCATCGGACGGCGTTGCCGTTTGCCGCGCCTTGATTTGGATCAACGGCCTCATCCGGGCCCTGGGCGCGCCGGCTCGGCGCGTGACGCCGAGCCGGTTGCCGGAGACCTACACCTTCGGGCGGTGCTTGGACGTGGTGTACCAGGGATCGGCCGCCTCGATTGCCGCGCCGATGCGGAAGACGGTGGCGTCCTCGTAGGTCGGGCCGACGATCTGGATGCCGGTCGGCATGCCGTTGCGGTCGCGTCCCGACGGCACGTTCAGCACCGGGCAGCGCGACATGATGTTGAACGGCGGCGTCATCGCCCAGCCCAGCATGGGATCGACCTCGACACCGTTGATGATGATCTTGTCACGGGTCGAATCGTGGTCGGCCGGGATCGCCGCGGTGGCGTTGGTCGGGCAGATGAGCGCGTCGTACTTCTGCAGCAGCGGCCCCAGGGTGTCGTACATCTCGCCGGCGATGTTCAGGCTCTCGATGAAGTCGGCAGCGGTGGTCTTGGCGCCGTATTCGGCGATTTGAACGGCATAGGGCATCATCTCGTGACGATGGCGCGTCAGCACCTGGCCGATGACGCCGCCGAAGAGATGGCCGAGGTAGTTCATCGCCGCGGTCATGACGCGGGGCGTCCAGCCGATGTCGACCTCCTCGACGATGGCGCCGGCGTCCTGCAGCTTCTTCAGGGCGGCCTTGGTGTTCTTCACGACATCCTTGTCGACCTCGTAGAAGCCCAGATCCATGGACCAGGCGATCTTCATGCCCTTCACGGAATCATATTCCAGCGGCAGGCGGATCTTCGGCTTCACGGTGGCGATGTCGCGGGAATGCGGGCCGCTCATGACGTTCTGCAGCAGGGCGACATCGGCGACCGAGCGCGCCATCGGGCCGGTGTGGCAATAGAAGTCGAGGTTGAAGATGTGGCCCTGCGGGTTGCGCCCGTAGGGCGGCTTGAAGCCGACCACACCCGACTGGGCGGCGGGAATGCGGATCGAGCCGCCGATGTCGGAGCCGGTCGCCAGGGTCGCCGCGCCCGCGGCCAGCGTCGCGCCCGTGCCGCCGGAGCTGCCGCCCGGGGTGAACTTCGTGTTCCAGGGATTGCGCGTGACACCCCACAGCTTGCTGTGGGTGACGCCGGCGCAGGAGAACTCGGGCGTCGTCGTGCGGGCGTGCATGATGCCGCCGGCGTTGAAGCAACGCTCGGCGATGAAGGTGGTATAGGCGCCGATGTTGTCCTTGAAGGCGAGCGAGCCGGAGGTGGAGGGCAGGCCCTTCAGAACTTCCTCGTCCTTGAGCGCCAGCGGCAGGCCCTCGATGGCGCGGGTGCGCGCGCCCTTGGCGTATTTCTCCTCGGCTTTCTTCGCCTTGTCGCGGGCCTCGTCGAAGAAGGTCTGGCTCATGGAGTTGATCGTGGGCTGCACCGCCTCGGCGCGCGCGATGACCGCGTCCATCAGCTCCACGGGCGAGAGCTTTTTCTTCTTGAACAGGTCGAGCGCCTCGACGGCGCCCATGTAGTGCAGGTCGGACTTGGCCATGATCATTTCCCTCGTGATGGTGCGGTGAGTTTGGGGCGGCGCGCGGCGCGGGTAAACCAGGGATCGGCGGCCTCGATGGCGGCGCCGACGCGGAAGACGGTGGCGTCCTCGTAGGGGCTGGCGACGATCTGGACGCCTGTGGGCACGCCGTTTTTCGCGAGGCCGCTGGGCATCTGCAGCACGGGGCAGTGGCCCATCAGGTTGAAGGGATAACTCAGCACCCAGCCGAAGCCGGGATCGACGGCCACGCCGTCGATCTCCAGGTGGCCGTTGATCGGGCAGTGGTCGGCGGGTGCCGCGGGCAGGCCGGTGGTCGGGCAGATCAGCGCGTCGTACTTGTGCAGCAGGGGACCCAGGGTGTCGTACATCTCGCCGACGATGCGGTTGGATTCGATGAGGTCGGCGGCCGTCGTCTCGCGCGCCCGATCGGCGATGGCCGCGACATAGGTGGTCAGTTCATGGCGGTGGCGGCGCAGGATCGGCTCCAGCCCCGCGCCCATGATGTGGCCGAGATGGCCGAGCGCGGCCGTCAGCACCCGCGGCGTCCAGCCGAGATCGACCTCCTCCACGATGGCCCCGGCGTCGCGCAGCTTGGCGACGACGTCCATGGTGTTCCGGCGCACCTCCTTCGAGACGGTGCAGAAGCCGAGATCCATGGAGAGGGCGATCTTCATACCCTTCACCGGCTTGAAGGCCTTGGGCAGGGTGAGCTTGGGCTTGAGCGAGGCGATGTCGCGCGGGTCCGGGCCCGACATGACGTTCTGCAGCAGGATGCAGTCGGCCACCGAGCGGGCCATGGGGCCCTCCACCGCGAAGTGGTCGAGGTTGAAGGGCTTCTCCTCGGGATTGCGCCCGTAGGGCGGCTTGAAGCCGACCAGGCCGCAGGTGGAGGAGGGAACGCGGATCGAGCCGCCGATGTCCGAGCCCGTGCCGATGGGCGCGACGCCCGCCGCCAGTGCTGCCGCCGTGCCGCCGGAACTGCCGCCCGGTGTGCAGTCCGTGTTCCAGGGATTGCGCGTCACGCCCCACAGACGCGAATGGGTGACGACGGCGCAGCAGAACTCCGGCGTCGTCGTGCGCACATGCATGATCGCGCCCGCATCGAAGCAGCGCTGCACGATGGTGAGGGTGTGTTCGGCAATGTTGTCGCGGAAGGCGAGCGATCCGCCGGTGGCCGGAAGGCCGGCGATGGTGGCTTCCTCCTTCACCGCCAGGGGCAGGCCCTCCAGCGGCCCGGTGCGCCCGCCTTTGGCGTACTTCGCCTCGGCGGCCCTGGCCTGTTCGCGGGCCTGTTCGAAATAGGTGTTGCTGAAGGGGTTGAGGAGGGGTGTCACCTCTTCGGCGCGCGCGATGACCG
The DNA here is from genome assembly GCA_938014945.1 of uncultured bacterium. Classification (GTDB taxonomy): domain Bacteria; phylum Pseudomonadota; class Alphaproteobacteria; order SP197; family SP197; genus CALGGB01. The sequence goes on along the minus strand of CALLQH010000052.1, from coordinate 10,290 downwards.
CATCCATCAGCTCCACCGGCGAGAGTTTCTTCTCCTTGAAGAGCGCGATGGCCTCTGTTGCGCCGAGCCAGGTGAGATCCGTCGATGCCATGCTGTTCCCTCTGTTGCGGCGCGCATCTTGGCCCAGGCGCAGGCCGTGCGTCATGCACCGATTGGCCGTTACGGGAGCCATCGACGCGGGGCTCGGCGCGCGCAATGATCGTGGCCAACAGGAGGCCCCGCCATGCTGCCACGCCCGACCATCGATCTGGACCGCGCCGAGGACGACCTCTTCGAACACGGCTACTGCATTGTCGCCGAGGCACTTTCGCCAGAGGCAGTTGTCACGCTGCGCACACGGCTGCTGGAGCAGGCCGCCGCCGAACGTGAACGGGCCATCGCCTACGAATTCGGCGCGGTCGAACGGGTTGCGGGCACCGAGAACTTCACCCGCGTCGCCAAGCCGGGCGAGACCGGGCCGAAGCACCAGTTCGTGGGTGTGCTGATCAACAAGGGACGGGCCTTCCGCGACCTTGTGCTGCATCCGGCCGCCGACCGTCTGGCCGGGGCGCTGCTCGGTACGGACTGGATCCTCTCGGCCTATGACTCCAGCATCGTGCGTCCGCAGGGGCCGGCCCAGGCGCTCCACACCGACCAGTGGTGGATGCCCCGGCCGCAGCCGCGCAATGTCCGACAGCGTCCGCCGGGCGACATCCGCCGCGGCGAATTCCATGGCGTCGACGAGGGGACCGCAGACCGCCTGATCTCCCCGGCGGTCTCCTGCACCGCTGCCTGGACGCTGACCCCCTTCACCGCCGAGAACGGCGCCACCCGCATCGTGCCGGGCAGCCATCTTTCGGGCGAGGAGCCCGACCCGGCGCGCGACTACGACAACGAAGCGGTCTCCGTCGAGGCGCCGGCCGGTTGCCTGGTGTTGTGGGATGCCCGCGCCTGGCACGGCATGGGGCATAACCGCACCCGAGAGGAGCGCGTGGCGCTCTACACCGTCTACAACGCACCCATCTTCCGCACCCAGGTCAACTTCACCTACGCCACCCTGCCGGAGGTGGTGGCCGAATGTTCGCCAGAGCTGCTGGCCCGCCTCGGCTTCAAGGTGTGGGGCGGTTACTACGGCCGTGTGGGTGCGGCGGACGGCACGATCATCGCGCGCGAGGAGATCATCGGCGAGCTGGGGCAGGGCGCCGGTTGACCGGCGGCCCGGCCTCGGCCATGTCATCGGCATGGAATGGAGCGATCGCGGCATCGTGCTGGCGGCCAGGAGCCATGGCGAGAACAACGCCATCGTCACCCTGCTGACCCGCGAGCGCGGCCGTCATGCCGGACTGGTGCGCGGTGGCGCCGGGCGCCGCCTGAAGGGTGTGCTGCAGCCGGGCAACATCGTGCAGGCGCGCTGGCGCGGCCGGCTGGCCGAGCACCTGGGCAGCTTCACCGTGGAGGCCGAACGCGCCGCGCCCGCCGCCTTCATCGAAGACGCCGAACGGCTGACCTGCCTGTCCTCGGCATGCGCCGTTGCCGAACGGGCGCTGCCCGAACGCCATCCCTATGTCCCGCTGTTCGATGGCTTCCTGGCCCTGCTCGATGCGCTGTCGGCGCCGGGCGGCCATTGGGGCGCGGTTTATGTCCGCTGGGAACTGGGACTGCTGGAGCAGCTTGGTTTCGGCCTCGATCTTTCCGAGTGCGCCGTCACCGGCGGCAACGACGCCCTGGTCTGGGTCTCACCGCGTTCGGGAAGGGCTGTATGCGCCTCGGCGGGCGAGCCCTATCGCGAACGGCTGCTGGCGCTGCCCGGTTTCCTGCTCGGCGGGCCGGACGGCGGTCCGGATGAGGTGCTGTCCGGCTTGCGCCTGACGGGCCACTTCCTGGAGCGTCATCTGTTTGTCCACGAAACCAGCGGTCCGCCCCCGGCGCGGGAGCGTTTCGTCGCCCGAATGGCTCGCACAGCCACAAAATCTGGTGTTATAAGCGCGCCATGACGGATGTTCTTGATTCGCCCCGCATCGAGCCGGTCCCGCTCGCCGACGCGCTCGGCGAGCGTTATCTGGCCTATGCGCTCTCCACCATCACGTCCCGTTCGCTGCCCGATGTGCGCGACGGGCTGAAGCCGGTCCACCGCCGCATCCTCTATGCGATGCGCCAGTTGAAGCTGGACCCCAAGGAAGGCTTCAAGAAATCGGCCCGTGTCGTCGGCGACGTCATCGGCAAGTATCACCCGCACGGCGACCAGTCGATCTACGACGCCCTGGTGCGTCTGGCCCAGGAGTTTGCCGCCCGGTATCCCCTGGTCGACGGCCAGGGCAACTTCGGCAATGTCGACGGCGATAACGCCGCGGCCATGCGTTACACCGAAGCGCGCATGACCGAGGTGGCCACGGCCCTGCTCGATGGGCTGGACGAGGACGCGGTCGATTTCCGCCCGACCTACGACGGCTCCGAGAGCGAGCCCGTGGTCCTGCCGGCGGCCTTCCCGAACCTGCTGGCCAACGGCGCCAACGGTATCGCCGTGGGCATGGCGACCAGCGTGCCGCCGCACAACGCGGGCGAGCTCTGCGCCGCGCTGATCCATCTCGTCGACAAGCCCAAGGCGACGTTCGAGACGCTGTGCTCCCTGGTGCCCGGCCCGGACTTCCCCACCGGCGGCGAGCTGGTGGAATCGCCCGAGGCGGTGATGGAGGCCTATGCGACGGGGCGGGGCTCCTTCCGCGTGCGCGCCACCTGGCAGGTCGAGGACCTGGGGCGCGGCACCTGGCAGATCGTCGTCACCGAGATTCCTTGGCAGGTGCAGAAGTCCCGCCTGGTCGAGCGGATCGCCGAACTGATCGAGACGCGCAAGCTGCCGCTGCTGGAAGGCGTGGTCGATGAATCAGCCGAGGACATCCGCCTCATCCTGCAGCCCAAGAGCCGCACGGTGGATGCCGCCGTGCTGATGGAGTCCCTGTTCCGCGCGACGGAGCTGGAGACGCGGGCCTCGCTCAACCTCAACGTGCTCGATGCCACCGGCGTGCCGCGGGTGATGAACCTGCGCGAGGCGCTGATCGCCTTCATCGATCACCGCCAGGTCGTGCTGCAGCGCCGCTCGGCCCACCGGCTGGAGAAGATCGTCAAGCGGCTGGAGATCCTCGAAGGCTACCTCATCGTCTATCTCAACCTCGACGAGGTGATCCGCATCATCCGCGAGGAGGACGAACCCAAGCCCGCGTTGATGAAGCGTTTCAAGCTGACCGACGTCCAGGCCGAGGCCATCCTCAACATGCGCCTGCGCTCCCTGCGCAAGCTGGAGGAGATGGAACTGCAGGGTGAGAAGAAGACGCTGACGGCCGAGAAGAAGGATCTGGAGGCGCTGCTGGGCAGCGATGCCAAGCAGAAGAGCGCACTGAAGGACGAGTTCAAGGCGACCCGCGCCCGTTTCGGCGAGAAGACGGAACTGGGCAAGCGCCGCACCCGTATCGGCAAACCGCCCGCCGAGATCGAGATTCCCATCGACGCGACCATCGAACGCGAGCCGGTGACCGTGGTGCTGTCCTCGAAGGGCTGGATCCGCGCGGCCAAGGGCCATGGCGAGCAGGTCGGCGCCCTGCGCTACAAGGAAGGCGACCGCGAGCGCTTCCGGGCGGAGGCCCAGACCACCGACAAGCTGCTGCTGTTCGCCACCAACGGGCGTTTCTACACGCTGGCCTGCGACAAGCTGCCGGGCGGGCGCGGTTACGGCGATCCCGTGCGCCTGATGCTGGATCTCGGCAACGACGTCGAGATCATCGCCATGTTCGTCTATCAGGGCGACCGCAAGCTGCTGGTGGCTTCCAGCCAGGGTTATGGCTTCATCGTGCCCGAGGAAGCTGTTCTCGCGCAGACCCGCGCGGGCAAGCAGGTGCTCAACGTCTCCGGCGATGCCGAGGCGGCCGTGGCGCGCTTCGTCGAGGGCGATCATGTCGCTGTGGTCGGCGAGAACCGCAAGCTTGTCATCTTCCCGATCGAGGAAATGAGCGAGATGACCCGCGGCAAGGGCGTGATGCTGCAGCGCTACAAGTCCGGCGGCCTGTCCGACGCCAAGACCTTCACGCTTGCCGACGGCCTGACCTGGCAATCGGGCACGCGCACGCGTACCGAGACGAAGCTGGAGAACTGGATCGGCAAGCGCAGCCAGGCCGGCCGTGTTGCCCCGGCCGGGTTCGCCAGCAACAACAAGTTCGGCTGATCAACAGCCGAAGGGCATCGCACGGCCGGCTGCGGTGTCCTGGTGGGGCATGCCGGTAAGGTGCGGATGGCGCAAGGCCTTCCGCATTAGGGGAGAGGGGCTTGACGCAGCACGATAAGGCGGGCCGGGCAGGGCAACTGCTGACGGCCTTCGCCGATGCGGTGGACCGCCTGAACGGCGCCATTGGGCGCTGGGTGTCATGGCTGGTGCTGGCGATGGCTCTGGTCACCTTCGCCGTCGCCATCCTGCGCTACGTCTTTTCCTTCGGCTTCGTCTGGCTCCAGGAATCCTATGTCTGGATGCACGGCATCGTCTTCATGGTCGGCGCCGGTTACGCGCTGCTGGCCGACGCCCATGTCCGCGTCGACATCCTCTACCGGCCCTTCGGGCGGCGCTACAAGGCCTGGGTCGATCTGGCGGGCAGCATCCTGCTCCTGCTGCCCATGGTGATCGTCACCGGCTGGTCGAGTTGGCCCTATGTCGCCACCTCCTGGGATCGCCTTGAAACCTCCAGGGAAGCTGGCGGCCTGCCGGGCCTCTTCCTGCTGAAAAGCTTCCTCATCGTCTTCTGCGTACTCGTCGCCCTGCAGGGGCTGGCGCTGGCGGCGCGCAGCATTCTTGCGCTGCGCTCGCGCGAGGGGGAGCAGGCATCATGACCGGCCAGGAAATCCTCGCCGTCGTCATGGTGGTGACGACCTGCGCCGTGTTGATGGCGGGGTTCCCGGTCGCCTTTTCGCTCGCCGGTTCGGCGCTCGCCTTTGCCTTCGGCGGCTGGGCGCTCGGCATGTTCGACCTCAATCTGCTGGGCAGCCTTGCCTCACGCTACTTCGGCGTCATGTCGAACGAGGTTCTGGTGGCCGTGCCACTGTTCGTGCTCATGGGCATCATCCTGGAGCGCTCGCGCATCGCCGAGCAGCTCCTGGAGACCATGGGCCTGCTCTTCGGCCGCCTGCGCGGCGGCCTTGCCATCGCCGTGGTCATCGTCGGCGCACTGCTCGCGGCATCGACCGGCATCGTGGGCGCCACGGTCGTCACCATGGGCCTGCTCAGCCTGCCGACCATGCTGAAGGCCGGTTACGACCCGCGCGTCGCCACCGGCGTCATCTGCGCCTCGGGCACCCTGGGGCAGATCATTCCACCTTCCATCGTGCTGGTGCTGCTGGGCGATATCCTGCAGGGGGCCAACACCCAGGCCCAGATCGCCAAGGGCAACTGGGCGCCCGATCCGGTCTCCGTGGTCGATCTGTTCGCCGGCGCCTTCATTCCTGGAATGCTGCTGGTCGGCCTTTACCTCGCCTGGACCCTTGGGCTTGCCTGGCTGCGTCCGGCGGTCGCGCCGGCCCTGCCGCCGCGCCAGGAGAATGATCTTGGTCGCCGCGTCGTGGTCGTGCTGCTGCCGCCGCTCACGCTCATGGTGGCCGTGCTGGGTTCGATCATTGCGGGTGTGGCGACGCCGACCGAGGCCGCGGCGGTCGGCACCGTCGGCGCACTGCTGCTCGCCGCACGCCGCAGGGACGGGCAGGGCGGCAACCTGCCGGTCTATCTCGGCGCGTCGGCGCTGCTCGTCATGCTCGTCGTCACCGCCTTCTTCGACATGCGCATGACGCGCGACGACGTGCCGCTGGCCGACACCATCGCCTTCGGCGTCTGCATCGGTCTGGGGCTGGTCTTCCTGTGGGGCCTCGGCGTCGCCATCCTGCGCGTCAACCGCAGCGGCGTGTTGCCGGACGTGCTGCAGGCGACGCTGAAGGTGACGGCCATGGTCTTCGTCATCCTGCTCGGCGCCTCGGTGTTTTCGCTGGTCTTCCGCGGGCTGGGCGGCGACGTTCTGGTGGCCGATGTGCTCTCGACCATGCCCGGCGGGGCGCTGGGCGCGATGATCGTCGTCATGGCGGTGATGTTCGTCCTGGGCTTCTTCCTCGACTTCATCGAGATCGTCTTTGTCGTCGTGCCGATCGTTGGCCCGGTGCTGCTGGCCATGGACCTCGACCCGGTCTGGCTCGGCGTCATGATCGCGATCAACCTGCAGACCAGCTTCCTGACGCCGCCCTTCGGCTTTGCCCTGTTCTACCTGCGTGGCGTCGCCCCGCCCGAGGTGACGACGATGCAGATCTACCGCGGCATCGTGCCGTTCGTCGCGATCCAGGTGGCCGCGCTCGTCATCATCGCTGCGATCCCCGGCATGGCGACCTGGCTGCCTTCCGTGCTGTTCGACTAGAGGGATGACCGCGCTGCGTGCCGGAGGCTAGAGTTCGCGCCCGGCCTGGAAGACAGCACAGCGGTACGACCATGAACGAGACGATCCTGCGGCGCCCGACGACCATCGAGGAGTACCGCGAGGCGGGGAAAGGCTTTGCCACGGAAGAGGGCTGGGCGCGCGGTCTGGCTTTCAGGCCGCGTCCCAGCGATGTCTTCATCGCGACCTACGCCAAGGCCGGCACCACCTGGATGCAGCAGATCGTCCACGGCCTGCGCACCGGCGGCGACATGAACTTCGGCGAGATCACCGAGGTTGTGCCCTGGGTCGAGATGGCGGTCGATCTGGGCCTGGACGCCGAGGCCGAACAGGTCGCCAATCCGCGCGCCTACAAGACCCATCTCAACTGGCACGACGTGCCCAAGGGCGGGCGCTATATCGCCATCGTGCGCCACCCCTACGATATCGCCCTGTCGCTGTTCCGCTTCATGGATGGCTGGCATTTCGAATCCGGCAGCATCCCGCTCGATACCTTCGTGCGCGAGGACTTCGTCAAGGACGAGGACGGCGGCGGCTATTGGCGCCACACCCTGTCGTGGTGGCAGCAGCGCCGGCGCGACGACGTGCTGTTCCTGACCTACGAGGGCATGAAGGCCGATCTGCCCGGCACGGTGCGCAGGGTGGCGGCCTTCATCGGCATCGATCCGGCTTCGCCCGACGTCGCCATCGCCACGGAGCAGGCGAGCTTCGACTTCATGAAGGCCCATGCCGGCCAGTTCGACGACAACCTGGTGCGGCGCATGCGCGATGCCGCCTGCGGCCTGCCGGAGGGCGGCGAATCCAACAAGGTCAGTTCCGGCGCTTCGGGCGGCGGCAAGCTGGCGCTCGATGCCGATCTGCGGGCCTTGCTCGACGCCCAGTGGACGACGCAGATCACGCCGCAGACCGGGCTTGTCGACTACGAGGCGATGCAGGCGGCGCTGGCGCGGGAAAGCGCCGCCTGAAGCCTCACCAGGAAGGATCGGCCGAGCGGGCCTCCAGGAAGGCCTGCTCGGAATAGGCGGCCCAGCCGACCGCATCCTTGCGGAAGGCGCGCAGGCTCTCGAAAAGGTCGGTCGAAAGCGCGTCCTGGGCGGCGAGGTTCTCGACGACCTGGGCCGACAGCTTTGCCAGCTCCTTCAGCACCTCGGGCGGGTAGGGGCGCACGTCGACGCCGTGGTCTTCCCGCAGCACGCGCAGGGATTCGTTGTTGCGCGCGATGAACTCCGAGAGCACCTGGTTGTTCACGGCGCCGTTGGCCGACGCAACGATGGCCTTCAGGTCATCGGGCAGGGCGTTCCAGGCATCGAGGTTGATGAAGTTGTCGAGCATGCCCGACGGCTCCTGCCAGCCGGGATAGTAGTAGTAGGCCGCGTTCTGGTAGAGGCCGAAGGCCAGGTCGTTGTAGGGGCCGACCCAGTCGACCGCATCGATGGAGCCGGAAGCCATCGCCGTGGCGATCTCGCCGCCGGGCAGGTTGACCACGGTTGCGCCCGCGGCCGCGACGACCTCGCCCGCGAGGCCCGGCAGGCGCATCTTCAGGCCCTTGTAGTCCTCGATGGAGTTGATCTCGCGGTTGAACCAGCCGCCCATCTGGACGCCGGTGTTGCCCGAGGCGAAGAACTTGCAGTTGACCTCGGCATAACAGGCATCGGCCAGTTCCTGGCCGCCGCCGTAGGCGAGCCAGGCGTTCTGTTCCTGCGCGGTGAGGCCGAAAGGCACGGAGGTCAGGAAGGCCATCGCCGGCACCTTGCCCTTCCAGTAGTAGGGCGTGCCGTGGCCCATCTCGACGGTGCCGCTGGAGACCGCTTCGATCGCTTCGAAGGGCGGCACGATCTCGCCTGCGCCATAGACCGTCACGGTCAGGCGGCCGCCCGACATCTCGCCGATCAGCTTGGCCAGGAGTTCCGCACCGGTGCCCAGCCCGGGGAAGTTCTTCGGCCAGGTCGTCACCATGCGCCATTCCAGACGGTCCTGGCTGATCGCCGGGGTCGGGAAGGCCGCTGCCGCTGCGACGGCGCCGCCGACGGCTGCACCCGTCAGCACCTCGCGGCGGCCGAGGGGTCTGGTCTTGGTCTGCTTGGTCGTCGTCATGATTCGTGATCCCCGGTCTTCGAAGGTTGCGCGCCCGCTGCTGGTGCCGTCTGCGGGACGGTCGCCATGTCGTGCCAGCCCGACGAGGTCAGGGCTTCCAGCGGGCGGAATTTGGTCTTGTAGTTCATCTTGTTGCAGGCGCCGATCCAGTAGCCCAGATAGACGTTGTCCAGGCCCTTGGCACGGGCATGTTCGACATGCCAGAGCACGAGGAAGGTGCCCAGGCTGCGGGGCGCCAGCTCCGGCGCGAAGAACTTGTAGACGCCCGAGAGGCCGTCGCGCAGCCAGTCGGTGAGCGACACGGCGACCAGCTCGCCGTCCCTGTCGCGGGCTTCGACCAGCCGCGTGTCGACCGGCGATTCCTCGACCATGGCGCGGAAATCGGCAAAGGACATGCTCGACATGCCGCCGCCCGCGTGGCGGGTGTGCTGGTAGCGGTCGAAGAGGGCGTAGTGCTCCAGGGTCGCGCGTGCCGGTGTGACCATCATGGCGAGATCGCTGTTCTGGCGCCAGATGCGGCGCTGGCTGCGCGAGGCCTCAAAGCGCGCCACAGGGATGCGCACCGGAACGCAGGCGTCGCAACCCAGGCAGGCCGGCTTGTAGATCAGGTTGTGGCTGCGCCGGAAGCCGGCGGCAGAAAGCTCGTCGTGGATCGCCTGGGCATGGCTGCCCGAAAGGTCGGTGACGACCTTGGACTCCATGCGGCCGTCCAGATAGGGGCAGGGCTGCTGGCGCGTGCCGAAGAAAAAGGACAGGGGCCGTGCGTTTCCTGCTCCGTCGGAGAGGAGGCTGTGGGTTTCGTCCTGGCGTTCGCTGTGACGGGTCATGGCTGTCGGGTTTTACAGGCCGAAGTAGATCGGCGCAAAGAACGAGAAGGCCAGCCAGACGATCACCACCAGAGGCAAGCCCGCCCGGAAAAAGTCGCTGAAGCGGTAGTGGCCGGGCGCCATGACCAGGAGGTTGGTCTGGTAGCCGATGGGCGTGGCGAAGGAGCAACTCGCCGCGATCACTACGGCCACGGCAAAGGCCATGGGATCGGCACCGATGCTGTGGGCAAGGTTGATGCCTATCGGGGTGAACAGCACCGCGGCGGCGTTGTTCGAAAGCACGTTGGTGACCAGCGCCACGACCAGGAAGAAGGCCGACAGCACGATGGCCGGGTCGTCATTGCCGGTCGCGGCGATCACCAGATGGGCGAGCCAGGCCGCCCCGCCCGTGGCCTGCATGGCGACACCCATGGCGAGAGCTGCGGCAACCAGCATGACGACCTTGGTGTCGACGGCGCGGCTGGCCTGACGGATGTTGAGGCAACTCGAGGCAAGCATGGCGGCGGCGCCGCAGACGGCCGCGATGACTACGGGAACCAGCTCGAAGGAAATCGCCCCGATCACCAGCAGGGAGATGACGATCGCCCGGCGCGCCAGGTGCAGGGCGGGCAGTTCGGCGGTCGACCACTCCATCAGCAGCACGTCCGGGTTGGCGCGCAGACCCTCGATATCCTCGCGGCGGCCGCGCACCAGCAGGACGTCGCCGGCTTCCAGGCGAATTTCGGTCACCCTCTGGCGGATCATGCGCGAACGCCGCTGCAGGCCCAGCACGATGCAGCCGAAGCGGCGGCGCAGGCCGATCTGTTCCAGGTTCTGGCCCACCATGCGGCTGGCGGGTGCGATCATGACCTCGACCAGGATCTGTTCGTCGCCGGGCTTCCTCGGCACGGCGGGGGATTCGGTTTCCGGTTCCTCGCGGTCGACATCGCCGATCAGGCCGG
>CALLQH010000051.1 GCA_938014945.1 uncultured bacterium | reverse complement strand
GGAAGCGGCTTTCAGAAAGCGGATCGCCTGATCGTAGTCGCCCTGGCCGGCAAAAAGCACAGCCATCTGGGCCGGGATCGGGCTGAAGCCGGGGTTGATCTCGTAGAGCCGGGCCAGATTGGCAAGCGCCTGATCGGGCGCCTCCTGGCTGATCAGCGTCATCATGTTGGCGAGCGCCCCGCGGTTTTCCGGCTCGATGGCCAGCAGTTCCTCATAGGTCGCGCGGGCCTCGGCCAGCCAGCCGATGCGCTGCAGCGTGGAGGCCAGACCGAAGAGGGCGAAGGTGTTGTCGGGATCGTCGCGCAGCACGTCGAGATAGAGGTTGAGCGCACCCTCGGTGTTGCCGGCCAGCAGCGAGGAATATGCCGCCTCGAAGCTTGCCTGCTGGACCTGGGTGCGGTCGTCGACCGTGATCGAGAAGTTGGGATCGGCCGGCGGCACGTCGATGGTCGCCGTATCGGCAGCGCCCGCGCGGGTGATCTCCACCGGCGGGGCAAGGTCGGTGAAGCCGCGCTCGTTGGCCAGGCGCTGCAGGGTCTGCTCCAGGGTCTCGCGGGCTTCGGCCGGCGGGGCATCCGTGGGATGCATGGAGTCTGTTTCCACCGCCGCTTCGGGCAGCAGCGGGGCGGGCGCGCCTTCGTCGGTGGCCACCGTGACGGGTTCGGGAGGTGGAAGTGTTTCCAGGGCCTCGACCGGTGCGGGCTCTTCCGTCACGTCGGCCACAACCTGGCTGTCTGTATCCGTGGTTTCCACGCTGTCCGGCGTGGCGGTGTCGTCCGGCGGCCCGGCGCCAAGCTCGATGCCGCCGCCGTTGGGGCCGCTGTTTTCGGAAATCGCCGCCGGAGGTGTCAGCATCAGGGCGTCATCGGCATTGGCCAGGGCCACGTCGTCGGCCACGGACGGAGGGGGATCGAGGTCGGCGATCACCTCCGGCTGAGCGTTCGGATCGACAGCCTGCTCGCCGGCCGGCTGGTAGTAGATCGGCTCGGGCTCCAGCCCGACCATGGCCGCAAGGTCGGAGACCACAGGAATCTCCGCGGCGATATCGGCGATGCCGCCTGGGCCGCTGGAGAGGGAGGAGATCAGCAGCCAGCCACCCGCCAGGGCCGCGACCACCACGCCCAGAAGGACCAGACGGCCGCGTCCCGCCGAGGTGTTCCTGCGCGGACGAAAGGAGAATGTCGTGAAGTTCCGCAGGCGCGCGGAAGCGCCCGTCGCCGGTTCCGGCGTCGTTCCGGCGGCCCCGGAATCCGGCGCCGATCCCGCCGTGCTGCGGCGGGCGTTCTCACGCGCGGCACGCGACAGGGCCTGGTAAAGAATGCTCACCGGTCGTTTCGGTCCCATGGTTGGGTCAGGACGATCTCTGGACTTCGTGTGAGAGTCGCAGACATTCTCCTAACACCTTAAGATTCTGCACTCTTTTCCATGTAATCGCAAGAAGCGGGCCAGAGGGACGCAAAACGAAAAAGGGCCAGCCGGTTGCCCGGCTGGCCCCTGGTCGAAAGATCGTCGCGATCGATCAGAGCTGCGAGTCGTAGAAGAACACGCACTGGCGGCCAGTGTTAGTGAAGCTATAGGTGCCCGTGGTCTGGCAGTTGTTGCCGGTGGCCTGGATGTCGCCGGAGTCCGCGGTGCCGTCATCGAACTGGGTGTCGAGTTCGGCCGCGTCGGCGGGTTCCATCAGGGCGCCCGTGCTGTCACCGGCGTTGGTCGGGGTGCCGAGGCGCAGCCAGTTGGCGGTGTTACCGTTGGCCGCGACGCTGACGGCATTGACCGCGCCGCCGACCTTGCCCGCGGGCAGCATCTCGCCCAGGATGAACTGGTCACCGCCCAGGCCGGTCAGCATATCGGTGGCCACGAGGTGGGCCCAGAACTGCTCGTCTTCGGCGGTACCGCCGCCATTGGTCTCGATCAGGCCGTCGCCGTCGCCGTTGGCAATGGCAAAGCCGCCCGGAGTGGCTGCGCCGAAGCGGGTGATCGCGCCGTTGAAGTCGCCGGGAACGGCGTTGTAACGGTCACGGAAGATGGAGCCGGCCGTCTTGTAGCTCTGCAGCTGGGTCATCTGGGACTTCAGGCGAGCCGAGTCGATCAGCTCCTGGCCCTTCAGGACCGCGCCGATCAGCAGGCCGATGATCACGAGAACGATCGAAAGCTCCACAAGCGTGAAGCCGCGCTCGCGGCGGTGAAGCGTATTGGACATGGTGGAAGTACCTCAAGGTTGAACGGATTGGAGATATGCCCACCCCGTGCCATTTCGCTACAGGGGTGCAGGGCTTGCTTCGCCCCGGTTCACCCGGTCTCGAATTGAAACACGAGCGCCGACCGCTCCATTGCAGCCAAGGTGCGCCCATGGCCCCCGGAATGCTCTGCTGCATGCCGGGATGCCCTGTCAATTTTACAAGATGATGATCCTCATCCCGGATGCGCAGTGCCCGAAGCGAACGGCTTACGCTCCAAGCCCTTGTAACCACTATACAATTTTCGGGAAGCGCAGCCCCTGGGCCGCCCCCAGACCTGAACGCAAGCCTCGCCGAGCCGCTTGACATGCCGCCGTTACAATCACGCAACGGGCAGTGGAACGCAGGAATTGTCGCATCCACGGCACACGGAAAGGCCGATTCACGTGGCGGCGTCGGCCGTTTCGGTGTCGGGGCTGTTGCGGTAGTCGGTCGGGGTCTGTTCGACGACCTTGCGGAAGACCCGGTTGAACGAAGCCAGGCTGTTGAAACCGACATCGAAGGCGATCGTGCTGATCGGCTCCTCCGTCGTGCGCAGCATGTACTTGGCTTCCTCGACCCGGTGCTTGTTGATCAGGTCGGAAAAGCTCATCTCGAACCCGGTATTGATGATGCGCGAGAGCTGGTGTTCGGCAATCCCCAGTTCCTGCGCCAGATCCTTCCGGCTGTAGGTCGCCTCCTGATAGACCTTGTCGAGGTCCATCAGTTCCCGGATGCGGACGACCAGGGCCAGTTCCTCGGCATTGAGCGGCGCACGCTCGGTTTCCCGCGGGCTGGGGGAATCATCGATGGTGCGCACCGGCACCGCGCCGGCATAGACCCGGAACAGGGACGACATCACGAGGTAGATCAGCGTCAGTTCCAGAGCCGTGACGACGAAGCTGGTGCCCGAGGCGTCGATCATGCCGAACAGTCCGGCCATGTGGGCGCCGATCAGAGCGATGTTGAGGCCGATCAGCGCAATCACGATCCAGTACTTCTCGCGCCCCATGTCCTGCTCCTTGAGGCCGCGCAGGTCGCGCTGGATCAGAAGAACGAGCAGCAGCAGGATCGCCATGCCGGTCACGGCCCGGTAGAGCGCGAAGAAGGAGAAGGGATCGACGCAGAGGCTGGAATCGGCGCCCAGGCAGACGGATTCGGCCTGCACGGCGACGTTGATCACCGGCACAGCCAGCACAGGCAGGCCCAGGATCAGCCAGTGGCGCGAGTCCGGCACGCTGCGGCGCACCAGTTCCAGCACCAGCAGGTAGCTCAGCGCGGGAACCAGGGTGTCGACGAACAGGTAGACGCCACTAATGAAGCCCGAGTCATCGAGGATATCGAGGCCCACCAGCACACGCAGCAGGAACGCGATGGCAAAGGCGCCGAACAGGGAGAGAGGCAGGGCGGCGAAGCGGTAATCGTCCGTGCGCAGCAAGGTCAGCGCAATCACGAAAATACACTGAATGAGCCCGACGAACTCCAAGGCCTGGGTCAGTGAAAACACGGCGTCGGTCATCTGGTCTCCCCGGACGGATATTCTTCATTCAACCGCTCAATGGCCCGATTGAGCGCGTCCCGCTCATCATCGGTCATATCGGGCTTACTTTCCATGATCCCCATAAGCAAGATGAGTGCCGCCTCCCGCTGACCAAGGCTTTCCATCATGAAAGCCGGCATGTGCTTCACCCAGTAGGGAGCCTCCGGGTCGTCGCGGGCGGCAAGGTCCTCGGCGATCGCCAGGGCAAGTTCGAGATCTTCCAGGCGATACTTGGCGAAGTACATGGCCTGAACGCGCCAGCGCCATCCATCCTTGCTGTCGTGCTCGGCGCGCGCCAGCAGGAAGTCGATGATGTAGCGGGCATCGGCTGTGTTGGGCGTGAAGCCGTACCAGTAGGCGGCCAGATAGGGCACGACCACCGAGCGGGGATCCAGGGAGTCCAGAAGGCTGAACCAGCCGGTCAGGTCGGCATAGTCGAGCTCGCGCATCGGCACCAGGGTGCCGCCGGTGA
>CALLQH010000050.1 GCA_938014945.1 uncultured bacterium | reverse complement strand
GGGCTTCCAGGCTCGCCCGACGGCGCGCCATCAGGGCTTCGCCCGCAGGTTCGCCGGCTGCGTCGACAAGGGAGGTGAACCCGGCGTCGCCGGCGCGCAGGGGCGGAAGCTGCATCAGCCGGGCGCCGCCGGTATCGAGATGGGAAAGCGGCATGCCGCCGCTGGCAATGGTGGCTTCGGTGCCGAGCGCGGCCGTGGCGCGGGCGAGCGCGGCGGTGCGGCGCAGGTGGCCGCTGCCCAGCAGATGCTGGACCCAGAACAGCACACCCCCGCTCATGACGCGCGCTCCAGCCGCAGCAGCGGCGGCCTGACCAGGCGCACGCCGGTGCCGTCGGCCTGCAACATCAGGGCGTCGTCGCGCCGCAGGCGCAGGGGCGGCTTGCCGGTGAGATCCCAGCCGCAGGCCAGCACCATGGCCGCCCGCTGGACGCCGCGATGGCTGACCGCCACCACGGGGCGGCCGTCGCGGGCGACCTCGGCGAGCCAGTCCGACAGGCGGGCGCAGACCTCGCGCGGGCTTTCGCCGCCCTCGGGGCGGAAATCGAGGCCGCGCGCCTCGTTGGCGGCCATGGCCGCGCCGTGGCGAGCACGCAATTCCTCGAGCGTCGCGCCGGTCCAGGCGCCCCAGTCCATCTCGATCAGGCGCGGTTCGCTCGCCGCAATCTCCAGCCCCATGCAGCGGGCGGTATCGCGCGTGCGCGCAAGCGGGCTGGTGACGACCCGCCAGCCTGTCAGCGCGGCAGGCAGGCGCCAGCCCTGCGCCATGGCCCGGCCCGATGCCGAGAGCGGGCGCTCCGTGCGGCCCTGGATACGGCCGCTTTCGTTCCAGTCCGTCGGGGCGTGGCGCAGCAGGGCGATCCTCGTCATGGCCGCCTCCGCCGGCAGGCCTCGTCCATGGCGCGCGCCAATACGGCGGCCGCCGCATCGCTGCCGTGGCGGGCGCGGACATGGGCGGCGGCGGCGGCCCCCATGGCGGCGCGGCGGCGCGGATCGGCAAGCAGGCCATCGACCGCCCCGGCAAAGGCGGCGGCATCGCCCTCGGGCGTCAGCAGCCCGGTGCTGCCGTGGGCGACGATGCCCGGCACACCGCGCGCACGCCCGGCGACCACCGGCAGGCCGGCGGCCTGGGCGCCGAGCAGGGCCATGCCGTAGGCCTCGTTGATCGCGGGCCACAGGAAGAGGTCGCAGGCGCCCAGCCAGCCGGGCAGCGCGCGCGGGCTGACCCGGCCGACGAGATGGGCGCGGGGGCCCAGCAGGGCGGCGACCTCCTCGCGGCAGGGTCCGTCGCCGATCACCAGCAGTTCGTGGTCGCCCGTGATCAACGGCAGGGCATCGGCCAGCACCCGGTAGGAGGCGAGCTTGTCGCCCGGGCGCATCATGGCGACGACCGCCGCCCAGGGCTTGTCCGGATCGATCCCCCGTTCGGCGGCCAGGGCGCGCCGGCGCGCCGCCCGGCGCACCCGGTCATAAGGGGCGGTATCGAGGAAGGGCGGCAGGGCGAAGATGCGCTCGCCGGGAATGCCCGCGGCAAAGAGGCCGTCGGCGTCCTCGCGCGTCATCGGCAGCAGGGCATCGGCCCGCGCCAGGGCGGCGAGCGACAGGGCAAAGCCCGCCGCCCACGGCCCGCGCCGACGCTTGGGCGCGACCGAGGGTTCGGCCACGACATAGGGCAGGCCCAGCGCGCCCGCGACCCGCGGCCCGATGTGATCGGGCGCCTTGTGATAGAGGTGATAGGTGAACCACAGGTCCGGCGGGTTGCCCGCCCAGATCTCGCTCAGGCGCTCTGCCTCGGCGATGGCGCGGCGTGCGATGGCGTGCTGGCGGGCGGTGTCGCCCGTGCCCTCGTAACTGCGCAGGCTCGAGGCAAGCTCCACCGAGTGCCCCATCTGCCGCAGCGTCGCCATCAGCAGGCGCGCCATGGCGCGGTCGCCCGAGGGCACGCGGTGGCCGGGCGGCTTCATCGGCGCGTAGAAGGCGATCCTCACGCCCCGTCCTCCAGGCCGAAACGGTGGGCCAGATCGTCGATCCCGGCCTCCATGGCGAAGTCGCCGCGCACACGCGCCTCGCCCGCAGCGCCGAAACGGGCGCGGGTGGCGGGGTCGCGGATCAGGCGCTCCAGCGCGGCAGCAAGCCCCGCCCGGTCGCCGGGTTCGACCAGCAGGCCGTTGATCCCGTCCTCGATCAGCTCGGGCACCGCCGAGACGCGGGTGGCGACCACCGCGAGGCCCTGGCTCTGGGCCTCCATCAGCACGTTGGGCAGGCCGTCGCGGTCGCCGTCGCCGGCGATGCGCGGGGCAAGGCAGAAGAGATCGGCCTGCCGGTAGGCCTCCAGCACCTCCTCCTGGGGGCGTGCGCCCATCCAGGTGAACCGCGCGGCAAGCCCGGCCTGCGCCGCCTGGCGCTGCAGCGCCTCCTTCAGCGGGCCGCCGCCGATGTGGATCAGCCGCCAGCAGAGGGCGGGCGGCAGCAGGGCCAGCGCACCGATCAGATCGTCCAACCCCTTCTTTTCGACCGCACGGCCGACCGCGATCAGGATCACGGGATCGGCGGGCGCGCCCTCCTCCTGCGGCAGGCTGCCGTCGCGCGACGGTCGTTGCGGTCCTGCCGGCCAGCGCGAAAGATCAAGGCCGTGATAGACGAGGCCGACCCGGCCGGGTGGTGCCAGACTCGCCAGATGCTCGCGGTTGGCCGCCGTGCAGGTCACCAGCCAGCGGCAGTCGGCGAGCTTTTCGGCAAGCTCCCAGTCGGGCGAGGTGTAGATGTCCTTGGCGTGAGCCGAACCGCTCCAGGGCAGGCCGGTCATGATCGCCGCGTAACGCGCGACCGAGGCGGGGGTGTGCAGGAAATGGGCATGCAGCCAGCCCACACGCGGCGCGACCTCGGTCGCCAGCACGCAGGCCTGGCCGAAGCGGCGGATGCGGTTGGCGCTGCGGTCGCGGGCGAGGTCGGCGCGCCAGATGCGCCAGGCCTTCGCATAACCCGGCAGGCGGCGCGCGCGGAGCCAGGCGCGCAGGACGCGCAGCGGTTCGCTGTGGAGGTATTCCGGCAGATAGGTGATCCGCGCCCTGATCTCGCGGTGCACGGGATGCACCGAGGCATCGGTGGGATGACGCAGGGAAACGATCTCGATTGGCAGGCCGCGGCGCTCCAGGGCGGCGATTTCCTGGGCGATGAAGGTTTCGGAAAGGCGCGGATAGCCCTTCAGGATGAAGGCGACAGGCGGGCTCAACGTGCGGTCGAACGCTGATCCCCGGCGGCCACGGTCAGGCGGCCCTGGCGCACGGCATGCGGCGTGCCCGGCGCCTCCCGGCCTTCGGCGAGGTGCATCATGACGAGGCGGTTGACGTTCTCCAGGCCGTCGAGCAGGCCGGGCACCACCACCTGGCTGGGGCGGCGCTGCTGGGTGAGCTGGCGAATGGCGGTGGCCATGGCTTCGGGAATCGCCGCCTTGTCCTCGGTCAGCATGGCGATCAGGCCCAGCTCCTGCGCCCGGCTGGCGCGGATGAGCTGTTCGCGGCGCGGAATCTGGCGCGGCACGATGAGCGCGGGTTTGTCGAACGAGAGGATCTCGCAGAAGGTGTTGTAGCCGCCCATGGCGACGACGCCGGAAGCCGCAGCCATCAGCGCTTCCATGTGGGCATCGAAGGTGATGGCCGAGACGTTCTTCAGCTTCTCGACCCGTTCCTGGAACTCCGCCTTCGCCTCGGGCTGCATGAAGGGGCCGAAGACGATGAGCGCCGGAATCGCTGGCGCCATCGGCGATTCGTAGGCCTTGAGCACCCAGTCGACCAGCGCCTCGCCGTCGCCGCCGCCGCCGGTGGTGACCAGCACGAAGGGTTTGGTGATGCCCTCGGGCAGCGGTGCCGCAGGCGGCATCTGGGGCACGGTGCGCTCCAGGTAGCCGGTGTAGACCATCTTGCGGCGCACCGACTGGGGCACGTCGATCTCGGCCAGCGGATCGTGCACCTGCGGCAGGCCGTAGACCCAGATCTCGTCGTAGAGGTCGCGCAGGGCGGGCACGACCTTCTTGCGCCGCCATTCCGGCTTCAGCAGCACGGGATCGTCCATGACGTCGCGCAGGCCCAGGATGATGCGCGTCCCGCGGGCTTTCAGCATCTCGATCGTCTCGCGCACCTCGCCGCGCAGGCCAAGCGGCTCCTTGTCGACGAGGAAGATGTCGGGATCGAAGATGTCGGCGGTGTGCTGGATGATCGAGGCGCGCATCGCCATCGTCTGGTCGGTGTCCAGCAGCAGGTTGAGCGAGGTGTATTCGCCGTTCCGGAGCTTGATGACGCCCGGCACACGCACGAAATCGACGCGTGCCCGGAAATC
>CALLQH010000049.1 GCA_938014945.1 uncultured bacterium | reverse complement strand
GCTCCATCGCCGTGCCCGGACTCGTCGGCCCCGGCCTGCACCCGGACTGGTTCAGCCAGGTGATCTACCGGAACTTCTTCGAGGCGGGGAACTGGAACATCGGCTCGGCCTATTCGCTGGCCCTGCTGGTCGCCTGCACCGGCTTCATCCTGGTCAACATGATCGTCTTCCGCGTCGGCATCCGGGAGATCGCACGATGACCGCCATGACCCACGATGGCGTGGCCGAACGCCAGGGCGCCGGCATCGACTGGGGCAACCTCGTCCTCAACGTCTATATCGGCCTTTTCTTCCTCTACCTCTTCGTGCCGCTGGCGATCATGGTGCTCGCCGCCTTCAACGCCAACGACACGCCCTCGGCCAGCGACTGGCGCGGCTTCACCCTGCAGTGGTTCACCGGCGCCTACGACCGGAACGGCGATGTCGTCGTCCGCGGCCTGCCCCAGGACACGCGTTTCCTGCAGGGGCTGTGGCATTCCCTGCTCATTGCGCTGGGCGTCATCTGCATCTCGATTCCGCTGGGGCTTTCCGGCGCTCTGCTGCTGACGCGGCTGGAGTCCAAGGCGAGTACGGTGCTCTACACCCTGCTGGTTTCGCCCATGCTGATGCCGGGCATCGTGCTGGGCGTTTCCACCATGATCTTCTGGCGCGACACGTTCGGCGTCGAGGCGGGTCTCTTCACCGCCATGATCGCCCAGTCGGTGTTCATCGGCTCCTACTGCATGCTGATGTTCATGGCCCGCCTGCAGCGCCAGGACCGGGTGCTGGAGGAGGCGGGCTTCGACCTCGGCGCCTCGTCCTTCCTGGTCTTCCGCCGCATCACCCTGCCGTTCCTGATGCCGACCATCGCGACGGCGGCCGTCATCGCCTTCCTGCAGTCGATCGAGAACTACAACACCACCTTCTTCGCCATCGGCGGCAACTGGACCCTGGTCACC
Organism: uncultured bacterium; assembly: GCA_938014945.1. Lineage (GTDB taxonomy): Bacteria > Pseudomonadota > Alphaproteobacteria > SP197 > SP197 > CALGGB01. The sequence goes on along the minus strand of CALLQH010000049.1, from coordinate 5,080 downwards.
GAAATCGGCGCGCGCATGCGCTTCGGACTCTCGCCCGTGGTCAATGCCATCGGCGTCATCTTCGTCGTCATCACCATCGTCGCGGCGGTGGCTTATGTCCTGCTCAAGCGCCGCCGCGACCAGCGCATCCGGGCGCTGCGCGGCTGAATCCGCGCAGCGCGCCGGAAGGGATCAGCGCTTGCCCTTGTAGGCTTCGGCGTCCTTGTAGGGGTACCACCAGAAGTCGGCGGGCTTGCTCTCGTGGTCGATCATCGAGAACTTGCTGTGGCGGAACTGGTCGATGCCTTCACTGCCGAGCTGGCGGCCGGTGCCCGACATCTTGCGCCCGCCGAAGGGGCCGGCGTCGTTGTCGAGCAGGGAGCTGGAGTTGACCCAGGTCATGCCCGCTTCCAATTCCTCGAGCGCGCGCATCGTTTCGCTGAGGTCGTTCGTGTAGATGAACGAGCCCAGCGCGTACTTGGAGCGGTTGGCGTGCTCCAGCGCCTCATCGAAGCTGCCGACGCGGCAGATCGGCATCACCGGGCCGAAGCTTTCGGTGTTGAGGATCTCCATGTCGGGGGTGCAGTCGGTCAGGATCGTCGCGTCGCAGAAGTAGCCCTTGTTGAAGCCGTCGGGGCGTCCGCCGCCGGTCGCGACCTTGGCGCCGGCGTCGATGGCGCGCGCCAGCAGGCCCTCGTAGCGGTCGCGCTCGCGCTGTGCGGCCATGGGGCCGATATCGACCTTGTCGAGGCCGTTGCCGATGCGCAGCTTCCTGGTCAGCTTCACGGTCTCCTCAACGAAGGCGTCGTGCACATCCTCGTGGATGTAGAAACGCTCGGCTGCGGCGCACACCTGGCCGCAGTTGAGATAGGCCGAGAACACCGCGCCCTGTGCCGCCATGTCGAGCTTGGCCGAGGGCATGACGATGAAGGGGTCGTTGCCCGAGGCTTCGATCAGGCAGCGCTTGAAGGTGGTGGCGCAGGTCTGGGCGACGGCCTGGCCCGCGGGGACCGATCCCGTGAAGGCGACGCCGTCGACGCCCTCGTGACCGACCAGCCGCTTGCCGACCTCGGCAGCACCCGTGATGCACTGCACCAGGCCGCGCGGCAGGTGGTCGAAACACTCCATCATCATCAGCGAAGAGAAGCTGGTGAGTTCGCTGGGCTTCAGGATGACCGCGTTACCGGCACCCAGCGCCGCACCAGCCTCCCAGCCGAACAGTACATAGGGGAAGTTGAAGGGCAGGATGATGCCGACGACGCCCAGGGGATGCTTGGTGATGACGTGGAACTGGCCGTCCACCACGGGGCCGACGACGCGGCCGTTCTCGTGGCGCGCGATCTCGGCGTAGTAGTCGAAGGCCGTCGCCGTCCATTCCACCTCGTCAGCCGATTCCTTGTAGGGCTTGCCCATCTCGCGGGTCAGCGCCTCGGCGAGCTTGCCCACGTTGTGGCGGAACTTGTGGGCGACCTCGTGCAGCATCTCCGAGCGCTTGAGCATGTTCATGCGGTTCCATTCGCGCTGCGCACGCTTGGCGATCTCCACAGCCTCGTCGACCTCCTCGACCTTGGCGTAGGCCAGCTCGCCCGTGACCTCCTCGGTCGCCGGATCGATGCCGTCGAAGCCCTCGGTCGACGCGCTCTTGCGGATGGCGCCGTCCAGGTGAATGGCGCCCGAAAGCTGCTTGAAGGTCTCCAGAACGGTCATCGTGCTCTCCCCTGATGTTGCCTGCGGCGTTTGCCGTCGTGGGGTGCGATCCTGCCGCAGGCGACCTGCCGGGCCAAGCCCTCACCTGGTAGGGTCGTGTGCGTGTCGCCCGGTCCGGTTACGCCCTGGCGTTGCGAAGAACCTTTGACGCGGCATGTTTAGTTCGTGTTTAGTAATTCTGCCGACGGGCCACAGAAGCCCGCGGTGCGCTGGGAGGCCAAAGCTGGCGGCAACGCCGCTTCGACAGCGCCGTCTGGGGCTTTTTCGACCGGAATTCGGTCCCGCCGACAAGATCAAGACCAACAGCGCATGCGCGCGGGACGGGGCGTCCCTGCATGTGGCGAGGAGGCGGATGTGACGTGCTGTCGCGACGGCAGGCACCCATGAGTGGCGACATCGTCCTGGAGACAAAGGCGCTGACCAAGGCGTTCCGCGGCTTCGTCGCGGTCAACAACGTCAATCTGCAGGTGCGTCGCGGCACCATCCACGCCCTGATCGGCCCCAACGGCGCGGGCAAGACCACGGTCTTCAATCTGCTTACGCACTTCCTGACGCCGACCGACGGCAGCATCCACTACGAATCGCGCGAGATCACCGGTCTGCCGCCCCATCGCATCGCGGCCCTGGGCATCGTGCGTTCGTTCCAGATCTCCTCGGTCTTTCCCCATCTGACCGCGCTGGAGAACGTGCGCCTTGCGCTGCAGCGCCGCCGCGGCCCGGCCTTCAGCTTCTGGAACTCCATGGGTCTGCTCTCGCGTTACGACGAGGAGGCGCGCGGCCACCTGGAGGAGGTCGGTCTTGCCGAGTTCGCTGCCACGCCCGCGGTCGAACTCTCCTACGGCCGCAAGCGCTCGCTGGAGATCGCGACGACGCTGGCCCTCGATCCGCGTCTGATCCTGCTCGATGAGCCGACCCAGGGCATGGGGCACGAGGATGTCGGACGCATCGTCGCCCTGATCCGGCGCGTGGCGCAGGGCCGCACCGTGCTGATGGTGGAGCACAACCTGTCGGTCGTCGCCGATCTTTCCGATGTCATCACCGTGCTCCAGCGCGGCGAGGTGCTGGCCGAAGGCAACTACGAGCAGGTCTCGACCAACCCGGAGGTGGTGAGCGCCTATCTGGGGACGGCCGATGTCTGAACCCGTTCTCAAGGTCGCCGGCCTGCAGGCCTATTACGGCGAGTCCCACATCCTGCACGGCGTCGACCTGGAGATTGCGCAGGGCGAGGTGGTGACCCTGCTGGGGCGCAACGGCGCCGGCAAGTCGACGACCCTGAAGTCCATCATGGGCATCGTTTCGGACCGGCGCGGCAGCATCACCCTGCAGGGCAGGGAGACGGTAGGCCTTTCCTCGGACCGCATCGCCCGCCTGGGGATCGCCTTCTGCCCCGAAGAGCGCGGCATCTTCGCCAGCCTGACGGTGGAGGAGAACCTGTTCCTGCCGCCGGTCGTCGGCAAGGGCGGGCTTTCGACCGAGGAAATCTACGAACTCTTCCCCAATCTTCTGGAGCGGCGCGCGACGCGCCAGGGCACTCGCCTTTCGGGCGGCGAGCAGCAGATGCTGGCCATCGCGCGCATCCTGCGCACGGGCGCGCGCCTGCTGCTGCTCGACGAGCCGACCGAGGGTCTGGCGCCGGTCATCGTGCAGCAGATCGGTCGCACCATCGCCACCCTGCGCGAGCGCGGCTTCACGATCCTTCTGGTCGAACAGAATTTCCGTTTCGCTTCCGGCATCGCCGACCGCAACTACGTCATGGAGGACGGGCGGATCGTGGCGAGCGTGAAGCGGGAGGATGTCGCCGGGGAGATGGCGATGCTTGAACGCTACCTCGGTGTCTAGGCGTAACAACAACGGGAGGAGGACTCCGACATGAACAAGCGAACGATGGTGGCGGCTGCCGCGCTCTGCCTTGCCTGGCAGGGCGCGCAGGCGCAGGTCTCCGACGACAGCATCAAGATCGGCGTGCTGACCGACATGGCAGGCGTCTATTCCGATCTTTCCGGCCAGGGTTCGGTCGAGGCCGCGAAGATGGCGGTCGCCGATTTCGGCGGCACGGTACTGGGCGTGCCGGTCGAGATCGTCTCGGCCGATCACCAGAACAAGGCCGACATCGCCGCGGCCAAGGCCCACGAATGGATCGACACCGAGGGTGTAGACATGATCACCGACCTCGTCACCTCATCGGTGGCGCTGGCGGTGCAGGAGATCGGGCGCGACGAGAATACGGTCATCATGACGGTGGGTGCCGCGACCTCGCGCCTGACGGGCGAGGATTGCTCGCCGGTCGGTTTCCACTGGGCCTACGACACCTATGCGCTGGCCACCGGCACGGGCCGTGCCGTGGTGCAGAACGGCGGCGACACCTGGTATTTCATCACCGCCGACTATGCCTTCGGCCATTCCCTGCAGGACGACGTCACCAAGGTCGTCGAGGAAAGCGGCGGCCAGGTGCTGGGCTCGGTGGCGGCACCGTTCCCGACCACGGATTTTGCCTCCTACCTGCTCCAGGCCCAGGCCTCGGGCGCCAAGATCATTGGCCTGGCCAACGCCGGTGCCGACACGATCAACTCGATCAAGCAGGCGCATGAGTTCGGCATCACCGCGGGCGGCCAGAATCTCGCCGGCCTGCTGATGTTCATCACCGACGTCCACAGCCTGGGCCTGGAAACCGCCCAGGGCCTGATGATGACCACCGGCTGGTACTGGGACAACAACGACGAGACCCGGGCCTTTGCCGCGCGCTACGAGGAGGTCATGGGCCAGAAGCCGACCATGGTGCAGGCGGGCGTCTACTCCACCGTCTTCAACTATCTCAAGGCGGTCGAGGCGGCCGGCACCGACGACGCCATGGCCGTGTCCGACACCCTGAAGGGCATGACGATCAACGACATGTTCGCCCAGGGCGGCATTGTCTATCCCAACGGCCGCATGGCCCACGACATGTACCTTGCCCAGGTGAAGACTCCGGCGGAGTCCACAGGCCCCTGGGACTACCTCAACATCGTGCGCACCATCCCGGCCGCCGAGGCCTACATGCTGCCGGAGAATTCCGGTTGCGCGCTGGTGCAGTAGAAAGCTGAGGCGAACGTGGGCGAAGCACCATGACGACGCTGTTCGATCTGCCGCTCTCCTATATCGGGCTGCAGGTTCTGATCGGTCTGCAGAACGGGGCGTTTTACGCCCTGCTCTCGCTGGGGCTTGCCGTGATCTTCGGCATGCTCAACGTCATCAACTTCGCCCACGGCGCCCAGTACATGATGGGCGCGTTCCTGGCCTGGATGCTGGGCCGTTACGCCGGGCTCAACTACTGGTGGGCGCTGGTCCTGGTGCCGCTGGCCATGGCGCTGGTCGGCATCGCCATCGAGCGCAGCATGCTGAGATGGCTCTACAAGCT
>CALLQH010000048.1 GCA_938014945.1 uncultured bacterium | reverse complement strand
GTGCAGAAGCACATGGAGGAGGGCAAGTCCGCCCCCGCGGCAAAGCCCGCGCCCGCCAAGGCCGCGCCCGCCGAGGCGGCCGCGCCGCGCGAGCGTGTCGCCGTGGCGCCCAGCGAGCCCGATCCCGAGGGCCGCGAGGAACGCGTGAAGATGACGCGCCTGCGCAAGCGCATCGCCGAGCGCCTGAAGGCCGCCCAGGACACGGCCGCGATGCTGACGACCTTCAACGAGGTCGACATGACCAACGTCATGGCGGCGCGCAAGCAGTACCAGGAGCGTTTCGAGAAGAAACACGGTGTCCGCCTGGGCTTCATGTCCTTCTTCGTGAAGGCCGCGATCCAGGCCCTGAAGGACATCCCGGCGGTCAACGGCGAGATCGCCGGCGACGAGATCGTCTACAAGCACTACTACCACATCGGTGTTGCGGTGAGCTCGCCCAACGGCCTGATCGTGCCTGTGCTGCGCGACGCCGACAGCATGAGCTTTGCCGGCATCGAGAACGCCATCGGCGAGATGGGCCGCAAGGCGCGCGACGGCGAACTGACGCCGGGCGATCTCACCGGCGGCACCTTCACCATTTCCAACGGCGGTATCTTCGGCTCACTGATGTCGACGCCGATCCTCAACCCGCCCCAGTCGGGCATCCTGGGCATGCACAAGATCCAGGAGCGCCCTGTGGCGGTGAACGGCGAGGTGGTGATCCGGCCGATGATGTATCTGGCGCTTTCCTACGATCACCGCATCGTCGACGGCCGTGAGGCCGTGACCTTCCTGGTGCGCATCAAGGACGCCATCGAGGATCCCCAGCGGCTCCTGCTCGAAGTCTAGGGGCCGCCCTACCCGCCGTTCCGGCCGTGCGCCGCCGTCGGCGCGGCGCTGTGTGTTGAGCATCAAGGAGGTTGCCGTGGCCGATCAGGAATTCGATGTCGTCATCATTGGCGCGGGTCCGGCCGGTTATGTCTGCGCCATCCGCTGCGCCCAGCTCGGCCTGAAGACGGCCTGCGTCGAGAAGAGTCCCACCCTGGGCGGCACCTGCCTCAACATCGGCTGCATCCCGTCGAAGGCCCTGCTGCAGTCCTCGGAGTATTTCGAGCGCACCCGCGACCATCTGGGCGGCCACGGCATCAAGGTCGGCAACGTCGAGCTCGACCTGCCTGCCATGTTGGCGCGCAAGGACAAGGTGGTCGAAACCCTGACCAAGGGTGTCGCCGGCCTCTTCAAGAAGAACAAGGTGACGCACATCCAGGGCACCGGCCGCATCGCCGATGCCCACACGGTGGAGGTGAAGGGCGAAAAGGAAAGCCAGACCGTCACGGCGCGCCACATCGTCATCGCCACCGGCTCCGAGGTCGTGCCGCTCAAGGGCATCGAGATCGACGAGAAGCGCATCGTCTCCTCCACCGGGGCGCTGGCGCTCGACAAGGTGCCCGGCCACATGGTGGTGATCGGCGCCGGCTTCATCGGCCTGGAGCTGGGTTCGGTGTGGCGGCGGCTGGGCGCGAAGGTCACGGTCATCGAATACCTCGACCGCATCGCTCCGGGCATGGACGGCGAGATCGCGAAGGAATTCCAGAAACTGCTCAAGAAGCAGGGCATGGACTTCCATCTCGGCACCAAGGTCACCGGGGTGAAGGCCGGAAAGAAGGAGCTGGAGGTCGCCATCGAACCCGCCAAGGGCGGCGAGGGCGAGACGGTTGCCTGCGACGTCGTTCTGGTCTCCGTCGGCCGCCGTCCGCATCTCGACGGCCTGGGCCTGGAAGAGGCGGGCGTCGCGCTTGACGAACGCGGGCGTGTGCAGATCGACGATCACTTCGCCACCAGCGTCGAAGGCATCTATGCGATCGGCGACTGCGTGCGCGGTCCCATGCTCGCCCACAAGAGCGAGGACGAGGGCATTGCTGCCGCCGAGATCATCGCCGGCCAGGCGGGCCATGTGAACTACGGCGTCATTCCCGGTGTGGTCTATACCGAGCCGGAGGCGGCATCGGTCGGCAAGACCGAGGAGGAGCTGAAGGAGGCTGGTGTCGAGTACACCGTCGGAAAGTTCCCCATGCTCGCCAACAGCCGCGCGCGCACCTACGACCAGACCGGTGGCCTGGTGAAGATCCTGGCCGATGCCAAGACCGACCGGGTGCTGGGCGTGCATATCCTGGGCACCGCCGCGGGCGAACTGATCGCCGAGGCCGCGGTTGCCATGGAGTTCGGCGCCAGTGCTGAAGACATCGCGCGAACGTGTCATGCTCACCCGACCTTCTCCGAAGCGGTGAAGGAAGCGGCGCTGGCTGTGGGCGGCCGGGCCATACACATCTAGGGGGATGAGGCCATGAGACTGATGAAGAGGGTTTTTGTTGGTCTCCTGGCTCTGGTCTCGCTGATCGTGGGCGTTGCGGTCGCGCTCGCGGTGGTGGCCGTCTTCGTCATCAATCCAGAGGATTACCGCGACGAAATCGCCAAGGAGCTCGAAGACCTGACGGGCCGCAAGGTAACGTTCAGCGGTCTCGATCTCTCGATCTCGCTCCATCCCGGTCTGGTGGTCAGCGACGTGACCTTCGCGAACGCCGACTGGGGCAGCCGCAAGGACATGGCGACCGTCAAGCGGCTGGAGCTTGAAGCCGCCCTGATCCCGCTGTTCAGCGGCGAACTTCACGTCCAGAGCATCGGTATCGACGGCGCCGACGTGCTCATCGAAACCGACAAGGACGGCAAGGGCAACTGGGCGCTGGGGGCGGGCGATGCTTCCGGTGGCAGCGCCGGCGGCCAGTCCGTCGACGTGCTGCGTGTCGACAGTGTGGAGATCAAGGACTCCACCTTCACCTATCATGACGGGGCCAGCGGCAACGAACGGGTCGTCACGATCACCAGCGCCTCGCTGGAATCCGATTCCCTTGCCTCGCCGCTGACGGTCGATGTCGTTCTGGCGGTGAAGGAAGGCTCCGGCACGATCACCGGCACCATCGACAGCGTCTCCAGCCTGCTGTCGGGCAAGGAAACCCAGGTCGACCTCACGGTCACGACCCCCAACATCAACACCACGGCCAAGGGCACCGTCGGCGCGCTCTCGGGCGAGACGCCCTTCGATCTCGTCGCCAGCCTCGACATCGGCTCGCTGGGGCTGATCGCATCGCTGGGCATCACCGACCTGCCCTTCGAGGGGCCGCTGTCCTTTTCGGGCCATCTCACCGGCGTGCCCGACAAGCTGAAGATCGAGGATTTCAAGCTGGCGCTTGCCGGCACCAACATGAGCGGCACCCTGAGCGCCGATATCAGCCGCGATGTGCCTTCCTTCTCGGGCGATCTCACCGCCGACACGATCGACCTTGCCAAGTGGCTCGGCGACGACGGCGCGGCCCAGAGCGACGGGCCGAGCGACAAGCTCTTCCCCGACACGCCCATCCCGGTCGGCTGGATGGACGATGCCGAACTCGATCTCGACCTGAAGGTTGCCAGCCTGACCGCCGTCGGGCTGGTCTTCGACAACGTTTCAGGCACCGTCAAGCTGGCCTCGTCCAAGCTCACGGTATCGCCCTTTGCCCTGGGCGTGACCAACAGCAACGTCGACGGCGCCTTCAGCCTGGACGGCGCGGCCAGCCCGCCGGCTGCCGCCCTGCAGCTTTCGTCCAAGGGCTTCGATATGGGCGCCCTGCTCAAGCAGAGCGACGTCACCGAAGTGCTGACCGGCACGGCCGATGTCGATGTCGACGTTCACGGAGCGGGTGCGAGCACCGCCGCCATCATGGGGGCGCTCAACGGCAAGGTGACGATGGTGATGACCGACGGCAGCGTCAGCGAGCAGAGCCTCGATCTTTTCCTCGGCGGCTCCAAGGCCATCATCGGCGGCCTCTTCGAGGAGGACAAAAGCAGCGCCAAGCTCACCTGCCTGGCCGCCGCCTGGGACGTCAAGCAGGGCATCGCCGACCAGAGCGTGCTGCTGATCGATACCCAGTATTCGACCGTCACGGGCGAGGGCAGCATCGATCTGGGCAAGGAGACCATCGACGAGACGCTGACGCCCCACGCCAAGGGCGTTTCCCTGAACCTGGCAGTTCCCGTCAACATCACGGGCACGCTGGCCAATCCCAAGGCAACACCCGATGAGGGCACGCTGGCGCTGAAGGTGGGCAGCCTGGTCGGCTCGGTATTTTTCCCGCCGGCCATTCTTCTGGGCCTGGGCGATGTCGGCATCGGCGCCAACCATCCCTGCGTGGCCGCCAATGCGCCCGGACAGGAGTCCTCGAACGGCATCAACACGGGCGATGTGGTGGACGGCGCAGGCAAGGTGCTCGACGACGCAGCCGGTGCGGTCGGCTCTGCCATCGACGATGTCGGCAAGGGCCTCGACAGCCTGCTTGGCGACTGAGTGACTTTCGGCCCGCCACCCTGCCCATGAACGATAACCTGCTGGCGCGCAGCGTCGCGGCGCGTTCCTGGCTGCTGATCGCCGTGGTCTGTGTCTCCGAGGCGCTGATGATGGCGGGCTTCTCGGCCTACTGGTCGCTGCTGCCGGTGTTGCAGCCTGCCTGGGAGATGAACAATGCGCTCGCGGGCTGGCTCTCGGGTGTATTCTTCGGCGGTTATGTTGTCGCCGTGCCGTTCCTTGCTGCGATCACCGATCGCATCGATGCGCGGCACATCGTTTTGCTCGGCGCCACGCTCGCAGCCATCGGCCTCATCGGCATGGCGTTGCTCGCCCACGGCTTCTGGTCTGCGCTGCCCTGGCGTGTGATCGCCGGGGCGGGACTGGCCGGCACCTACATGCCCGGCCTGAAGGTGCTGACGGACCGGCTGCGCTCGGGCAATCAGGCCCGTGCCGTCGCCTTCTACACGTCGTGCTTCAGTGTCGGATCGGCGTTTTCCTATGTCGCCGCCGGCCTTGCGCTCGACTGGCTGGGCTGGCGCGGCGCGCTGCTTTTCACGGCGGGCGGGCCGCTGCTGGGCATCCTGTTCTATCTCTTCCTTCTGGAACCGCACGTGCCGGTGCACGACGGCAGTCCGCGCGGCCATGTCCTGGACTTCCGCCCGGTCTTCCGTGCGCCCGAGGCCATGGGTTACGTGCTGGCCTACGCCGGGCACACGGCCGAGCTGTTCGCCATGCGCTCCTGGATCGTGCCCTTCCTGGTGTTCTGCCTGGGGGCGGGCGGCGTCATCGATCTCGACGCCACGATCTTCGCCATGGCGATCTCCCTCATCGCCGTGGTGTCCAGCTTCGGCGGGGCCGAACTCGCCCTGCGCTTCGGACGCCAGCGCCTGGTACGCTGGGCCATGCTGTCGAGTTTCGTGGTCAGCGCGGGCGTGGGCTTCTGCGCAGGACTGCCGTTCACCGTGGTGGTCATCGTCTGCCTGCTTTACGCGGTGACCATCCAGGCCGATTCCGCCGCACTCACCGCCGGCGCCGTCGCCGCCGCACCGAAGGGCCATCGCGGCGCCACCCTTGCCGTGCATTCCACCCTGGGCTTCAGCGGCGCGCTCTTTGCGCCCATGGTCGTGGGCGTCGTGCTGGACGAGGCCGCGCCGCTCGGCGGCACCACGGCCTGGGGGCTTGCCTTCCTCACCATGGGCCTGATGGCCATGGTCGGTTTCGTCTGTTTCGCCCTGCTGGCGCGCCGGGTTCAGGCGCGCGGGTGAGCGGTACGATAGACCGCGAGCAGGCTCTCGGCATCGACATCCGTATAGCGCTGGGTCGTCGACAGGCTGGCGTGGCCCAGCAGCTCCTGGATCGTACGCAGGTCCGCACCGCCCGCCAGCAGGTGCGTGGCGAAGCTGTGGCGCATGGCGTGCGGCGTGGCGCTGTCGGGCAGGCCCGCCAGGGTGCGCAGTTCGCGGAAGCGCCGCTGGGCAACGCCGGGGTTGAGCCGCTTGCCCTGCACGCCGATGAACAGCGGCGAGGTCCCCGGCGCGCCATCGGGCCGGCTTGCCAGATAGGCATCCAGCGCCTCGCGCACACGCGGCAGCAGGGGCACGATGCGCTGCTTGTTGCCCTTGCCGGTGATGCGCAGCGTGTCGCCCACGCCGCGTACCGTGGCGACGTCCAGCGCCAGCGCCTCGCCGATGCGCAGGCCGCCGCCGTAGAGCAGCATCAGCAGCGCCAGGTCGCGCGCGGCGACCCAGCGCGGCTGGTCCTCGTCGTCGGCGAGGTCGAGCATGTCGGTCGTCTGGTCGGTCGACAGGGGCCTGGGCACCTGTCGTGCGAGCTTGGGCGAACGCACGGTGCCGATCGCCGCATTGGCAAACACACCCTGGCGCTCCATGTGGCGGAAAAAGCCGCGCACCGCCGACAGCGCCCGCGCGGTCGAGGTGCGCGCCAGCCCGCGCGACGTGCGTCGGGCGAGCCAGGCGCGCATGTCACCGGCGCTGAGGTCCGCCAGATCCGCCAGTTCGGGCGTCTTGCCCAGATGTTCGGTGAGGAAGGCGAGAAAGTCGGCAAGATCGTCGAGATAGGCCCGCACCGTATGCTCTGAGGACCGGCGCTCCACTTCCAGGCGCTCGCGCCACAGGGCGATGGCATCCTCGAGGTTATGGACGGAACGGCTCAACCCGGCAGGCCGAGTTTCTTGCGCAGGCAGCGGTCGAGCACGCCGCCCAGGAAGCGGAACAGTTCGTGGGGATCGCCCGGGCGGAAGCGGTCCTCCAGGCGCGAGCCCAGCGCCAGGATCGCGTGGGGCAGGTAGCTGTCGCCGCCGAAGCGGACCATCGCCTCGGATTCCACGAGGTCGGCGGCCGAGCCGAAGATGCGCTCGTCGGCGCGCGCGGGCGAACGAAGCACCACCTCGTGTTCGTCTTCCATGAGATCGGCGACCGTGCCGCGCGGCAGGCAGTGGACGCCGCAGATGACATGGGTGGCACCATCGCGGTTGGCGGTCTCGACCGCCAGGGCAACCATGTCCACACCCAGCAGGATGGCAAGATCGGCGGTCGCGATCTCCACCAGGTGATCCAGATCGACCGCGCCGATCATGGCCAGGGCAGCGGCGTGGATGCGATCCTGCAGGGAGCGCTCGCGCCGGGCGCGCGCCACCAGTTCGTCCTGGGCGCCCTGGTCTTCGCGCCGGTCGGCGCGCAGCCGGTCGATCATGAAGGCCTGCAGGTCGACGACGTTGTCGCCCAGATGACGCTCCGGTGGCGACATGCTCTCGGCGAGCTTGGGCCGTTCGGCAAGGAACCGGGGATGGTCGCGCAGGAACCGTTCGACCTGTTCGGCGGTCATCTCCTCGCCCTTGGGCGCCGGCAGATTGTCCGATGTCGCGGTCATGACGCTCCCTAGAGGATCTTCTGGCCGGTCTTCTGCCAGTCGGCGAGGAAGGCGGCCAGACCCTTGTCGGTCAGCGGATGGCTGGCCAGCTTGCGCAGCACGTCGGGCGGCAGGGTGGCGACGTCGGCGCCCATGATGGCGGCCTGCTTGAGATGGATCGGATGGCGGATCGAGGCGACCAGGATCTCGGTCTCGATGGCGGGATAGTTGTCGTAGATCGCCTTGATCTCGGCGATCAGCTCCATGCCGTCCTGGCCCATGTCGTCGAGCCGGCCGACGAAGGGCGAGATGAAGGTTGCGCCCGCCTTGGCCGCCAGCAGCGCCTGGTTGGCCGAGAAGCAGAGCGTGACGTTGACCGGCGTGCCCGCCTGCGTCAGCGCGCGGCAGGCCTTCAGCCCGTCCCAGGTCAGCGGCACCTTGACCGTAACGTTGGAGGCCACGGCCGCCAGCTTGTTGCCTTCGGCGATCATCTCGGCGGCGTCGGTGGCGGTGACCTCGGCGCTTACCGGGCCGTCGACGATGTCGCAGATCTCCTTCAGCACATCGATGAAGTCGCGCCCGGTCTTGGCGACCAGCGACGGATTGGTCGTGACGCCATCCAGCAGTCCGGTCTCGGCAAGATCGCGGATCTCGCTCGTGTCGGCCGTGTCGACGAAGAATTTCATGCCCGCTGTCTGCCTTTTCGATGCTGTACACATGGCGGAACGCCCGCCGGACAGGTCGCCGATTGCGGCGCGCCCGATGCGTGGCAAAGTGTAGCGGATGCCACAGAACGACGCCACAACACCGGGCCGCGATCTTGCCGCGGATACCGTCAGCGTGCTGCTGCCGCTGCCGGTGCCGGGCCCCTACGATTACCGCGTAGCCCATGGCATGGCCGTGGAGGCGGGCGCCATCGTGCGCGTGCCCCTGGGCTCGCGCGAGGTCACCGGAGTCGTGTGGGGCGAACCCACGGGCGAGGTCGGCCACAACCGGCTGAAGGAGATTCTGGAGGTCCGCGACGTGCCGCCCCTGGACGCGGCCCTGCGCGCCTTCGTTTCCTGGGTGGCGCGTTACACCGTCAATCCGGAAGGTGCGGTGCTGCGCATGGTGCTGCGGGCGCCCGGCGCGCTCGATCCGCCGCGCCCCCGCGTCGCCTGGCGCGCCACGGGCGAGGAGCCCGAGCGCATGACCGATGCCCGCCGCCGCGTCCTCGAACTGCTCTCGGACGGGCTGCCGCGCGGCCAGAGCGAGATCGCCAACGAAGCCGGTGTCGGCACCGGCGTCGTGAAGGGGCTGGCGGGTGCGGGCGCTTTGCAGGAGGTGCTGCTGCCGGCCCATGGCCGCAGCCGTCAGCCCGATCCCGAAACGCCGGGGCCTGTGCTTTCGGGCGATCAGGCCGCCGCGGCAGGCGAACTGGTCGGCGCGGTGGAGAAGGGCGGTTTCGAAGCCTTCGTCCTGGAGGGGGTCACCGGCTCGGGCAAGACCGAGGTCTACTTCGATGCCATCGCGGCAACCCTGAGGGCGGGCCGCCAGGCGCTGGTGCTGCTGCCGGAGATCGCGCTTTCGGCCCAGGTGCTGGACCGCTTTGCCGAGCGTTTCGGGGCGCCGCCGGCGATGTGGCACTCCGATGTCCCCTCGCGCCTGCGCCGAGAGACCTGGCGCGGCGTGGCGACGGGCGAGGTGCGGGTCGTGGTCGGCGCCCGATCGGCGCTGTTCCTGCCCTTTGCCGACCTGGGCCTGATCGTTGTCGACGAGGAGCACGACGCCTCGTTCAAGCAGGACGACGGCGTCTGCTACCACGCCCGCGACATGGCGGTGGTGCGCGCCAGCCTGGAGGAGATTCCCATCGTGCTCTCCTCGGCGACGCCCTCGCTGGAGACCCTGGTCAACGTCGACCGTGGGCGCTACCGCCCCCTGGTGCTGGCCAGCCGCCACGGTGGGGCGACCATGCCCCAGGTCGAGGCGATCGACATGACGCGTGCGGGCACCGAGCGCGGCCGCTGGCTCAGCCCGCCGCTGGTCGCCGCGCTCACCGAGACCCTGCAGGCCGGCGAGCAGTCGCTGCTGTTCCTGAACCGGCGCGGCTATGCCCCGCTGACCCTGTGCCGCAAGTGCGGCCACCGCTTTGCCTGTCCCAACTGCACGGCATGGCTGGTCGAGCACCGGCATCTGGGCCGGTTGCAGTGCCATCACTGCGGGCTTTCCATTGCGCCGCCCCAGTCCTGCCCCTCCTGCGCGGCCGAGGAAAGCCTTGTCGCCTGTGGTCCCGGCGTCGAGCGCCTGGCCGAGGAGATCGCCGACCGCTTCCCCGAGGCGCGCTGCGAGATCATGGCGTCCGACACCATGCTTGGCCCCCGCGCCGCCGCCGACCTGATCGCAAGGGTCGAGGCGCACGAGATCGATATCCTGATCGGCACCCAGGTGGCGGCCAAGGGCCATCACTTCCCCATGCTGACCGTGGTCGGGGTGGTCGATGCCGATCTGGGGCTCGACGGCGGCGATCCCCGCGCCATGGAGCGCACCTGGCAGCTCCTGCACCAGGTTTCGGGCCGGGCAGGGCGTGCCGACCGGCCGGGCAAGGTCTTTCTGCAGACCTACGAGCCGCGCCATCCCGTGATGGAAGCCCTGGTCTCGGGCGACCGGGAGCGCTTCCTGGCGCGAGAGAAGGCCGAGCGCGAGCGCGCCGGCATGCCGCCCTACGGCCGCCTGGCGGGCATCGTCGTCTCCGGGACCGACGAGGGGGAGGTGCGGCGTCTGGCCAATGCACTTGCCCGGCGGGCGCCGCGCGGCGACGGCATCGACATCTTCGGACCCGCGCCGGCGCCGCTTTCCCTGTTGCGCGGGCGTTTCCGCTGGCGCCTGCTGGTCAAGGCGCGCCGCGACGTCAACATCCAGGCCGTTCTGCGCACCTGGCTGGAGCCGGTGAAGACCACGGGCAGTCTGCGCATCCAGATCGACGTCGATCCCCTGAGCTTCCTGTAGGATGCAGGGCGAATCGGAAACGGAGGAGTGCGGCATGGCCATGTGCATGGATGCCCGGAAAGGCCCGGGACCGGCCCATAAACCGGGGGCGGCAGCCCGACTCTTGTTGCAACACCCATATCCCTGTGTTACCTACGCCGCGGCCTAGCGCCGGGGGGTTGGGGCGCTGCGTTTCGCGCGTGTCCCGACCGTCCAAAAAGCTAACAGTGACACACCTTTAACTGGCGACAACGAGGGCTATCTCTTGGCCACGGAAGACAGCGTTGTAACGGGCCTCTCGGGCCGCTACGCACGCGCTCTTTATGAACTCGCCGACGAGTCGAAGCAGCTCGACACGGTCGCCGACGACCTGCGCTCCCTGAGCGCGGCGCTGGCGGAGTCCGAAGAGCTGCGTCGCCTGGTCAAGAGCCCCATCCTCTCGCGCGACGAGCAGGGCAAGGCGATGGCGGCCATCATGGAGGCCATGAAGGCCGGCGATCTGACGCGGCGTACCGTGGCCCTTCTGGCCCAGCAGCGCCGTCTGTTCGGCCTCGAAGACATCATTTCCGACTATCTCCGGCTGCTGGCCGCCCATCGCGGCGAGACCACGGCCGAAGTGACTTCGGCGCGCGCCCTGACGGACGACGAACTCTCCCGTCTGCAGGCGACGCTGAAAGAAATCGTCGGCCGCGACGTCGCGGTCGAAACGCGGGTCGATCCCGGGCTGCTCGGCGGGCTGGTGGTCCGCATTGGTTCGCGCATGCTCGACAGCTCGATCCGCACGAAACTCCAACGCCTCGAACTTGCGATGAAAGGGGCTGGCTGATGGACATCCGCGCCGCCGAGATCTCTTCGATCATCAAGGACCAGATCGCCAACTTTGGCACTGAAGCCGAAGTCGCCGAAGTCGGTCGTGTTCTGTCGGTGGGCGATGGTATCGCCCGCGTCTACGGCCTCGACAACGTCCAGGCGGGCGAAATGGTCGAGTTCCCCGGGGGCATTCAGGGCATGGCCCTGAACCTGGAGACCGACAACGTCGGTGTCGTCATCTTCGGTTCCGACCGCGCCATCGTCGAAGGCGACACGGTCAAGCGTACCGGCACCATCGTGGACGTGCCCGTCGGCAAGGGCCTGCTGGGCCGCGTCGTCGACGCGCTGGGCAATCCCATCGACGGCAAGGGCGAGATCGACGCCACCGAGCGCCGCCAGGTCGAGGTCAAGGCGCCGGGCATCATCCCGCGCAAGTCGGTCAACGAGCCGATGCAGACCGGCCTCAAGGCCATTGACGCCCTGGTCCCGGTCGGACGTGGCCAGCGCGAGCTGATCATCGGTGACCGTCAGACCGGCAAGACCGCCGTCGCCATCGACGCGATCATCAACCAGAAGTTCAACTGGGCGAGCGACGACGAGAAGAAGAAGCTTTACTGCATCTACGTCGCCGTCGGCCAGAAGCGCTCCACCGTCGCCCAGATCGTCAAGACGCTGACCGACAACGGCGCCATGGAGTACACCACGGTCGTTGCCGCCACCGCGTCCGACCCGGCCCCGATGCAGTTCCTGGCGCCCTACGCCGGCTGCACGATCGGCGAGTACTTCCGCGACAACGGCATGCACGCCCTGGTGATCTACGACGATCTTTCCAAGCAGGCCGTGTCCTACCGCCAGGTTTCGCTGCTGCTGCGCCGCCCGCCGGGCCGTGAGGCGTATCCGGGCGACGTCTTCTACCTGCATTCGCGCCTGCTCGAGCGCGCCGCCAAGATGAACGACGAGTTCGGTGGCGGTTCGCTGACCGCGCTGCCCATCGTCGAGACCCAGGCCGGCGACGTTTCGGCCTACATCCCGACCAACGTGATCTCGATCACCGACGGCCAGATCTTCCTGGAGAGCGAGCTGTTCTACCAGGGCATCCGTCCCGCCATTAACGTCGGCATCTCGGTGTCGCGCGTGGGTTCGGCCGCCCAGACCAAGGCGATGAAGCAGGTCGCCGGCTCGATCAAGCTGGAACTCGCGCAGTACCGCGAGATGGCCGCCTTCGCGCAGTTCGCCTCGGACCTCGACGCCTCGACCCAGCGCCTGCTGGCCCGTGGCGCCCGTCTGACCGAGCTGCTGAAGCAGGGCCAGTTCTCGCCCATGCCGGTGGAAGAGCAGGTCGTTTCGATCTTCGCGGGCGTGAACGGCTACCTCGACAAGCTGCCGGTCGGCGCCGTGACCCGCTTCGAGGCCGAACTGCTCGACGAGGTCCGCGACAAGGGTGCGGACATCCTCGAGACCATCCGAACCGAAGGCGCGCTTTCGGACGGCACCCGGGAGAAGCTCAAGGGCTTCCTCGACAGCTTCTCTTCGAAGTTTGCCGCCTGAGCTGAGCATCGCCCAAAGCGGAAAGAGCTGATCGATGGCAAACCTCAAGGCCCTGCGCATCCGGATCAACAGCGTCCGGTCCACGCGCAAGATCACCAGCGCGATGAAGATGGTCGCTGCGGCCAAGCTGCGTCGCGCCCAGGAGACGGCCGAGGCCGCGCGTCCCTATGCCGAGCGCATGTCGCGCATGATGGGCTCGCTGGCCAAGGCGCTTGAGGGTCGTGCCGATGCTCCGGCACTGCTCGCCGGCACCGGCAAGGACGACGTTCATCTGGTCGTCATCGTCACCTCCGACCGCGGCCTGTGCGGCAGCTTCAACGTCGCGGTGGCGCGTGCCGCCCGCCTGAAGATTGCCGAGCTGCGCAGCGCCGGCAAGGAAGTGAAGATCCTGTGCGTGGGCCGCAAGGGCCGCGACATGCTGCGCCGCGACTACGGCAAGTCGATCATCGATACCGTCACCGGCATCGAGTAGGGCATGGGCTTCCACAGCGCTGCCGATATCGCCACAACCGTT
>CALLQH010000047.1 GCA_938014945.1 uncultured bacterium | reverse complement strand
CTACGGCCTGGACGGTGCCCTGCGCACGGCGCGTTACTGCGAGCAGGTGGCCGGTTTCGACAAGGCGGACTTCGCCCTGGAGGCGGTGCGCGTCGAGGTCTTCTGCGGCTTCGTCTTTATCAACCTCGATCCCGATGCCGCGCCCATGGGCGAGGTCTACCCCGGCTTCGAGGAGACCCTGCGGGCGCACTCGCCCGATCTCGACCGCATGGTCTGGACCGAGCAGGTCAACTTCGACATCGCCGCCAACTGGAAGGTCGTCGCTGAGAACAGCCTCGACGGCTATCACGTCTTCCTCTCCGGGCCCGCCCACAAGGCGCTGGGCGAACTGATGGACGGCCACAACCTCGCCATGACCACCCACCCCAACTGGGCGATGCTGCACGCCCATGCCGGCACGGGCCACAACAAGGCCTACCGCTACGAGACCGGCAGCGGGCAGACCGACGAATACGTCACGATGTACCTGTGGCCCGACGTGCTGCTCTTTACCCTGCCGGCGGCCAACGGCCTGTGGAGCTTCCTGCTCGCGCCCGAGGGCCCCGAGCGCACCCGAGAGGAGGTCGCCGCCTACATGCCGGACGGCGCGGCGATGGATGCGGCCACCGCCGAGGCGGTGCGTTACATGAACGAGGAGCTGGGGCCTGAGGACGTCGCCCTCAACATCGGCGTGCAGAAGGGCCTCAACTCCCGCGGCTACCGCCAGGGCCGCCTGATGGTCGATGCGGCGCGCAGCGACATGAGCGAGCACACCATCCACTTCGTGCAGTTGCAGACGCTGAAGGCGCTGGGCGACCTGCCGTGAGCGGCCTCTCCTGAGCGAAGGCGATCTGGACCGCGCGCCGAAGCCTCTCTAACGTCCCGCCCGAACCACACATCCGGGAGACGACGATGAGCAAGGCAATGATGTTCCGCGGCAACGACCTCGACCTGACGGTCAAGGACGGCAAGGGCGGCAATGTCGTGGCGACCGTGAACTGCGCCATCAGCGACAAGCTGGGCGGCGGCATCGGCGTCTTCGAGAACTGCAACATCCCCTGGACCGTGACCTACGACGAGATCCTCTACGGCATCGAGGGCACGATGGAGATCCACACCGCAGAGGGCATCCACGAGGTCGGCCCCGGCGACATCATGTGGCTGCCGGCGGGCACCGAGATGGCCTATGTCGCGACCAAGCCCGCGAAGTTCTTCTTCGCCGTCGCGCCCGTCACCCTCTCCAAGGCCGGTTCCAGCACCGTCGCCCACCCCGGCGTGAAGCCCAAGCCCAAGGGCTGAGGCGCGATGGCGCGGCCGGAGCTGGTCTACATGTTCGCGATGAGCCTCGACGGATTCATCGCGCGCGAGGACGGCAGCGTCGACTGGCTGGAGGCATTCCCGGCCAACGCGGATTTCGACTTCGACAGCTTCCTGGCTTCCCTCGACGGCATCGTCATGGGCCGGGAGAGTTACGAGGTGGCGCGGCGTCACGGCGGCTGGGAATACGGCGCCCTGCCTGCCGTGGTCGCCACCCACCGGCCGGTCGACGACCTGCCGCCGAATGTCCGGGCGATGGCGGGGACGCCGGCCGAGCTGCTGGAGGCGGTCGGGGCCATGGGTGCGGAAAAGCGGGTCTGGCTCTTCGGCGGCGGCAGCCTCGTCACCCAGTTCGTCGCGGCGGGCCTGCTCGATGTGGTCGAGACCGGCATCATCCCCGTGCTGCTGGGGCGGGGGCTGCCGTCGTTCGGCGCGCCGGCCGAGACCTGGCTCGACCTGGAGTTCGCCCGCGGCCTCGGCAACGGCGCCATTCATGCACGTTACAGGGTCAGGGGCGCCAATCCGCATTGACCGCCGCGGCGCCGGGTGCCTAACTCGGGGGTGCCGCGTCCTGCGGCGTGCCGAGGATTAGATGCGCGTCACCTCCTTCCCCAAGAACGATCACACCAACGGCTGGTACAACGTCCTGGAGCATCCGCCCGCGAACACCTTTCGCGGCGAGCACAAGGCCGACTGGGTGGTGGTCGGCGGAGGTTTCTCGGGCCTCGCCGCAGCGCGGCGCCTGGGCGAACTGCGCCCCGATGACCGCATCGTGCTTCTGGAGGCGGGCCGCATCGGCGAAAATGCCTCCGGGCGCAACTCGGGTTTCATCATCGACCTGCCCCATGCGCTGGGAACCGAAGCGCCCGAGCACGACCACCGCCAGATCCGCGTCAACCGCACCGCCATCGCCTGGCTTGCCGAACTGGTGGAGCGCCACCAGATCCGCTGCCAGTGGAGCCATCGCGGCAAGGTTCACTGCGCCGCAACCGGGCGCGGACGTGCGAGCCTTGCCGACATGGCCCGCCGTATGGAAACCATCGGCGAGGCTTACGAGGTCTGGGACCATGCCCGCATCTCGGCCTATCTCGGTACGGAGCATTTCCACGAGGCGATCTTCACCCCGGGCTGCATCCTGATGCAGCCGGCCGCGCTCGTCTGCGGCCTGGCCCGTTCGATGCCGGCCAATGTCGAGGTCTATGAGGATTCAGCCGTGCTCGATTTCGAGGACGGCGGCCACAAGGTGCTGAAGACGGCGCTCGGCTCGGTGACGACACCCCATGTCATCCTCTCGACCAACGGCTGGACGCCGGGCTTCGGCTTCCTCAACCGTCAGCTCGAAACCATCTTCACCTTCGGCAGCCTGACCCGGCCCCTCGACGAGGCCGAGCGCAAGGCGCTGGGCGGCGAGGGAGACTGGGGCGTGATCCCGGCGACCATGGGCGGCACGACCATGCGCTACACCCAGGACCACCGCCTGCTGATCCGCAAGAACGTGAAGTACCGCCCGGATTTCAACGTCAGCAAGGCCGACATGACCGCGGTGCGGGCAAGCCACATCCAGACCCTGCGCCAGCGTTTCCCGATGCTGCCCGAACTCGACTTCGAGAACACCTGGGGCGGCGTGCTCTGCATGTCGCGCAACCATGTGCCCAAGTGCGGCTGGATCGCCGAAGGCATCTGGGCCGCGGTCTGCCAGAACGGCGTCGGCGCCGCGCGCGGCACGATCTCGGGCCGGGCGGTCGCGGAGATGGCGGCAGGCGAGGACACCGAGATCGTCCGCGACATGATGGCCTATGAGGAACTCGCGATGTTCCCCCCGAAGTGGATGACCGGGATCGGCATCCGCGCGCGTCTCGCCAAGACCTCCCTGATGGCGGGCCGCGAGGCCTGAGCCCTCAGGCCGCCAGATGGCGGCGCAGCGGCAGCACGGCAAGGCAGGAAACGGCGGCGACGCATGCCGCCGCGATGAAGGCGCCGGTGTAGCCCCCGCTCGCCTCGAACAGCAGGCCTGCGATCCAGGGGCCCGCAAAGCCCGCAATGCCCCATGAGGTGAAGGCCAGGCCATAGACCCGCGCGGCCTGCGTCGGGCCGACCAGCGCGGTCGTGGCGATGGGATAGACGGCGATGACGCCGCCATAGGCGATCTGGATCACGGCGAGCGCGGCGATGGTGGCGATGCCGGCCGGCGTGGTGGCGAGCCAGAGCAGGGCGAGGATGGCCACAAGCGGCAGGCCAAGCATGACCTGGCGGGTGAGGCCCCGGTCGGCAAGCCAGCCCGCCGCGAAGCTGCCGCAGGCATTGGTGCCGGTGATGACCATGACGCCGCCCGTGATGAGCAGCGGATCGGCGCCGTGATGCTCCATCACCGCGGCGGCATGGCCCAGCGCCATCAGCCCCGCCATGCTGCCGCTGCCGAAACCCAGCCACAGCCAGAAGAAGCCCGGCGTTGCGGGCGGTCGCGCCATGCCGCTGCTGCGTGGCGCGGGCCACGGGATGGTCAGCCCGGAGCGGTGCAGCAGCATGGCGACGGCAAGGGCGCAGAGCAGGAAGAACGCCGCGGCGCAGAGCAGGGCGGTGGCATAACTCCAGGCCGCGATCGCTTCGCGGAAGAAGAACGCCGCGGCCATGGCGCCCAGGGCGAAGACGGCGGTGACGACGCCGGTTGCCATGCCGCGCCGCTCGATCAGGGCGTGGTTGACGATGACCAGGGCAAAGCCGTAGCCCGAGCCGACGGCAAAGCCGAACATCACGCCGTAGCCAAGGTAAAGCGCGGCGAGGCTCGGCAGGGTGGCAAGGGCCGATCCGGCGGCGGCCAGCGCGAAGGCGGCTGCGGCGACCAGGGGCGGCGGGCCCAGGCGCCACAGGCGCGGACCGACGAGCACGCCGACCGTGAGGGAGGCGAGCGCAATGCCGTAGACCAGGCTCACCGCATCGCGGCCCGCGCCCAGCGCGGTTTCCACGGGGATGACGAAGACGCTGAAGGCGTGAACCGATCCCAGGACCGTCGTCAGGATGACGGCCGCGGCAAAGGCGGGTCCCGGGCGCATGGCTTCCCTCCGCAACCGTGGAACGGCGACCTTCCGCGCATTCCACCGCCCTGACAAGGCTCCCCGCCGGGCCGTGACGCGGCGGACCATGCCGGGCACAATCGTGCGATGCCTTCCACCGGCCCCGGGATGCCGACCACGATGATCCTCTACGGCCTGCGCGGCATCACACACGGCTGGGGCCGTCTGCTCAGCGTGATGAGTCCCCAGGGCGCGCGGGCCGTGCTCGATCGCCTGGAGCCTGGCCCCGATCTCAAGATCGTCGCGCAGCCGGGCCAGCCGGTGCAGGTCCATCAGATTCGCGATGGCGCGCTCGACGAACTTGTGGCCCGCTACGGCATCGTCGAGCTCGACCAGGCGGCCTGGGCCGAGCGCAAGCAGGCCATCGGAAAGGATGCCGTGCTGTGACCACGACCACCCGTGCGGCCATCGCCGCGCTGCCCGACTACAGTTATGCGCCGCGCGATGTGGCCGGGGTCGCCCGCGTCATCCAGCTCGGCCAGAACGAACTTGGCGTGCCGCCCAGTCCGCGGGCGCTCGCCGCGCTCGCCGACCCGGCGCACCACGTCAACCGTTATGCCGACGATGGCCATGACGCCCTGCGTGCGGCAATCGGCCGGATCCATGGTCTCGACCCCGAACGGATCATGGTCGGCTCGGGCTCCATGGAACTGATGAGCGTGCTCGCCCAGACCTATTGCGAGCCCGGGGTCGAGGTCGTGGTCAGCCAGTATGGCTACAAGTGGTTCCAGGTGCAGTGCGCGATCAACGGCGCCACCATCGTCAGCGTGCCCGAGCCCGCGATGATCGCCGACATCGACGGCCTGCTCGCCGCCGTGACCCCGGCGACCCGCCTGCTGTTCCTCGTCAATCCCAACAACCCCACCGGCGCCCTGCTGCCGGTCGCGGAGGTCGAGCGGCTGGCCGCCGCCCTGCCGCCCCATGTCCTGCTGCTGCTCGATGCCGCCTATGTCGAGTTCGCGCCTGCCGATCACGGGGCGCTCGGCGGGCGGCTGGTCGATGGCGGCGGCAATGTCGTGATGCTGCGCACCTTCTCGAAGGCCTATGGCCTTGCCGGCCTGCGTGTCGGCTGGATGTACGGACCCGCCGACGTGGTCGCTGCCATGGGCAAGGTGCGCATCCCCGGCAGCGTGCCCACGCCCTGCCTGGCGGCCGCCACGGCGGCGGTGGAAGACCAGGCCCACATGGCCGCGGTGCGCGACGGCGTCATCGCCCTGCGCGAGGAATTGCGCCGGGAAGCGGCGGCCCTGGGGCTGGAAGCGCTGCCCAGTGCGGGCAACTTCGTGTTGCTGCGTGCGGGCCGCGGCAACCGCCCCTCGGCAGAAACGATCGTGGCGGCGCTGCTGGAACGCGGCATCATCGTGCGCGCCATGGGCTCCTACCGGCTGGACGACTGCCTGCGCATCTCCATCGGCACGGCCGAGGAAATGGCCCTGCTCCGGTCGGCGTTGCGAACGATTCTCAATTAGATTGCAGGCACTTACCCCCTACACACTGCCCCCGTCCCTGACTAAGATGCCCGCCAACGGGTGACGGGAGCGGGGCGGCACAGGTCCTCTCCCCATGTGGATCACCCTCTTTGGGCGTTCAACAAGGGGCTTAACCGATGCAGAAATCTCTGCTCATCGATCCGGACAAGTGCACCAGCTGCCTGCAGTGCGAAATGGCCTGCAGCTTCGAGCACGAGGGGGTGTTCAATCCCGCTCGGTCGCGGATCAAGATCTTCGAATTCGAGCACGGCAAGCGCGCGGTGCCCTATACCTGCACCCAGTGCGCGGAGGCCTGGTGCCTGCACGCCTGCCCGGTCGAGGCGCTGGTGCGCAATCCGGCCACGGGCGCGGTCGAGGTCAAGGACGAGATCTGCGTGGGCTGCAAGGTCTGCACGATCGCCTGCCCCTTCGGCACCGTGAACTACAACCCCGACACGGGTAAGGTCATCAAGTGCGACCTGTGCGGCGGCGATCCCCAGTGCGCCGAGGCCTGCCCGACGGACGCCATCACCTATGTCGATTCCGCCTGGACCGGTTACGAGCGCATGCAGGCATGGGCCGTGAAGACCGATTCCAAAGCGGCTTCGGCCTGAGCGGCGCGGGGGAGACAGCATCATGTCGTGGCAACGCCAGGTTCTTCGCGTCAATCTGACCAAGGGCACGTCCAAGGTCGAACCGCTCAACATGGAGTGGGCCAACGCCTACATCGGCGAGCGCGGTCTGGGCACCAAATACCTTTCCGAAAACATGGACCCCAAGGCCGATCCGCTCGGCCCCGACAACGTCCTGATCTTCGCCACCGGGCCGCTCACCGGCACCATGGCCTCGACCAGCGGCCGTTACGCGGTGCTCTGCAAGGGTCCGTTGACCAACGCCATTGCCTGCTCCAACTCCGGCGGCAAGTTCGGCGCCGAGATGAAGTTCGCGGGTTACGACCTCATCATCCTGGAGGGCAAGTCGCCCAAGCCCGTGTATCTCCACATCGTCGATGACGAGGTGCAGATCCTTCCGGCCGACGAGCTCTGGGGCAAGGGTGTCTGGTTCACCGAGGACTGGATCAAGTCGCACCACAGCAACCCCAACCTCAAGGTCGCCTCGATCGGTGAGGCGGGCGAGAACATGGTGCGTTACGCCTGCGTCGTGAACGACCTGCACCGTGCCGCCGGGCGTTCCGGCGTCGGCGCGGTCATGGGATCCAAGAACCTGAAGGCCATCGCCTGCCACGGCACCAAGGGCGTGAAGGTCGACGACCCCAAGCGTTTCATGAAGGTCGTCAAGGAGACCCACAAGAAGCTGGCCGAGAGCGGCGGACGCAAGGAGCTGACCAAGGTCGGCACCAACGCCATGATCGACGTCATGCAGGAGTGGGGCGGCCTGCCCACACGCAACTTCAAGGAAGTGCAGTTCGAGGGCACCTCGAAGATCAACCCGGAAGCGGTGGTCACGCCCAACGAACACGGCCACGTCAACCTGATCACCAACAAGGCGTGTTTCGGCTGCACGATCGCCTGCGGGCGCATCGCGCACATCGACAAGGAGCACTTCACGGTCGTCAACCGCAAGGAGTACTGGCACGCCTCGGGCGGGCTCGAGTACGAGACGGCCTATGCCTTAGGGCCGGTGGTCGGCGTCGACGATGTCGATGCCCTGACCTTCGCCAACTTCATGATGAACGAGCACGGCATGGATCCGATCTCGTTCGGCGTCACCCTGGCAGCGGCCATGGAGATGTACGAGATGGGCGTGCTCACCAAGGAGCACACCGACGGCATGGAGCTGAAGTTCGGCAATGCCGAGGCTCTGGCCGTCATGGCCGAGAAGACCGGCAAGGGCGAAGGCTTCGGCAAGGAACTCGGCATGGGTTCCAAGCGCCTGACCGAAAAGTACGGCCATCCCGAGCTGTTCATGGGCGTCAAGGGCCAGGAATTTGCCGGTTACGACAGCCGTGCCCTCCAGGGCATGGGCCTGGGCTACGCCACCTCCAACCGCGGCGCGTGCCATCTCAAGCACGACGTCTTCGGCGAGGACATGGAGGACATCTCCGGCAACAACAAGGCCAAGCCCGTCAAGGACAGCCAGGACCGCGTCGCCATGATCGACTCCACGGGCCTGTGCCTCTTCACCACGGCGGGCTGGGGCGTCGAGGATTTTGTCGCCCAGCTCGATGCCGCCTGCGAAGGTTCGTGGACGGAAGAGCGCTGCCTGGAATCGGGCGAGCGGACCTGGACCCTGGAACGCATGTTCAACATGCGTGCGGGGCTCACCGGCGCCGACGACAACCTGCCCAAGCGCCTGCTCGAGGATCCCGCTCCCTCGGGCAACGCCAAGGGCAAGGTCGCCGAACTGGGCAAGATGCTGCCGGAATACTATTCGGTGCGCGGCTGGACCAAGGAAGGCATGCCGACCAACGAGACGCTGAACCGGCTTGTGCTCTAGCGGCCTTATGTGGGGGGCAGGTGCTGTTCCCGGCCGGCGGTGGCCGCCGCGGGCCGGGAACTAGCGCCACCACAGAGGATCGGGCCGGGGGCCCGCGTCGCTTCACGATCATCCCGTCAAGGGGGGAACGACCGTCATGGAATATGTCATCGTGGGCGCCGGCCCGGCCGGCGTCATCGCTTCGGAGACCCTGGCCGCCATCGAGCCGGGTGCGGACATCACCCTGATCTCCGGCGAGCCCGAGCCGCCCTATTCGCGCATGGCGATCCCCTACCTGCTGGCCGAGGAGATCAAGGAGGAGGGCACCCACCTGCGCCACACCGCCGGTCACTATGACCAGCGCGGCATCAAGGTGGTGCACGAGCGGATCGCGAAGGTCGATCCCGCGACCAAGACGCTGACCTATGAAAGCGGCGGCAGCCGCAGCTACGGCAAGCTGCTGCTGGCGACCGGCGCCGCGCCCGTGCGTCCGCCGATCCCCGGTATGGATCTCGCCAAGGTGAAGTCCTGCTGGACCCTGGCCGACGCGCGCCAGATCATCGAAGGCACCAAGCCCGGCGACCGGGTGGTGCTGATGGGTGCGGGTTTCATCGGCTGCATCATCCTGGAGGCATTGTTTGCCCGGAAGGTGAAGCTCACCATCATCGAGATGGCCGACCGCATGGTCGCGCGCATGATGGACAAGACCGGCGGCGACATGATCGGCGACTGGTGCCGCGCCCAGGGCGTCGATGTGATGACTGCGACCAAGGTCACCGCCATCAAGGAAAACGTCGACGGCAGCCTTTCGCTCTCACTGGAGGGCAAGGACCCGATCGAGGCCGATCTCGTGGTCTGCGCCACGGGCGTGCGCTCCAACATCGCCTTCCTGGAAGGCAGCGGCATCGAGACCAAGCAGGGCGTGCTGATCGACAACTTCATGCAGACCAGCGTTCCGGATGTCTATGCCGCGGGCGACGTCGCCCAGGGCCTCGATTTTTCCACGGGCGAGCATGATGTTCACGCCATCCAGCCGACCGCAAGCGAGCACGGCCGCACGGCCGCGCGCAACATGGCCGGCCACAAGACCGCCTATCGCGGCAGCCTGGTGATGAACACGCTCAACACCCTGGGCCTCATCTCCACCTCCTACGGCCTGTGGGACGGCACGGAGGGCGGCGACGAGGTCGTTTCCGTCGACAAGGAGAACTCCCGCTACCTGCGGCTTTCGTTCAAGGGCGACGTCCTGGTCGGCGCGCTTGCCCTGGGGCTCACCCAGCATGTCGGCGTGCTGCGCGGCCTGATCCAGACCAAGGTGCCGCTGGGCAAATGGAAGCAGGTGCTCAAGGACGATCCGCACCAGATCATGTCGGCGTATCTGGCCTGCGTGCAGGACGCCACGCGCCGCCGCGCGGCATGAGGATCAGGGTCCGCACCGCGGGCCTGCTGGGCGAGTATCTGCCGAAGGGGTCGGAGACCAACCGGGCCGAGATCGAAGTGCCGGAAGGCGCCTCGCCGCTCGATGTCATGGCCCAACTCGGCTTTCCCGAGGGCGCCTATCTCGTCAGCCTCAACGGCACGGCCCTGCCGACCGCCCAGCGCCCGACCACGGTGCTTCAGGAAGGCGACGACCTCGCCCTGATGCCGGCGCTCAAGGGCGGCTGAACCGCCTTACGCTCAGGCCGCGCGATGGAAGGGCGCGTCGCCCAGCAGGGTGACGCGGTGCATCACGCGGTGGTGGGGCACATAGTCGCGCGCGGCGTAGTGCTGGGTGGCGCGGTTGTCCCAGAAGGCGAGCGTGCCGGGTTCCCAGGTGATGCGCACCTGAAACTCCGGACGGCGGATGTGCTCCACCAGCATGGCAAGCAGCGCCTTGCTCTCGGCGGGCGAAAGCTCGTTGATGCGGCTGGTGAAGGTCTCGCTGACGTAGAGCAGCGGGCGGCCGGTCTCGGGGTGGGTGCGGATCACCGGATGGCTGGTCGGCGGGTTCTTGCGCCGCCCTTCCTCCAGCTTGTCGGCGCCGCCCTGGGCGATCACCGAATCGGCGAAGGCGTAGGCGAAGTCGTGGGTGGCGGTCAGCCCCGAAAGAAAGGCCTTCATCGGTTCCGATAGCGCCTCGTAGGCCGCGTACATGCTGGCCCACAGGGTATCGCCGCCCGCCGGCGGCAGGATGCGCGCATAGAGGATGCTGCCCAGCGCCGGGCGCGGCTTGAAGCTGACGTCGCTGTGCCAGGCGTCGTTGTAGTAACCCTTGTCGCCCTTGGACTCGATGATCGTGATCTTCGGGTTGATGTCGAGCCGGTCGAATACCGGATGCGGGTCCTCGACCTCGCCGAAGCGTTCGGCGAAGGCGACCTGCTGGTCCGGCGTGATCTCCTGGCCGCGGAAGACAAGGAGCTGATGCTCCAGCAGGCCGGCGCGGATCGTATCCACCGTGCCCTTGTCGAGGTCGTTGGAGAGGTCGATGCCCGATACCTCGGCGCCAATCGCCGGGGTCAGGGTACGGAAGCTGAGGTTCTGGTTGCGCATCGCTCGGTTATCCAGTGGCACAAGGCCGGGTTCAGGAAGTCTTGCCGGCCTCGAAGGAGAGCGGCGTGTGGGTCTTGGGGTCGATCTCGAAACCGCGCCGGATCTCCACGTTGCGCAGGATGATCTCCAGCACGGCGGCATCGTCGCCGTCGCTGTGGCCGGGATCGGCGTATTTCTCGCGCAGGTGGGCGACCATCTCGCGCTCGTTGGCGATCAGGCGGTCCTCGACCGCCTTGACCTCATCGAGCAGCGCAGTGACGCGCAGGTGGCGGGCCATGTCGAACATGATCAGCGCCCGATGATGCGCCGGGCGTCGGCGATGGTCTTCGTCAGCGCTTCCGACATGGCGGTGATGTCGTCGGTCAGCGCCGCGAAGGTGAGGCCGAGCTGGCGCGAGGCCTTCATGTCGTCCTGGGAATAGACGTTCATGCCCCAGTCCTTGCCTGCCGCAACGGCAGCATCGGCCACGGTCTTGCGGTCGGCGGCATCGTCCTTGCCGAAGGTGCCCTTGCGGCCGCGCGCCATGTTGAGGTCGAAGGGACCGAGGAACACGCCGTCGACGGTGGCAAGCTTCAGGATCGCTGCGACATCGGCGAGCGCGCCCTTGGTCTCGACCATGGGATAGCAGCGCACGCGGCGGTTCTCGATGCCGGTCCAGCCCTTGGGCGGTGTGCCGTATTTCCAGGTCCGCCCGCCGCCGACGCTGCGGTCGCCGGCAGGGGGATACTTGGCGTAGGAGGCAAGCTCGCGCGCGTGCTCCAGGTTCTCGACATGGGGGATGATGACGCCATCGGCACCGGAATCCAGGGCATGCTGGATGTCGATGCGGGTTGGCGCGGCGACCCGCGCGAAGGCCTTCAGGCCGATCTGGCGTGCCAGCAGGATCAGCCGGTCCGCGCTCTCGCGGTTGAAGACGCCGTGTTCCAGATCCAGCGTGATGCCGTCGTAGCCCAGCAGCTTGGCAAGCTCCACCGCCGGCGTGTTCGCCGAACTCAGCCACAGGGTGTAGGTCGCCTTGCGTTTTGCCGCTCGCGCCATGGATTCCCTCCCGATTCCGTTGGCCATGCTAGTCCCGCGGGTCGCGTCCGTCGATGACCCGCGTTAACCTCCCGCGCCCCAGGCAACGACGGAGAACAACGCCATGGCCATGCCGACCCTCGACCTGCCTGCCGACCGCCCCCTTCTGCTCGACGGCGGCATGGGACAGGCGATTTCCAAGGCCGGCCTGCGCCAGCCCGGCTCGCCCTTCTGGTCGGGCCGCGCGCTGATCGAGAGGCCCGACCTGGTCGAGAGCCTGCACCGCCAGTTCATCGACGCGGGCGCCGATGTCATCACGACCAACACCTATGGCGTGGTACGCGCCTTCATGGCCGACATCGGCATCGAGGAGCGTTACGAGGAGATGAACCTGAAGGCCTGCGAACTGGCCGCCCGGGCGCGTGACGCCTCCGGCCGCGACGTGCTGATCGCGGGCTCCCTGCCGCCGCTTTCCGACAGCTACATCCCTTCCGAGGTCCGCCCGGAGGAGGAGATGACGGAGCGTTACGCCGAGCAGGCCGCGATCCTCGCCCCCCATGTCGACTTCTTCATGGTCGAGACGCTGATCACCGTGGAGGAGACCCGCGCGGCCGCGCGCGGCGCGGCAGGCCAGGGCAAGCCGATCTGCATCGGCTGGTCGCTGCTGGAAAAGGACCACGGCCGCCTGAAGGGCGGGGCGACCATCGCCGAAGCGGCCGGCGCGGTCGCCGACCAGCCGGTCTTTGCCTTCCTCGCAAACTGCTGCTCGCCCGAGGCGGTGACCCGCGCCCTGCCGGACCTGCTCGACCTGGGCAAGCCGACCGGCGGCTATGCCAACACCTTCGAGCCGATCGATCCGGAGCAGAAGACGGTCGCCGACCGCCACGATCTCGATCCGGCTGCCTACGCCGCACACGTCGACAACTGGATCGGCGCGGGCGCCCGCATCGTCGGCGGCTGCTGCGGCACCATGCCCGAGCACATCGCCCTGCTGCGCGAAAGGATCGACCGCGGCTAGCCGCCCTCCATAACTCCGCCCGATTGCGCATCTATCCGGGGCCGCAGAGGTGGAGCGAGGAAGCGGGCAGACATCGCGGCAGTACAACCCTGATAGGTTGCACTTGATCTGACGCCCAGATGTTCCACAATTGTTCTCTTCTCGATTCGGAGGGGATTATGGCGAAGGACATTTTGGGTTCATCGACGATGCGTCGCGCGGGCGCGTAGGCAGTCGAGATGTATCCGGAATACCAGCGCGCCCACGCATGGACCACGGATCCCGAGACCTTTCCGGTTGGTACGGTTCCTGGCAGCGGCAGGGATATCCGGGATGCCTTTCTGGCGATCGAGACGCGATTGAGGACCTTCTCCGACGTGCCTCTTCGTGCAAGTCGGATCGATGCCCCGCTCCTGACACCGGCCACCTTCGAGCGTTTTCAGGAGGAGTTGTGATGGGCCTGGTTCTGACCGCCGCGCTGTGTGTGGGCTGTTATTTCGGGTTCTGGGATACGAGGGATTCCGGAAGTTTTTCACTCCACCAAAAACTGGAAGGAGAGGTTTCCGGGGCGATGGCCGCCATGCAGGGGCATCCCCTGCTCGGTTCGATCTTCATGACCGGGAAGATCAGCTTCAAGGATCTCTTCATGGTGAATCTCGACATCGACAGGGACGGCATGGAAGAGGTGTATCTGCTCGTGAATCACCCCAGCGCATGCGATCCGCAGGGGTGCCTCTTTTTCATCTTCGAGAATCGTTCGGGCCGTGACTGGTCGCTCGTGGAACGATCACGGCGGCCGGTGATCGGCACCAGCCAGGCTGGGTTGTTCGTTCCTTTCGGCAACGACGTGATGTTTCTCAGCACCCGCTATCAGTTTCCCCCTGGCGAGAACACAATTGGGGGCGTCCCCGAGGACGCGTGGCTCAATCAGAACCTGCCCACCGAAGTGGTCGGCTACGACCTGAGGCTCGAGGACCTCTGGGTCGGTCACTACGACATCGACGATGACGGATATGCCGAGGTCTTTGCGATGGTCGAGCCCTTTGATTACTGCTCGCGCGAGGGCTGCGGCGGCATGATCGTCACCTTCGACGGCCTGGATGAGGAGGGGCGCGAGCGCTGGCGCAACATCGGCTGGTTCCGCTCCATCGGCGGTTCGTCGGCGATGCCTGGCGAGACCCCTTTCTTCGTCACCGACACGAAGATCGACGGCCATCGCACGCTGGTTTCCGACTATGAGTGCCTGGTCTGGCGCGGAGCCGCCTATGAAAGTTTCCTGTGGGAGGACATCGGCGGAGAAGGCATCGGTGAGGGTTGTGTGGCACCGACGGAGGCTCAGCAATCCGGAGCGGTGCAGTGATGTGCCGCTCGGCTCCTGGTGCCTTGACCGGCCCGCTCTCGCTGGGCGGTCTGGCCGCAGATCGTCGTGTCCGCGCTGGCATTCTCCGGCGTTCTGACGTCGATCTCGGTTTCGCAGAACAAGGGCGCGCGGTTCTGTGCGGATGCCGGCGTGCTGGTGGTCGAGACGATGAGCGGGGACTGCCCGCTCGCCTTCGCTCCGGTCCTCGCCGAGGCGCGACGCTGGCTCATCGTCGTGGGGCCGGTCGTCGCGGCGCCTCTGATCCTGCTCCTTGCGATGCGCGCGGCATGCCGATTGGTACACCGCATCTTTCGCGCGCGATCTTCGAAGGGGGCAGCGGGCGCATGAACGGGCTGGTGCGCCTCCTCTCTGCTGCGGCGGTCCTCGTCCTCTGGGCGGGGACGGCCTGTCGTGGCGCTTGGCTCGGCGAGAAGGAATGTTTCGAATGATTCTGCACGGGCCGCTCAGCCGGCAAAAAACGGTTCGGGCAAACCGCGCACGCCGGGGCACAGCGCGAAGAGTCCGCCCTTCATCGGCTGGCCTTCGGCCATGGGCGAGGTGCCGCCCCGGCCGATGGAGGTGACGTAGAGCAGGTCGAGATCGTCGCCGGCGAAGGCGGGCATGGACGGTTTCTGCACCGGCATGGCGACGCGCTGAACGATCGTGCCGTCGGGCGCGTAACGCAGCAGGGCCCAGCCGTCGACATGGGCCGACCAGTAGTGGCCTTCCGCGTCCACCGTGGCGCCGTCCGGGCGTCCGGGTTCGGCGTGGGTGGTGGCGAAGATGCGCCGGTTGGCGATGGCTCCGCTCGCGGGATCGTGGTCCCACGCCCAGATGGTCTGCACGTCCGGCAGGCTGTCGCTGTGGTAGAGCGTCTTGCCGTCCGGCGAAAACGCAAGGCCGTTCGAGGTGCCGATGCCGTCCACCAGCAGCGTCACGCCGCCGTCGGGATCGAAGCGGTAGAGCGCCTGGCCGTGGTCGCCCAGACGGATCGGCGCACCCATGGTGCCGGCATAGAAGCGCCCCCCGGGGCCGACCCGGCCGTCGTTGAACATGACGTCGTCGCGGTCGTTGACCCGGGCGGCGAGCTCGAAGCGGTCGGCGTCGAAATCGTAGAAGCCGAAGCCCGACTTCGCGGCGACCACCAGGCCGCCGCGCGCGCGGAAGCCGAAGGAGCCGATGGCTTCGGGCGGCGTGCGGGTCTCGTTGGCGCCACTGGCCGGATCGAAGCGGTGAATGGTGCCCGCCCCGGAATCGACCCAGTAGAGGCGCCGCTCGCCGGCATGCCACATCGGGCATTCGCCGACCCGGGCCCCTGCATCGAGCACGCAGGTCACTTGTGTCATGGTTCTCTCCCCTGGCTGGCTTGAGCCGACCCCGCATTCCTGAGACTGTCAACGCAGGAACAGGGGCGAGAAACCATGGCACAGGACACCGGCACGCACCGTTATATCGACGATCCGCGCAACGCCGGGGTGCTGATCTCGGTCAACGGCGAACTGCTGCCGCGCGACAAGGCGGTGGTCAGCGTCTTCGATTCCGGCTTCATCATGGGCGACGGAGTCTGGGAGGGGCTGCGCCTGCACAACGGCCACCTCGCCTTCCTCGATCAGCACCTGCGCCGCCTGTGGCAGGGCGCCAAGGCGATCGACATGGACATCGGCTTGTCGCGCCAGGAGCTGACCGACGAGATCATGCGCACGGTTGCGGCCAACGGCATGGAAAGCGGCGTCCACATCCGCCTGATGGTGACGCGCGGCCTGAAGGCCACGCCCTACCAGGACCCCCGCGTCAACATCGGCCCGGCGACCATCGTCATCATCCCGGAATGGAAACAGGCGGCCGAGCGCGAGGGCGGGGTCAGCCTCTTCACCGTCCATGTGCGGCGCGGCGCGCCCGACGTGCAGGACCCCATGCTCAACAGCCACAGCAAGCTCAACTGCATCACCGCCTGCATCCAGGCGGCCAAGGCGGGCGCCGACGAGGCGCTGATGCTCGATCCCCACGGGTTCGTGGCGACCTGCAACTCCACCCACTTCTTCATCGTGCGCGACGGCGAACTGTGGACCTCTACCGGGCGCTACTGCCTGCACGGCATCACGCGCGGCAACGTGTTGAAGCTGGCGCGCGAGAACGGCATCCCGGCCTTCGAGAAGGACTTCAGCCTGACGGAGGTCTATGACGCCGAGGAAGCCTTCATCACCGGCACCTTCGCAGGGCTGACCCCGGTCGCCAGCGTCGACGGGCGAACGATCGGGGAGGGCGCGCCGCCCGGCCCCGTGGTGACTCGACTGAAAGCGCTCTACCGCGATCTGGTGGAGCGGGAGTGTCCGGCCCCGTGACCCTGCGCATCGCCATGTGGTCGGGTCCGCGCAACATCTCCACCGCCATGATGCGCGCCTTCGAGAACCGGCCCGACTGCGCCGTCAGCGACGAGCCGTTCTACGCCCATTACCTTGCCGCCACCGGCATCGACCACCCGATGCGGAAGGCGGTGATCGCCTCCCAGCCGACGGACTGGCGCCAGGTCGTGGCGGAGATCACCGGACCGGCGCCGGGCGGTGCTCCGGTCTGGTACCAGAAGCACATGACCCACCACATGATCCCCGCCGTGGGGCGCGGCTGGTTCGACAAGGTGACCCACGCCTTCCTCATCCGCGATCCCCGCGCCATGGCGGCCTCCTACGCCGCAAAGCGGGAGGGCGCGACGGCCGCCGATCTCGGCGCGGAACTGCAGGCGGAGCTCTACGACGAGGTGGTGGCCCGCACCGGGCGTGAGCCGCCGGTGATCGACGCCGCCGACGTGCTGAAAGATCCCCGCCGGATGCTGACGTTGCTGTGCAATGCCCTGGGCCTGGGCTTCGACGAGGCGATGCTCACATGGCCCGCGGGACGCCGCGAGAGCGACGGCGTCTGGGGTGATCACTGGTACGCCAGCGTGCGTGCCTCCACGGGCTTTCGCGCGCCGCCGGACCGGGAAATCAGCCTCACGGCTGAGCTTCAGGCGGTCGCCGATGCCTGTTTGCCGTTCTACGAGCGCCTCCATGCCAGACGGCTGGGGGCGTGAGAGGAAGGCTCGCGTCCGGGCGCGGACGGGACTAGCATTTCCGGAAACAACCCACGCGGGTGCCGCCCATGACGCCGACCGAACACCTGAGCGAACACGGCTATGCCATCGTCCGCGGCTTTCTCAAGCCCGAGGAGGTCGAGGAACTGCTGGAAGCGCTGGAGCGCGTGAAACAGGCCGCCGAGCCCCACCACGCGACCTGGCGCGACCACAACCTTCTCTTCGAGATCATCACCGACCCGGTGCTGAAGCAGAAGGTGCTGCTGCAGGCCCACTGGGCGGCCTGGATCGAGCCGGTGCTGGAGCGCCACCGCCGCGACCCGCGCTACTTCGACCTGCTCTCGCCGCTGCTGGGGCGCGACATCAAGCACCTGACGCAGCAGATCCACTGGAAGCCGCCCGGCGCGAAGTTCACCTATTACCGCTATCACCAGGATGTCCGCTTCCGCGAACAGCCGGAGGTCTACAAGAACCTGGAGACCTCTTGGATCACCACGGGTCTGGCGCTCAATCGCCAGGACGGCGAGAACGGCGCCCTGCAGATCGTGCCCGACAGCCACAAGCTGGGCTATCTCGGCCTCTCCAGCGACGGTCCGATCATGACCGGCGAGATGCGCGATGCCGAACTGAAGGCCAAGGGCATCGACCCCTCGAGGGTGCTGCAGTGCGAGCTGGAGCCCGGCGACCTGCTGATGTGGACGCTCTACACGATCCACGGCTCCAACCCGAACCGCAGTGCCGACCGCGACCGCCTGTTCATGCTCAACAGCTATGTGCGCGCGGCCGATACGCCCGAGCGCGGCGAATGGGCCTTCCGCGACGGAGAGCCCGTGCCTCTTGGGCCCGAGCCGGAGATCTGCAAGTACGAGCAGCTGCGCGAGCGGCCGGGGCCGTTCTACATCGAGGACGACTGGACCAAGGAAAAACCCGCGGCCTGAGACGGGAACCACGGGGCCTCCTCGCGGGTTGAGAGGGAAAGACGCTCTCTCAGGAGGAAACCTGATGCGCAGACTTCCCCTCGCTCTCGGACTGCTTGCCGCCGGCGTTGCCGCGGCCGGCATCTTCACCGCCGTGCGGCGGCGCAAGGACCACGGCAGCTCGCCGGAACCGCGGCCGGGCTATACCGCCGACGAATGGAGCGGTGTCGAGGAAGCCTCCGACGAGTCCTTCCCGGCCAGCGATCCACCCTCGTTCTCGCCTGGCCACACCTGAACGGCACGGCCGTCAGACGAGCTTGAGGCGCACGTCCAGGCCGTTGCGGGTTGCGTGGGAGTAGGGGCACACGATGTGCGCCTGATCGACAATGGCCTGCGCGGTGTCGCGTTCGATACCGGGCAGGGAGACCGCCAGTTCGACATCCAGGCCGAAGCCTTCGCCGTCGTCGCGCTTGCCGATCCCGACGGTGGCGGTGACCGCCGCGCCGCCGGCCTCAGTGATCCGAGGGGCAGCCGGGCCTGCGGTGGCCGGCGATGTAGTCGTCGGCCAGTTCCACCATGCGTTCGCGCCCGACGCTGGCGTAGTGGCCGCCGTGACAGACGCGCACGGGCAGTTCCTTCAGGCGCTCCATGCTGTCGATGTACTGCGCGTCCGCACCCTCGTAGCGGTCGGCAAACAGGCGGCCGTCGTAGATCGTGTCGCCCGAGAAGAAGATGCCGGTCGCCTCTTCCAGCAGGCCGATGCCACCCGGCGAATGGCCGGGGAAGTGGAGGACGCGGAAGACCCGGTCGCCCAGATCGATGACATCGCCTTCCTCCACCAGCCGCGTCGCCGGGGCGGGGCGCACGTTGTAGTCGGCCGGGTCGAAGCCCGCGAAGGGCAGGGCCTCGAAGATGTCGTAGCTGAGATAACCCGATGCCAGCGTGTTCTCGCGCGTCGGCGCGGCCATGATGTCGGCCTCGGCGCCGTGCATCAGCCGGTCCTCGAACTCGTCGTGGCCGCCGACATGGTCGAAATGGCTGTGGCTGGCCACGCAGAGCACCTGGCGTTCGGTCAGCGCGGCGACATGGCGGCGCAGGGGCACGACGCCGAAGCCGGAATCGACCAGCAGGTCGCGGTCGCGCCCGCGCACATGCCACATGTTGCAGCGCACCTCCGGGCTGATGAAAGGCTCCCAGATCAGGCTGACGCCATCGCTGAGCCTTTCGATCCGGTACCAGTCCTCGGGGCGGCAGACGGGAAGGCTCATGCGGGAATCCTCGCGGCGATGGGACAGCCGCGGGCGCGGCGTCCGGCAATGTAGTCGTTGGCGATCTCGACCATGCGCGGGCCGCCGACGCTGTTGCCGTGGCCGCCGTGCAGGGCGGTCACCGGCAGGTCGCGGATGCGCGCCATGGTCTCCACGAAGTCCTCGGGCACGGAATGGTAGATGTCGTCGAGCACCTGGCCCTCGAAGATCGCGTCGCCCGAGAAGAAACGACCGGTGGCGTCCTCCAGAACGCCGATGCTGCCCGGCGAATGGCCCGGCAGGTGCAGGACGCGAAAGACCCGGTTGCCCAGATCGATGACGTCGCCCTCGTCCACCGGATCGGTCACGGGAGCGGCCTTCACCATGTAGGATTCCGGCTCGAAATCCGCGTGGGGCCAGGCGGTGAAGGTGTCGGCGCGCACCCAGCCCTCGATCACCATGTTCTCGCGGTCGGGTGCGGCCATGATGTCGGCCTCCGCCCTGTGCATCAGGCGGCAGGGGAATTCGTGGTGGCAGCCGATGTGGTCGAAATGGCTGTGGGTGCCCAGCGCCAGGATGGGGCGGTCGGTAATGCCCGCGAGGTAGGCGCGCAGGGAAGCCACGCCCATGCCGGAATCGACCAGCAGGTCGCGGTCGCGCCCGGCGATGTGCCAGATGTTGCAGGCGGTGGTGGGATGGGCGTGAGGTTCCCAGATCAGGGTCACCCCATCGCCCATGTCCGCCTTGCGGAACCAGGTCTCTGCGACCTCCATGGTTCCGCCCCGCCTCAGTGCTGCTTGGAGAGGCCCAGATGCTCGCGCGTCTCGCCCGCCGACATGACGCGCACGCCCAGCCGCTCGACGATGCCGACGGCGCGTTCGACCAGCTGGCCGTTGGTCGCCAGCACGCCGCGGTCGAGATAGAGGTTGTCCTCCAGGCCGACGCGCACGTTGCCGCCCGCGATCACCGACTGCGCCGCCATGGGCATCTGCAGGCGGCTGATGCCGAAGGCCGACCAGCGGGCGTTCTTGGGCAGCAGGTTGCGCATGGCGATGAGCGATTCGGAATCGGCCGGGGCGCCCCACGGCACGCCCAGGCAGATCTGGAACAGCGGCGGCTCGGCGATGTGGCCCTCGGCGATGAGCTGGTTGGCCAGGCGCACGTGGCCGAGGTCGAAGCACTCCAGCTCCGGCGTCACGCCCGCTGCCTTGATGCGGTCGGCCATGATGCGCAGGTGCTTGGGCACGTTCATGAAGGCGCCGCCGGGGAAATTCATGGTGGCGACGTCGAGCGTGCAGATCTCGGGCAGCAGCTCCTCGATATGGAGCACGCGGTCCTCGGGGCTGGCCATGTCGCAGCCCTCGGCGGCGCGCCCGGGGTCGTTCTCGTCGGGAATGAAATCGCCGCCCATGCCGGTCGTCAGGTTGATGATGACGTCGGTGTCGCTCTCGCGGATGCGCGAGACGACCTCGCGGAAGGCATCGCGGTCGCGGTTGCCCTGGCCGGTGGCGATATCGCGCACATGGATGTGGGCGATGGCCGCACCGGCGCGCGCCGCCTCGATCGCCGAATCGGCGATCTGCTGGGGCGTCACCGGCACCTTGTCGCTCTTGCCCACGGTATCGCCCGCGCCCGTGATGGCGCAGGTGATGAAGACTTCGTCCTTCATGGCATCCCCTCTCTGGAGTCTGGCCCCTTTTACGCCGCCATGCGCTCGGCGACGAGTTTCTGGAAGTGGTGAACGGCGCCTTCCCAGATGCCGTTGAAACGCGCGCCCTGCATGGCGGGCGAGCGGTGGCCGTTGTGCACCGCCTCGACCGCCTCGAAATCCTCGACATTGGTCTTGTCGTAGAAGTCGATGATGGTCTCGCGGGCCGCGGCGTAACGCTCGGCCGTGCCGCCCTCGCCCGCGAAGTAGAAATCCCAGCGCTGGTGCGATTTCGCCGCGCCGCCGGGGAACTCCACCATGCTGGCGCAGTGGTCGGGCCCGATGACCAGCTTGAAGTTGGGGAACAGCGCCATGTTCTTGGCGGTGCGGTTGTCGGCATCGACGCCGCGCCAGCGCGGCAGGGGATCGGCCTCGGCCCAGCTTTCGGGCAGGCCGACCTCGATGATCGTGCCCAGGCAATTGCCCTCGGCGACGACGGCGTGTTGCTCGAAGGGCGCGACCTCGGCGAGCAGGGTGTGGATGAAGTTGAGGTGCAGCGTCTCCAGGTAGTTCTCCACCACCAGCTTCCAGTTGCCCTCGATCTCGTAGGGCATGGTGCGGCACCACACCGCCTCGTCCAGGCCGTAGTGCTCGAAGTGTTTCAGGAAGGGTGCGGCATACTCCTCGAAGGGCGGGGCCTTGCCGTCGATGTTGACGAACAGCCAGTCGTGCCAGCGTGTCATGGCAACCGGCGTCAGCCCGGCGCAGCTCTTGTCCAATTCGCCGGAAGGCTGGTTGTGGCCGCCCCAGTGGGGCGTCACCCGCAGGTTACCGTCCAGATCGAAGGTCCAGCCGTGATAGCGGCAACGCATCATCTGCATGCCGGTGGCTTCCTGCGGCACCAGGATCGCGCCGCGGTGGCTGCAGACATTGTGAAAGCAGCGAATCTCGCCCGCCTTGGTATGGACAAACAGCAGCGGCGCGCCGGCCACGGTGCGCGGCAGGATGTCCCCGGGGCTGGCCACCTCGTGGGCATAACCCGCGCACATCCATGTGCCCGCGAACAGCCGGTTGTATTCCTCCTGCGCGAACGCCTCGTCGGTATAGGCAAAGGCCGGCAGGCCGCGGGCCTCTCCCGTGGGCTTGAAAAGCTGCTCGACCTGACTGCGGGCTAACATGGGCGTCTCCGGCGAATGGGGCTATCCTAGAGGCCGCACGCGGCTTCGGGAAACCCGTGCGTTGGGGTGATTGTTCGCACAGTTGCGGACCGGGTTGCTTCTTCGGGCTGCGGGTCTGTGACATAACCATGCGCAAGACAGCCGCAGCGACGCAACCCCCGCTGCGGGACCGGGGATGTCGATGCTGAAAACACTTTCGATCAGCACCAAGCTGTATCTCATGGTGATTTGCGCCGTGACCATCTCGGTCGCCTCCGGCGTCAACGCCTATATCCAGCTTCTGCAGGTGGAGCAGCGCGTTGCCGTGCTCACCGGCGAGCTCGACGAGGACCTGATCGCCGTCCAGGATCTGCGCGGCGACCTGCTGGAACTCTCCCTGCGCCAGCAGTTCATGGCCGGCGGTGTCGGCGGCAGCAGCGTCACCGACCGGGCCGAAATCGCCGACCTCACCCGGCGCATCGACGAATCGCTTGAGGAGCTTTCGACGCGCCCCTGGCTGCGCGACGGCCAGACGGCATTGCGCAATGCCGTCTTCCGCCTGCGCGAATACGTCCGCGACATCAGCGACAACGGGCTCGACACCGATTCCGCCGACGAACTCGACGGCGCCATCGACCTGATGCGCGACATGTCGACGGAGATTTCGACCCGCGTGATCGCCGAGCGCGATGCCGTGGGCAAGCTGCTCGACGACGCCGGCATCCAGATCATCATCGGCTCCATCGCGGGCATTCTGTTCCTGGCGCTGCTCGGCACCTATCTGATCCGCAGCCTGGTCGTGCGACCGGTCGCCGAGCTTTCGGCCCTGCTCGAGGAGGTCGCGCGCGATCTCGATTTCACGCGCCGCCACACCTATGAGCTGGAGGACGAGATCGGCCGCGCCTCGGTCGCCTTCAACCGGCTGATGGAGCAGTCCCAGGGCGCCCTGCGCGAGCTGTCGCAGAATACCACCCAGGTTGCGGGCGGCGCCTCGCAGGCCTCCAGCGCCATCGGCCAGGTCGCCGAGGGCGCCCAGCTGCAGATCGACGATCTCAACCAGATCGTCGAGGCAATGCAGCAGACCAGCCTTTCCATCGCGGACGCCGCCCAGACGACGCGCGAGGCGAGCCAGCAGGCAACGGCAGCCGCGCGCCTGGTGGAGGGCGGGCGCGCCCGCATGGGTTCCATGGTGCAGTCGGCGCGCGGCATCGAGGAAGACAGCAAGCGCATCAACCGCATCTCGGACGCCATCACGCGCATTGCCAACGAGACCCACATGCTCTCGCTCAACGCCTCGATCGAGGCCGCGCGCGCCGGCGAAAACGGCAAGGGCTTTGCGGTTGTCGCCGAGCAGGTCGGCCAGCTTGCCGAGGACTCGGCCCAGTCCTCCCAGGAGATCCAGGCGCTGGCCAAGCAGGTCGAGGCCGATGCCGCGCGCAGCCTTGATGTCGCCGAGGCGCTGGAGCGCGCCATGGACGAGATCTCGCGCCATGTCACGGAGTCCGACGCCATGGTCCGTTCGGTCGCCGCGGCGGTCGAGGAGCAGCGCGCCTCGGTCGCCCGCATCGAGGTGAATGTCGGCTCGCTGCGCGAGATCGGCCAGGGCAATGCCACCGCCGCCGAGGAGATCACCGCCACGATGATCGAGCTTTCCAAGCTCGCCCAGCGTTCGCGCGAGCAGGTCGACCGCTTCAAGACGGCCTGATGGCGGCCGGGGGGCGGACCGCATGGCGGTGAGCGGACAGACGACCAGCGATGTGGCGGACGACGATCCCGATGTCGCGCGCCTGCTGGAGGATCTGCGGGCAAAGAGCGGCCTGAAGCGCGACGAACTTCTGGTGCGCAAGATCACCGGCGTGCTGCGCCAACGCCCTGCCGACGAGCGCGCCGCCTGGGTCGATGGTCTGGTTGCGCGACCCCACAACGATCCGGGCTGGCTCGCCTTCGTCGAGGCGGTGACGGTGCACGAGACCTATTTCTTCCGCGATCCCGGCCAGCTTGCCGTGCTGGGCCAGGACATCCTGCCTGCGGTGCTGGCGGCAAAGGCCGCCGCCGGGCGGCGGACCCTGTGCGTCTGGTCGGCCGGCTGCGCCTCCGGCGAGGAGGCCTATACCGTGGCAATGATGGTCGTTGATGCGATCGCCGAGCGGGGCGAAAGCCTGGCGGCGTGGTCCGTCAGCATTCTGGGCAGCGATATCAGCCGGGCCATCGTCGCGCAGGCGCAGGAAGGCATCTATGGCGGTCCGGGCCTCAACGCCTTCCGCCGGATGCCGGCGCGCCACAACGTGCACTTCACCGATTGCGGTGCCGATCTGCCCGGCCGCCGGCGCATCAGCCAGCGTCTGCGGGAGCTGGTGCAGTTCGAGCAGCACAACCTGATGGAGCCCGAACCGCCCCGGACCGGCTTCGACATCGCCCTGTGCCGCAATGTCTTCATCTATTTCGACGACAGTTCGCAGAGGCGGGCCGTGGCCACGCTCTACCGCGGGCTTGCCGCCGGCGGCTTCCTTCTGCTGGGTGTGACCGACAGGCTGCCGCCGGGCAGCGGTTTCGTGCGTCAGGCCAGCGGCACCGCCGTCATCTACCGCCGGGCGGGTGCGCCATGAGCCGATGGCTGATGATGCAATGCGGCGAGCGGCGTTGCGCCCTGCCCGTGGCGTCGGTCCAGCAGGTCGCGCCGGTGGCGCAGGCCTCGCCCTTGCCGCGGATGCCGGCGTGGGTCGAAGGCATCGCTGCCTATGGCCGCGCGATCGTGCCCCAGATTGCCCTGGGGGCGCTGATCGATGGCCCGGCCGAGGGCGCCATGGCGGTGGTCGCCGAAAGCGGTGCCGGCCCGATCGCCCTGCGCGTCACGGCGGTCGACCGCGTCGTCGATCTGGTGGAGCGCGCCGATGGCCATGCGGATGACGGGGGCATCGTCGCTGGCACCGTGCGGCGCGGGCGCTTCGATGTCGCCCTTCTGGATCTCTCCGGACTCAGCATACCGGCCGTTTCCTCCGAGCCGGTGGTTACGGGGGACTCCGGTTCGCTCATCGCCGGCACCGAGGATGCGCAGATGCCGTCCCTTGATCTGGTCTGCGCCGTTGCCGGCGGCCATATCGCGCTGCCGCTTGCCCGTGTGCTCTCGGTGGAGCGGGCGGGCGGCGGGGTGGCGCTGTGCGATACCGCGGGCCGGAATGCAGAGGCGGGCGCGGCGGCCATGGCCGTCACCGTGTCGCAGGCGCGGGGCAGGGCGGTTCTGGGGGTGGTCCAGGTGCTGGGGCCGCGCCGCGCAGGCACGCCCGGCTACCACAATGCGCTTCTGCTCGATTGCGATGGTCTGTCTCCGCTCGAGGAGGTCGCGTCGCGCGGCGATACCGCCGGCGAGCCCGGCCCGTCGCGTGTCATGTACCTGCTTGCGGCCGGCGGCCGGCAGGCGCTGCTGCCCGCGACGAAGGCCCTCTGTGCCGGCGTGATCGAGCACTGGCGCGCCTTGCCCGGCCGCAACGACGGGCCCGACGGTCTCGTGCCCCTGGGCGGAACCATCATGCCGGCACTTGATCTTGCCCGTCTGTTCGGCGACGCGGCGCGGCCACGCACGATGGCGCTTGCGCTCGATGCGCGCGGCAGCCCATGGGCCATCGCCTGCGACAGCATCAGCGAGCGGCGTGGCAGCATCGAGGGCCGCCCCGTCACCCGCGACGGTCTGGCAACCCTGGGTCAGGCGCAGGTCGCCGAGGGCCTGCTGCCGGTTCTGGATGCCGACCGGTTGCTGCTGCCGGGGCAGACGTCATGAGTGCGCCAGCGATCCGTGTCGCCATCGTCGACGATTCGGCCTTCATGCGCATTGCCCTGCGCCAGATGCTGGGCCGCATCGAGGGCGTCGAGGTGGTCGCCGAAGGACGTGACGGCGCGGAGGCGGTGGAGATCGCCGCCCGCCATGCGCCGGACCTGATGACCCTGGATGTTCTGATGCCCCGGATGAACGGCATTGCCGCGCTGGAGCGCATCATGGCCGAACATCCCTGCCCGGTGATCATGATCAGTACGGAAACGCTCGACGGTGCGGAAACGACGATGCGGGCCCTGGATCTGGGCGCCATCGATTTCATCGCCAAGACAACCGACATGGCCCGCCTCGACATGGCGGCCATCGAGCAGAACCTGGAAGAGAAGGTCCGCTACTGGGCCCGGCAGGACCGCCGTACCCTGCGCCGCGCCAAGGCTGCCCAGCGCCAGCTTGCCCGCCCGCCGGTCGAGCCCTCGGCGATACCCGAACTGCTGGTGATCGCGGCGTCCACCGGCGGCCCGCGCGCCGTCACCGAACTGGTCTGCGCCATGCGCGAGACGCGTTGCCCCGTTGTGGTGGTGCAGCACATGCCGGCGGGGTTCA
The DNA here is from genome assembly GCA_938014945.1 of uncultured bacterium. Classification (GTDB taxonomy): domain Bacteria; phylum Pseudomonadota; class Alphaproteobacteria; order SP197; family SP197; genus CALGGB01. Next base: position 5,758 of record CALLQH010000047.1, on the reverse strand, counting down.
CCGCGGATTTTGCGCGTCATCTGGCGGTACGCAGCAGCAGGGATGTGGTCGAGGCCGGCGAGGGGCTGGTGCTGGTTCCGGGGCTGGTGGCCGTGATGCCCGGCGGCATCAACAGCGAACTCGCGCGCGACGACCGTGGCCGCCTCACGGTGCGCCAATCGGGCGATGGTTCGGGCGCGGTTCACCCCTGTGCCGACATCGTTCTCGAATCGGCCGCCCCGCTGGTCGAGCATGCCGTTGCCGTGGTGCTGACCGGAATGGGCGACGACGGCGCGCGCGGATTGGCCGGCTTCGTCCGGCGCGACTGGCCGGTGCTGGTGCAGGATCCGGCAAGCTGCGTCGTTGCCGGCATGCCCCAGGCCGCGATCGCCGCCGGTGCGGCCAGCGAGGTGCTGACCCTGGCGGCCATGGCGCGGCGGCTCAACGGCTGGCTTGCCCGCCCATCACAGGAAGAACAGCCATGACCCGCAGCGTCCTGATCGTTGATGATTCCATGCTCATGCGCACGGTCATCCGCCAGATCGTTTCGGCCGATGAGTCCTTCGAGGTCGTCGGCGAGGCTGTTGATGGCCTTGATGCGCTGGAGAAGGCCTCCGCCCTGCGACCCGATGTCATCCTGCTGGATATCGAGATGCCGCGTCTGGACGGTATCGGCGCTCTCAAGCAACTGCGGCTGGTCTCCGTTGCGCCGGTGATCGTCGTTTCCTCGGCCGCCCAGCTCGGCTCGCCCCAGGCGCTGGAGGCGCGCCGCCTGGGCGCAGCCGATGTCATCGCCAAGCCTTCCGGCGCGCTCAGCCTCGATCTCGAGGCGCGCCGCGGCCATGCAATCGTGCTGGCCATGCGCCAGGCCTGCGGCATGGACGGCTGAGATGAGCGATCTGGCCGATGTGCTCTGGCAGCAGTTCGGGACGGAGGTCGGCGAGCACCTCGATCAGATCGAGCGCGAACTCGATCCCGCGGTGGACGACGGTGAAGGTGTCAGCGGCCTCTTCCGCGCGTTTCATTCCATCAAGGGGCTGGCCGCCGCCATGGGCGTGCAGGCCATGGAAACGCTGGCCCACAGCGGCGAAAGCCTGCTTGCCGGCGTGCGCGACGGGCTCGTGCCGCTCGACGAGCGTCATCGCAGCCTGCTCATCGATGTCGGCGATGCCCTGCGTACCATGACCGAGGAGGCCACGGCGGCGCGCGGCGACGTCGAGGCGCGCGAGGCACTTGCCGCCAGCCTTGCCGATGCCGTCGCAGCGTTCCGCAACGGCGGCAGGCGGGCGCCGGAGACCAGGGACCCGGCCGGGAAGGATGCAGATCCGCGCCTGGCGGCGCTGGGTGCCCATCTTGCGGGCATGATGGACAAGCTGGTCGTCGCCCTGCGCCCGGGTTCGCCCGCCGAGGCGCTGGCCCGGCTCGATGGCGAACTGCTGGAGATCGACGGTCTGATCGGCGAGCTCGGCCTTCTGGGCCTGCGCCGACAGGTGCGCCGCCTCAGCAGGGCGGTCCATCACGGCCGCCCCGATGTCGGCCTTTTGCACGACCTTGGCCTGGCGCTGGGCGTCCTGGAGGAAACGGTCGGCCACGATGTCGGCGGCCGGGCCCTGCTTGCCCATGTCGCCCAAAGCGGAGCGGGCGACCTGATCCGGGCATGCGCGCGGGCGAGCGAGGCGCTCCGTTCGACGCAGCCGGGGGAATTCGATGCCGGCGAGATCGCCGATCTTCTGGAAGCCGCCGTGATGCGTGCCGACCTGCTGGCGCTGGCGCGCGCGGCCGTGCTGCTGCGCCTGGCGATCGACCTGCTGCGCCGTGGCGATCTGCATGAGGATGCCAGCCTCACCCTGACCGGCGTGCTCGACCGCATCGTCGAGCAGGCGGCGGCCAACCCGCCCGCCGATGTCGAGGCCGATCCGGCGCGCCGGCTGGAGGAAATGCTGCGCGCCCTGGTCGCGGGCAAGGGGGTCGAGGCGACGCTGGAACGGGCCATGGAACGGGGCGTGTCGGCCGCGTTGCTGGAGCAGCTTTCCGACGATGCCCGCGAGCGGCTGGGCAGGGCGATCGACGATCCCGGCCAGATCCTGTTCGAGGTCGATGCCGATCTGGAATCGGATGCCGCGCTATCCGATGCCTTTGCCGCCTGGGTTGCCGACAACGCCGATCCTGTGACCAGCCTGGTGACGACCCGCGACGGCGGGGCGCGCACGCGTCTGCTGCTGACGACACCGGCGCGCCCTGCTGCGGTGCTTGCCGATCTGGGCGCGCTCGATCGCAGCGGCGAACGCCTGCGTGTCACCATCTGCGGCGGCCGCAAGGGGCCGGTTCGCGAAGGTGCGGCCCAGCCGGTGCTGGAGGAGACGTTGCGTGTCCCGGCGCGTGTCATCGACGACATCCTGGAGCGGCTGGGCGATCTCATGCCCATCGCGGCGGGGCTGGAAGCTCTGGTCAAGGTGCCGGCGCTGCAGCCGCGTGAGCGCGAGGCACTGCTGCACGGTCTGGAGGGCGCTCCCAGCATCGACCAGATCGTCGACCGCGCCGACGAGCGCAGGGACAAGCTGAGACGCATCAGCGATACCTTCGCGCGTGCGCTCAAGGGTCTGCGCGACGCCGCGCTGGAACTGCGCGTCGTGCCGGTGGATCTGCTCTTTGGACGTTATCCCCGTCTGGTGCGCGACATGGCGCGCGCCATGGACAAGCAGGTGACGCTGAGCCTGGAACCCAACGGCGCCCGCATCGACAAGGCGATGATCGAGCGGCTTGCCGATCCCCTGATGCACATGATCCGCAATGCCGTCGACCATGGCATCGAACCGCCATCGCAGCGCGAGGCCGCAGGCAAGCCCGCCCGCGCCACCATCGTGCTGCGCGCCGAGCAGCGCGGCGAGCACGTTACCATCGCGCTGTCGGACGATGGCCGGGGCATCGATACCGATGCCGTGCGCCGCCGCGCCGTCGATGCCGGCCTGCTGTCACGCCAGGCCGCCGAAAGCGCATCGCCCGATACGCTGCACAGGCTGATCTTCGAACCGGGGTTCTCTACCGCGGCCAGCGTCACGGCAACTTCGGGCCGGGGCGTGGGCATGGATGTGGTGGCGGGCGCCGTCGCGGAGCTGGGCGGTTCGGTGGCGGTGCAGACCCGGGCGGGCGAGGGCACGACGATCACACTTGAACTGCCGCTGTCGGTGGCCCTGCAAAGCACCATCCTGATCGAGCAGTCCGGCCAGGTCTTTGCCCTGCCGGACCGTTATGTCACCGCCGTCGCCCACCGGGGCGGCGCCGGCCAGATTGCCCTCAAGGGTCTTTCGGAGACGCCCGTTGTCGGGCTTGCCGCATTGCTCGGGCTGGCGGAGGGCGATGACGCGCCGCAGGAGGTGGTGGTCATCGCAACGGGGACCCGCAGGCTGGGCCTGGCGGTGGAGCGCGTGCTGCGGCGTGTCGATATCCTGGTCAAGGAGAGCCATCCGGTGATCGCGGCGGTTCCGGGCCTCTCCGGCGCGGCGCGCCTGGGCGATGGCAGCATCGTGGTGATTCTCGATCCCGACGGCCTGATCGGGCTGGCCCAGGGCAAACATCAGGGCTGAAGCGCGGCCGCGCGCGCGGCGTCAGCGGCGCGTTGCAGTCAGGCTGCGCAGGGTTGCCTCGCAGGCATCGTGCAGGGCGTCGATCCGGGCTTCCAGGTTCGCCGCGTCGCAGCCGTCGGCGACCGCCGCCTCCAGGGCCAGGGCGGCATCGCTGACCGATGTCAGCCCCAGGTTCAGGGCGCCGCCCTTCAGCCTGTGGGCCAGCGCAGCGCAGGTATCGGCGCGGCCCTGCGCGGCCGCTGCAACCATCTCCTCGATGGTGCTGGCGCTTGTGGTGCCGAACAGTTCGATCAGCTCGTCGACCTTGTCGCTGCCGATGGTGCTGCGCAGGCCCTCGATCATCGTCGCATCGATGCGCGCGGTTCGGGACTGGGGCGCCGGCTCGGCGATCTCCTCGCCCATGGCAAGGGCAATCACCCGTGCGAGGCGGTCCGGGTCGATCGGTTTTGTCAGCACGTCCATCATGCCGGCATCCAGGCAACGGCCGCCATCGTCGGGCATGGCATTGGCCGTCAGCGCGACAATCGGCACTGCGGCGCGATCGGGCGTCGGCAGGGCGCGGATGGCGCGGGTCGCCTCCATGCCGTCCATCTCCGGCAGCTGAATGTCCATGAGCACGATGTCGAATTGGGACTCCGCTGCCATGGCTACGGCCTCGCGTCCGGTGCTGGCCAGGGCGACGGTGTGGCCGTCGCGCCGCAGCAGGTTGAGGGCGACCTTCTGGTTGATCTCGTTGTCCTCGACCAGCAGAACGCGCGCCGGCCGTTGCGGTTTGGCGGCTTGCCGCGACGTACCCGCGGCCGCCGGATTCTGAAGCTCCAGCGAAAGGGTGAACCAGAAGGTGCTGCCCACGCCCGGCGTGCTCTCCACGCCGATGGCGCCACCCATGGCCTCGACGATGCGCCGGCTGATGGCAAGCCCGAGCCCGGTGCCGCCCAGGCGTCGCGCCTCGGCGTGATCGACCTGGAAGAACTCCGTGAACAGCCGTTCGCGCGCCTCGCGCGGGATGCCGATTCCGGTGTCGATCACCGACAGACGCAGGCGCACCCGTGTCTCGCTGGCGTCGATCTGCTCCAGGCGAACGGTGATCGAGCCTTCGTCGGTGAACTTCAGCGCATTGCCGATGAGATTGAGCAGGACCTGACGGATACGGCCGCCGTCGGCAATCACCTCGCGCTCGAATGCCGTATCGATCTGCGTGTGAAGCTCAAGGCCCTTCTCGGCAGCCCTCCCGGCCATCAGCAGCACCAGGTTGTCGATCAGCAGCGTCATGTCGAAGGGCTGCTTCTCCAGCCGGATGTGACCTGCCTCCAGCTTGGAGATGTCGAGCACGTCGTTGAGGATCGCCAGCAGAGCGTCGCCCGAATAACGGATCATCTGCAGATGACGGTGCTGCGTCTCGTCAAGCTGCGTTTCGTCCAGCATCCGCACCGTGCCCAGGATGCCGTTCAGCGGCGTGCGGATTTCGTGGCTCACCATGGCCAGGAACTCGGTGCGCGCGCGCACCATCTCGGTGGCCCGGTCGCGCTCGCCGGCGAGGTCGCGTTCGGCCTTCTTGTGGTCGGAGATGTCGTAGACCCAGCACAGGATCGCCGGCTGCTGTTCGAACTCCGTGGGCTTGGTGCTCACCTGGGCCCAGAGCTGAGAGCCGTCGCGCCGCCGGAAGCGCACCTCCATGCGATCGACGGGCTGCGTGAAGCCATCCAGGATGTTGCGCGGATGGGTGAAGAAATCCTCGGCAGGGCGCCCCACGATCGTGCTCTCCTCGGCAAGGAAGAGCGCGGCCAGACGCGGATTGGCAAAGCGGATGACGCCGTCGTTGGAGATGATGGCGACGCCGATGGGGCTGGCCTCCAGCATGGCGCGCAGGGCCTGCCCGCTGGCGGTCAGGTGGTCGGCCAGGCGCGCCAGCTCCCCGGCCTGGGTGCGCAGGAAACGCTCGCGGTGGATGGCGTCGCTGACATCGAAGATCTGCACCAGGCAGAACATGCCGCCGCGGGACTCGATCGCCTTCACGATGGCCTGGTGTTCGATGCCCTCGCCTTCGCTGCCGTCGCGCCGCAACGGCAGGATCTGCGGGTTCAGCGCGCGCGAAAGAACAGAGGACTGGCGCGATTGCAGGGCCTGCGCGACCGCCTGCACGATGCGGCTGCGGCCGATTTCGGGAAACAGCTCCCCCAGCGTGCGCCCCTGCG
>CALLQH010000046.1 GCA_938014945.1 uncultured bacterium | reverse complement strand
GCGGGATAGACAACCTCCTCGATGCCGTCCCGGCGGCGCAGGTAGGGGTGGACCATGTCGCCCTGGATGGGGCCGGGCCGCACGATGGCGACCTCGATGACGAGGTCGTAGAACTTCCGCGGCTTCAGGCGCGGCAGCATGTTCATCTGCGCCCGGCTCTCGACCTGGAAGACGCCGAGGGAGTCGGCACGGCAGAGCATGTCGTAGACCGCCGGATCCTCGCGCGGCACGGTGGCGAGCGTCAGGTGCTTGTTCTTGTGTTTCTCCAGCAGCTCGAAGGCCTTGCGGATGCAGGTCAGCATGCCCAGACCCAGGACATCGACCTTGAGCAGGCCCAGCGCCTGCAGGTCGTCCTTGTCCCACTCGACGACGGTGCGGTCCTCCATGGCGGCGTTGCCGATGGGCACCATCTCGGAGAGGGGACCACGGGTCAGCACGAAGCCGCCGACATGCTGGGAAAGGTGGCGCGGAAAGCCGATCAGTTCGGCCGCCAGCTCGACCGTGCGGCGCAGCAGCGGATCGGCGGGATCGAGCCCGGCCTCCTTCACGCGTTCCTCGGCGAAACCCTCGCCGTGCATGCCCCAGACGGTGCCGGCCAGGGCCGCGACCGTGTCCTCGGAAAGGCCCATCGCCTTGCCGACCTCGCGTACGGCGCTGCGGGCGCGGAAGCTGATGACCGTGGCGGCAAGGCCCGCGCGGTCCCGTCCGTAGCGGCGATAGAGGTACTGGATGACCTCCTCGCGGCGCTCGTGTTCGAAGTCGACGTCGATGTCGGGCGGCTCCTTGCGCTCGGGCGAAAGGAAACGCTCGAACAGCAGGTCGATCTGGTTGGGATCGACGGCGGTGACATCGAGGCAGTAGCAGACCGCCGAGTTGGCCGCCGAACCGCGCCCCTGGCAGAGGATGCCGCGGCTGCGGGCGAAACGCACGATGTCGTGGACGGTGAGGAAGTAACGCGCGTAGTCGAGGCGGGCGATCATCGCCAGCTCGTGTTCGAGGATGGCGCGGATCTTGTCGGGAATGCCCTTGGGATAACGCCATGCCGCGCCCTTCCAGGCCAGCGCCTCCAGGTGCTGCTGCGGCGTCGTGCCCTGCGGCACCGGCTCGTCGGGGTATTCGTAGCGCAGCTCGTCCAGGCTGAAGGGGCAGAGGTCGACGATCTCGACGGTGCGCACCACCGCATCCTCGTGGCCGCGGAACAGGCGGGCCATTTCCTCGCCGGGCTTGAGATGGCGCTCGGCGTTGGCGGCCAGGCGGTAGCCGGCGCGCGCCACGGTGGTGTGCTCGCGCATGGCGGTCAGCACGTCCTGCAGGGCGCGCCGTTCCGGCGTGTGCTGGTGGACATCGTTGGTCGCGACCAGCGGCGTGCCGTGGCGTCTCGCCAGCTCGGCGAGGCGGTTGAGGCGGGCGCGGTCGTCGCCGCGATAAAGCATGGCGGCGGCAAGGTAGAGCGGCCCGTCGTGGCGGGCGCGCAGCAGGGCGAGCTTTTCCTCGAAGTCGGTGTCGGGCAGCACCTGGGGCGGCAGGGCGATCAGCACCTGGCCCTCGCCGTGGTCGAACACATCCTCCAGGGCGAGGACGCAATCGCCCTTCACCGTGCGCCGCTGGCCCAGGGTGAGCAGGCGGCAGAGGCGGCCGTAGGCGGCGCGGTCGCGGGGGTAGCAGAGCAGGGAGGGGCCGTCGGTGAGGTCGAGGCGGGCGCCGACCAGCAGGCGCAGACCGGCCTGTTTCGCCGCGACATGGGCGCGCACGACGCCCGCCAGGGTGTTGCGGTCGGCGATGCCGATGGCCTGGAGCCCCAGGGCCGCGGCGCGGCCGACCAGTTCGTCGGCGTGGGACGCACCGCGCAGGAAGCTGAAGTTCGTCGTCACCTGCAGTTCGGCATAGAGGGTCATGGCATCGCCTCCTTGTCCCTGAAACGGTCCACGGGGAGGGCGGTTCCCCAAGGTGTTGTGGATAGAATGTCCGCTACCCCTGTATCTGGGTGCTTGAGGGCCATCGCGTTCATCCGTAGAGGCCGTGGACGTACCAGCGGGGCGGGCCCTTGGCGGCGGTGTCCTGGTAAAGGCCGGCGCGGTAGAGCCAGTAGCGGCGCCCGGCCGTGTCCTCGACGCGGTAGTAGTCGCGCAGGGGTTCGTCCTCGTCGTCGCCGATCCACCATTCCGGGGCGATGCGCTCAGGCCCGGCGGCGCGCGCGACCCGGCGGGTGACGCGCCGCCAGGTGAAGACAAGCGGCGGGCCATCGGGCACCTCGGCCATGACCTCCACCGCCTCGGGCCGCTCGAACAGGCGGAAGGGGCGCTGGGGCAGGTCCGGGCGCTCCGGCCATGGGTCGACGGGTCGCCCCGGCGGCACGGCCTGTTCGGCGGCCTCGGGCAGGTGGCGCTCGGCAGGCTCCAGGCGGGCGACCGCGCCGGCACCCAGGCGTGCGAGCAGCCGGTCGACCAGGCGGTCGACGCCGTCGCGTGCCCGGCCGCGCCCGGTCAGCGCAAGCTGGTCGTCGGCCAGCGGTTCGACGCGGGCGGCATGCAGCGCCATGACGTCGATGCCGAAACCGGCATCGATGCCGTCGAGCTTCTCGGCAAAGAGGCGGGCGAGGTGATCGGCGTCGCGGCTGGCGCGCGCCGTGGCCGCGGCGATGCGGACATGGCTGCCGTCGACGCGGAAGCACCACAGCACCAGGCGGCGCACGCCGCGATGGTCGCGTTCCAGCAGGGGCACAAGGCCGGCAAGCAGATCGGCGAGCGCCGCCTCGACGCTGTCCTTCAGCAGCAGCGGTTCGGTGAAGGCCAGACGCCGCAGGTAGTCCGGCGGCGGGGAGAGCGGCGAGAGCGGTTCGTCGCGCCGCCCCAGCGCCTGATCGAGACGCTGCATCAGGGCCTCGCCCTGCGCCTTGGAGGGGAAGCGGCGGGCAAGCGGCACACGCGGCAGGTCGGCGAGCGCCCCGATGGTGACAAGGCCGAGGCGGCGCAGCAGCAGGCTGGTCTCGGCCGTGATGCGCAGGGCCTCCACCGGCAGGTCCTCGATGGCGGCGCGGGTCTCGCCCGGCGCGGCGATGCGCGCCCGGGCCGGGGCAAAACGGGCGAGCGCCCAGGCCGCACCCGGCGTGTCGGCAAGGCCCGCGCGGGCCTCCAGGCCGAGGCCCGCCAGCCGCGTCTCGACCTCGGCGACCATCGCCGCCTCGCCGCCGAAAAGATGGGCGCAGCCGGTGATGTCGAGCATCAGGCCGTCCTCGCCGTCGGGCGCGCTCCAGGGCGTGAAGCGGCCGCACCACAGGGCAAGGCGGATGAGGCCCTGGCGGTCGGCCTCCGGCTCGGCCTCGCGCACGGCAAGGGCGGGGAAGGCGGCGCGCGCATCGGCCAGGCGCATGCCGGGCTTGAGGCCCTCGTCCTGGGCCTCCCGGTTGACGGCGCTGAGCAGCAGGCCGTGCACGCCGGGGGCGACCAGGGCGAAGGGCTCAGCCGGCCTTGCGTGCGCCGGCATCGTGCGGCCAGGGCCGTGCAGCGACCGGCGCAGCCGGTCGATCGGCCAGCGCGGCAGCCAGACCGAAAGCACCCGTCTCACGGTTCCACTCCACCTTGCAGGTCATGGGGCGTCCGCCCCGGCAGCGCACCAGTTCCAGCGCCCAGCGGGGGTTGCCCGGGGCGCGTGCGTCGAAAGGGTCGGGCGTGCCGGGCAGGGCGGCGATGCGCCAGCGGCTGGCCGCGGCGCTCGCCGGCCCCAGCCGGTCGTCGCGCAGCATCAGGGCAGGGGTCTGCCCCTCCTCCGCGGCGAGCGAGAGGCGGCGGCTGGCGGTGAAATCGGCGCCGTCGAGGTCGGCCAGCACCGCGGCCAGCGCGCCGCAGCGCAGGCCTTCCTCGGCCGCCCACAGGACGTCGGCATCGCGCCGCACGGCAACGTGGAGGATGCGCGCCGGGTCGAGGCCCAGGGCGCGCCAGCCCGGCCCGTGGAGCCGCCCGAAGCGACCAGCCGCCGCCCGGCTCTGGCAGATGAGCACCGCCTCGCGCCCGTCGCGCCGTTCCAGGCGGGCGAGCACGGCGGCAAGGAACGCGGCCGCCGCCGGCCCGTCGCCATGCTCGGCGCCGGCAGCCTCGTGCACGGCATCGCTTGCCAGCCCGCCCTCGGGCAGGGCGCCGTCAAGGACGGGAAGGCCGAAGCCCCAGGGCGCCACCGCCTGCCGTTCGGCCTGACCGGGATCGAACGCAACCGCCCGCCGCTCCAGCGCCGCGATGCGACGGCGCAGATCGGCAAGGTCGGCGGCGGGTTCGCCGGAAACAGGTTCGGGGCGGGGAAGGGGCATGACACCTGACACAGGGAATTGATGAGTTCATAGTTTGTTCTCATTGAAGTGATGTCAAGAACGTAGAAGGAACAGAATGTTCGCGGGGAAGTAGGTGCTACGGCCTTCTCCCCCCCCCTCTCTGTGTCTCCCTCCGGCTTGACCGTAGGGTCCATGCTGTAACCTCGCCGCGGCACCTGCCGCCCGGTCACAGCATGGATGGTCCGGTCAAGCCGGACCATGACAGGAAGAGGGGTGAGGCGCGGCCGCTGCCCCCTACACCACCACCAGATTGCGCGGGTGCTTCGAGAGCACCTCCAGCCCGTTCTCGGTCACCAGGAAGCTGTCGATCCAGGCAGCGCCTGAGCCGCCGGGCCAGTCGTCCCAGACGTCGAACTGGTTCTCCAGGTTGAAGACCTGGCCGGGGGTCACGATGCGTTCGCCCAGCTCCGGGCGGGGCTTCACCCAATGGCTGCCGCACCAGTCCGGCGGCATCGCGATGCCCAGGGAGTAGCCGCCGACGAACCAGACGTAATCGCGCAGGCCGGCGCCGTCGATGTAGGCGTCGGCAACGTCCTGCACCTTCGAGAGCGGGTCGCCGACCTTCACCGCGTCGACCACGGCGGGCGTGCAGCCGGCCGACTTGTCCATCATCGCCGTCCAGCGCTTGTCGGGTTCGCCCAGGCTGAAGGTGCGGTTGACATTGACGTGGTAGCGGTGGAGGCAGCCGCAGAAATCGACGAACACCAGGTCGCCCTGCTTGATGCGACGGTGCTGGGGCGGACTGTGGTGGGTGCCCGCGCGCGGGCCCGAGCCGATCATGCTGCGGATGCCGGGATAACCGCCGCCCGCCTTCATCATGCTCGCCATGATGACGCCTTCGAGTTCCGTCTCCATCACGCCCTCGGCGATGGCGTCACGCGCGGCGGCCATGGCGTCGTCGGCGATGGCGGCGGCCTTGCGCACCACGGCGATCTCGGCCGGGCTCTTGATGAAACGCAGCTCCTCGACGAGGTAGGAACCGTCCGACACCGTGGCGCCCTGCGCCTCCAGCGCGCCCTTCAGCTCGCCATAGACGCTGGCGTGGGGCGCGAAGTTCCAGGGCTGGATGGCGATGCGGCCCTTGCCCATGCCGCGCTTGGCGATGCCTTCGACGAGCTGGGGCAGGTGGTCGCGGTCATAGGTCATGACGTGCCAGTCGGTGATCTCCGGCGTCGTCGCCACGATGGTGGTGTGGCTGGGGCTGTCGAAGAAGGTCGTCTCGTCGCGGTCGGCGCGCACCAGGCAGGCGGTCAGGTTCTTCAGGTGGTACCAGATCATGTCGTAGCCGGTGAGCCAGGTCAGGTCCGCCGGATTGGTGACGAGGATCGCATCGAGCCCTGCGTCGGTCAGCGCCTTGCGCACGCGGGCGCGGCGGTCGGCGTATTCCTCGGACGAAAACGGCTGCTCCCAGTCGACCTGGTCGCGCAGATGGCTGTGGATCATGGGCTCCTCGCTGTGCTTCTTGTCATGCCGGTGGACAAGTGGAGTGTAGCAGCGTGCGCCGCGTGCGCGAGCGGGTTTCGGCGCAGCAGCCCTTTGACTATGGTGGCGCCGCCCATGACACCCGCCCCCATGCCATCCGTCCCCGACGACACCAAGCACCGCGTTCTCAAGGAGACCTTCGGCTTCGAGGCCTTCCGCCCGGGCCAGGAGGATGTCGTCGACGACCTGATCGCGGGCCATCATACCCTGGCGGTGATGCCGACGGGGGCGGGCAAGTCGCTCTGCTTCCAGGTGCCTGCCCTGGTGCGCGGCGGCCTGACGGTGGTCGTCTCGCCGCTGGTCGCCCTGATGGAAAACCAGGTCGCCGCCCTGCGGCTGGCCGGTGTCGCGGCCGAGGCAATCAACTCCGGCCGCCCGCGCGAGGACAACGTGGCAACCTGGCGGCGCGTGAAGGCCGGTGAGGTGACGCTCCTTTACATGTCACCGGAACGGCTGATGACCGAGCCCATGCTCGCCGCGCTCTCGGGGTTGCCGCTCTCGATGTTCGTGGTCGACGAGGCCCATTGCATCTCCCAGTGGGGCCACAGCTTCCGTCCGGAATATCGCGACCTGCAGCGCCTGGGCGAACTCTTCCCCGGGGTGCCCATAGGCGCCTTCACCGCCACCGCCGACGCGGTGACGCGCGACGACATCGTCGCGCGCCTCTTTGGCAACCGGGCGAAGGTCCATGTTGCCGGCTTCGACCGCCCCAACATTCGCCTGATGGTGGCGCCCAAGGCCAACGTGCGCCGCCAGCTGCTTGATTACGTCGGCGCGCACGAGGGCGAATGCGGCATCGTCTACTGCCTGTCGCGCGCCAAGACCGAGGAGGTCGCAGCCCAGCTCGAACAGGCCGGCCACAAGGCGCTCGCCTATCACGCCGGCATGGACGCCGATGCCCGCAGCCGACGCCTCGACACCTTCATGACCGAGCCCGGCATCGTCATGGTGGCGACCATCGCCTTCGGCATGGGCATCGACAAGCCGGACGTGCGTTACGTCGCCCATGTCGATCTGCCCGCCACGGTCGAAGCCTATTACCAGGAGCTGGGCCGCGCCGGACGCGACGGCGCGCCCGCCGAGGCGCAGCTTTTCTTCGGGTTGCAGGACATCCGCCTGCGCCGCGTCTTCATCGACCAGAGCGAGGCCGACGAGGCGATGAAGCGCGTCGAAAGCCGGCGCCTGGACGCGCTGGTCGCCTATTGCGAAGCGGTTGAATGTCGCCGCGCCTCGCTGCTTGCCTACTTCGGCGAGACGGTCGAGGCCTGCGGCAACTGCGACGTCTGCCTCAATCCGCCGATGGTGATCGACGGCACGGAACTGGGCCAGAAGGTGCTCGCCACCGTGGCGCGCACCGGCGAGCGATTCGGCGCCGCCCACATCGTCGACAGCCTGCTCGGGCACACGACGGAGAAGATCGAGAAGTTCGGCCACCACCAGCTTTCCACCTTCGGCGTCGGGCGTGAGCACAAGGCGCCGGTCTGGCGCGCCGTCATCCGCCAGCTCGTTTCCTCAGGCTTTCTGGAGATCGATGTCGGCGGCTACGGCGGGCTTGCCCTGACGCCGCGGGGCCACCGCCTGCTCAAGGGCGAGGAAAGCGTGCGCCTGCGGACCGACAGCCTGGGTCGCGCCGCGGGTGCCAAGGGCAAGGCGGCGCGCACCGCCGAGCCGGTCGGCGATACCGCGGCTCTCGCGCTGCTCCAGAAGCTGAAGGAAACCCGCCTGGCTCTGGCGCGCGAGCGCGGCGTGCCGCCTTATGTCATCTTCCACGATGCGACGCTGATCGAACTCGCCAACCGCCGTCCGGCCAGCCGCGACGCATTCGCCGAGATCCATGGTGTGGGGGCGAGCAAGCTGCGCAACTTCGCCGACACCTTCCTTGCCGCCATCACCGAACACGAGGCGGAAGCCTCCTAAGCGGCCGTCAGCCCCAGGTCGTCGCCGCGTCCGGCGAGCCAGTCGAAGGTGCGGTGGTAGCGCCCCGTCATCACGAGATGGAAGTCGATGTTGTGGCGGTTGAGCTCGCTCAGCGCGATCGCATCGACGCCGGGAATGTCCTGCAGGGCATCCGCGATGATCGCATCGCGGTCATGCTCGGAGCCATGCAGATAGGCGATGCGGTCCGGCACGCCGCTGCGCAGCTCATCGGCCAGACGTGCTGCCTCCTCGCGGGTGACGGCGACCTTCTCCTCAGGTGTCAGGCGCGTGCCGTCGGCACGTGGTGCGACGTCGGCGGTGCCCGCGGCGCAGAGCACGCGCCCGGCGCCCAATGCCATGCCGCTGCGGATCGCCATCAGCCCGCCCATAGAACTGCCGTAACAGGCGATGTGGTTTACGCCCAGCGCTTCGGCGACGGTCCGGATGGCTTCGGTCGTGTCCTCGCGGCTGTCGCCGAATGCGGAGACGCCCCGCCGGTAGTAGCTCTGGGAGAGGTCTCGCCCATCATCGTGGTATGGCGGCGGCCTTCGCCCAGCTCGATCAGCAGGCGCGAGGTCAGGCCATCGTTGACGCGCCGCCAGGGAATACCGCGCCGGCTCGCCTCGTGGACGAGGCAACGGCTGGTGAAGTCCAGCATGCGCCGGCGCAGCAGTGCCAGAAAGCTGCGAAGCGAGGGTGGCGGTTTCAGGTTCGTATCGTTCGGGCCACCACCGCTTGCCGCCGCCACCAGTTCGCATGCCGTATGCAGCGCCGCCGCACCGATATCGAGCGCGTCACAGGCGCAGGCGAGGGTTGCCAGGTCGGGGCCATCACCAGGCGCCACCCGCCAGCGGGCGCCTGTCTCGCCGGAGAGGTGTTGCAGGGCGATGCAGGTCGCCGCCACCGCGTCGGCCGCCGGCACGGGGCTGTCTGCCAGCAGGACGCGGTCGACCTCGGCCAGGGGCGGGGTCAGGGGGCTGATACGGACGTTGTCTTCGAGGAAGGCGTGGATACGCCGCGCCGCCTGTGGGGGCACCAAGCCCTGTGTTCCGGCAACCGCTTGCGTATCGAGCGTGCCGACGATGCAGCGTTCGGGCAGGTGGCGGTTCGGCCCTTCGAAACCGCGGACGTCACACAGCGCACGACCGCCATGGCCGTGTGAGTCCTTCGTGGCCACGCTCATCCCCAGCGCGTGGTCATGGCCAAGCCCCCCTTGGCGCTGATGTTGCTACCCGTCGGCCAGTGCCGGCGAAGCATCCCGGGCGGGTGTGTGCCCATCGCACCGGTAACCGAGCATGCACCGGCCCGGTGCAGGCCAGCAACCGCATTGGCCTCAGGGGCGATCCCGCTTGACCCGGCTCCGGGGGGCAACACAATGGCCCTCTCGCGCCGCCGGCGTGTCGTGCCTCCACCGGTCACCGGAATTCCCCCATGCCCCAAGCGATGGATGCCGCGGAGTACCAGCGCCTGGTCAAGCTGGCCGATGCCAGCGATGTGGCGATGGAGCACGGCGCGCCGTTCGATCTGCTCGATGCGCTCGACCACTGGGCCAGGGTCCAGCCGGACCGCTGCGCCGTGACGGCGCCCGATGGAACGCTGTCCTACGGCGAACTCGCCCATCTTGCCCGGCTTCTTGCCGGGAATCTCGAAGCGGTGCTGCAGGGCAACCGTGCGCCGGTCGTCGTCTGCGGCCCGCTCGGCAGCCTGCATCTGGCGGCTCTTGCCGCGGGCCTGCATCTGGGTGTGCCGGTGGTGCCGCTCGATCCGGCGCTGTCACCGCTGCGCAACCGCCAGACGACGCAGCTGGTCGGCGCTGCCGTGGCCGTCTGCGCAGGTGCGCCCGAGAGTATCGCCCGCCATGTCGGCCCCGGCCCTGCCGTCGTGTCGCTGGCGTCCCTGGAGCCAGGCCTGGTGTACGAAGGGCCTGCTCGCGCGAGCGACGATACGGCCATGATCGTCTTCACCTCGGGCAGCACGGGGCAGCCCAAGGGGGTTGCCAAGAAGCGGCGCTCCATGGGCCAAGCCTGCCGCATTCGCCGCCACATGCTCTCGATCGTCCCCGGCGACATTGCGGCATTCGCCGGCAGCAGCGCGGTCAGCGGCGCGCACTTCAACTGCTGGACAGCCATCATCTCGGGCGCCACCCTGGTTGCCATTCCCGGTGCCGATTCCGTTGCCGCGATCCTCGATATCTATGCCACCCACAAGGTGACGGTCAGCGCCTTCTATGTCGGCCTGGGGCGGATCGTCGCGGGCCATCCCGATGCCGCGGCCAGGCTCGTCAGCCTGCGGGTGGTGACGCTGTTCGGCGATGTGGTGCAGTGGGACGACATCGCGGCGATGCGCGGCGTGCTCGGGCCACGGGCAGAGATATTCTGCTCCTACGGCGCCACCGAGGTTTCCTGGTCCACGGGCTGGATGGTGCCGGCCGAGCATCCGCCGGCAAGGGGCAGGGTGCCCATCGGCCGCGCGCTGCCGGGTGCGACGCTGTGGCTCGATCCGGCCGGAGAACCGGGCACAGGCGAACTGGTGGTCTCCAGCCCGCGCATGTCACTGGGCTACTGGAACGACGAGGAACGCACCGCGTCCCGCTTCTGCGTGTTGCCCGATGGCGCGCATACGCCGGTCTTCCGCACCGGCGACCTGGTGCGCGTCGGCGAGGACGGTCTGCTCGCCTTCCTCGGACGCGACGACAACATGGTCAAGCTGCGCGGCCGTCGTGTCGAGCTGGAGGAGATCGAGACGGTGGCGCGCAAGGCGCCGGGTGTCGTCGCTGCCGGTGTCGTGCCGCGGCGCGATGGCGTCGGGGCGGTGGCGGCCCTGGCGCTGTATGTCGGCTTCGGCGAAGGCGCGCAGCCCGATGGCGCGGCGCTTCAGACGATTCTGCAGGAAGAGCTGCCGCGCTACATGTGGCCCGTGGAGATCGTCGCCCTGGCGCGATTGCCGATGAACCAGAGCGCAAAGGTCGACCGCAACCGTTTGCGCGAGATCGACCTGCAGCGCATGCAACAGGCAATGCCCGCAGCCCCGCAGGAAGAAGGTGAAGGGCAGACGAAAGGCGGCACGCGAGAACGCATCGCCGAATGCATCACCAGCGAACTGGGGGTGGTGCGCCTTGATGAAGCGCGCAGCTTCATGGACTACGGCGGCGATTCCCTGAAGGCTCTGGGCGCCGCGCTGGCGATCGAACGCCGCTTCGGGGTCACCCTCGACCCTGAAGATTTCTTCGACGACATCCCGCTTGGCGAGCTTCTGGAACGCACCCTGCATGCGGTTGCAGCACAGGGTCGTGCGGATATCTGAATCCGTGCAGCACGCCGGATCGCAGCGTGCGGTTTGATCGCTGGCGGCGGCGGTCTATGCTTGTATCCAGCACGCTTCAGTCCGAAACGCCGCGATCAAGCCGGCGGACGGTTTGGGAGGCGGGTACGCAGCGCGCAGAACCCTCGCCGGGGGAGGGTATGTCATGACCAAAGAACGGGATTCCGAATCCGAGGCGGATCGTCTTCGCCAGGATGCGGAGATGGAAATTCACCAGCTCAAGCAGACCATTGGTGCGATGCGCGATCGCATGGCCCAGATGGATGCTCTCAGCGAGCAGAAGGTGCAGAGCGCGCTGGCCGAAGCCGGCGACGAGCTTCGCCAGTTGAAGGGCCAGGTTGCCGCGCTGCGCGATGCGATGGAGGCCATGGCGATCGCCCGTGACGAAGCGGTCCAGGCGGCATTGGCCCAGGGCAACGAGGATCATCAGCAGTTGCGCGCTACCGTTCAGGCGCTGCGCCAGCAGCTGGAGGACCTGGGTTACGAAAAGGATCGTGCGGTGCAGGAGGCTGTGGCCCATGGCGTGGCGGAGGCGAACGAACTGCGCCGGACCATTGCCGCCATGCGCGCCGACATGGAAGCCCAGCGCGACGCCCACCAGCGCGAGATCCGCTCGCTCCTGGGTGAGCAGGACCAGGACACCGGCCGGCGCTCCGCCGGCGCCGGTGGCCCGGGCGGCAGACTGCAATGAACGCCAAGTCCCCGCCCGCACCCGCGAAGACGGTCTCCCGGACCGAGGAGGGATTGGTCGACGACGAGGTCCAGGCAGAGGCGCGGGTCTCCACCGCAGAGGCCGCGCGTCGTCTTTGGCGCGCCGAACTGCTGCTTGAACTCACGCGCAAGGTTGCGGCGCTGGAGACACTGGACGAGGTGCTGGAAACCCTGGTCGAGATCACGACCAGAGAACTGGGCGCAGAGCGCGGCACCCTGTTCCTCAACGATGCCAGCTCGAACGAGCTCTATTCCCGCGTCGCCCAGGGCAATCTCAGCCGCGAGATCCGCATCCTCAACAACACCGGCATCTCCGGCCACGTCTTCCAGAGCGGCGAAGGCGTGATCATTCACGATGCCTATGCCGACGAACGCTTCAACCGCAGTGTCGACGAGCGCACGGGCTTCAAGACCCGCAGCATCCTTTGTGTGCCCATCAACACCATCAAGGGCGAGTGCATCGGCGTCGCTCAGGTCCTCAACAAGCAGGACGGCCAGTTCACCGAGCATGATCTCGATCTGCTCCAGTCGATGACGACCCAGGCCGCGGTCGCCCTGCAGAGCGCCCAGTTCATCGAGCAGGTCGGGCGCACGCGCAGCCAGGAGATGGCCTTCCTCGACATGATCGCCGACCTCACCTCGGAGATCGACCTGACCGTGCTGCTGCACAAGGTCATGGGCGAGGCGACGCGCATGCTGCAGGCCGAACGCTCCACCCTGTTCCTCAACGACGAAAAGACGGGCGAGCTGTTTTCGACTGTCGGCGAAGGGGTGGGCGCCTTCCAGATCCGTCTGCCCAACACCTCGGGCATCGCGGGCGCTGTCTTCACTTCCGGTCAGACCGTCAACATCCCCTACGCCTATGCCGACCTGCGCTTCAATCCGGCCTTCGACAAGAAGACGGGGTTCTTCACCCGCTCGATCCTCTGCGTGCCCGTCGTCAACAAGGCCGGTGTCGTCATCGGCGTCACCCAGTGCCTCAACAAGCGCGGCGGCCCCTTCACCGACGAGGACGAGCAGCGCCTGAAGGCCTTCACCGCGCAGGTCTCCATCGCGCTGGAGAACGCCAAGCTGTTCGACGACGTGCGCAACATGCGCAACTACAACGAAAGCATGCTCCAGAGCATGACCAACGGTGTCATCACGCTGGACGAGGACGACAGCATCGTCACCTGCAACGCCGCGGGTCTGAAGATCCTGCAGTGCAAGCCCGCAGACATCATCAACAAGGCGGTCGAGGACTTCTTTGGCCAGAGCAATCCCTGGATCCTGGAGCGCTTGAAGAAGGTCAAGGAGACACGCGCCTCCGAGATCGTCATGGATGCCGAGCTTTCGGTCGGCGGCGAGAAGCGCTCCGTCAACGCCACGGTGCTGCCGCTCGTTTCCATCGAGCAGAAGAACCTCGGCACCATGGTGATGATCGAGGACATCTCTTCTGAAAAGCGCATGAAGTCGACCATGGCGCGCTACATGGACCCGGGCGTGGCCGATCAGCTTCTGGCCGGCGGCGACGACATCCTGGGCGGCAAGAGCCTCAACGCCACGGTGCTCTTCACCGACATCCGCGGCTTCACGACGCTGACCGAGGAGCTGGGGCCGCAGGGCACCGTCAGCTTCCTCAACGAGTACTTCAGCATCATGGTGGAGTGCATCTCCAGCCAGGGCGGCATGCTCGACAAGTTCATCGGCGATGCCATCATGGCCGCCTTCGGCATTCCCGCGCCGCACGACGACGACGAGGACCGCGCCGTGCGTGCGGCCATCGGCATGATCACCAACCTGCGCGACTGGAACCAGGAGCGTGCGGCCATGGGCCGCAAGCCCGTCGACATGGGGATCGGCCTCAACACCGATTCCGTCGTCTCGGGCAACATCGGCTCGCCGAAGCGCATGGACTTCACGATCATCGGCGACGGCGTCAATCTCGCCGCGCGCCTCGAAAGCGCCTGCAAGCAGTACAAGGCGCGCATCCTGATTTCCGAGAACACGGCGGTGAAGCTGAAGAACAGCTATCGCATGCGCGGCATCGACCTGGTGGTGGTCAAGGGCAAGACCCAGCCCGTGGAGGTGCTGGAAGTGCTCGACTACCACACGGAAGAGACCTTCCCGAACCTCATGGAGGTGGTGGGTTTCTTCAAGCACGGCATCGACCGCTACCGCGCCGGCCAGTGGGACAAGGCCATCGCCGCCTTCCGCGAGGCGCTCAAGGCCAACCCGGACGACTACCTATCCCAGATGTACATCGAGCGCTGCGAGGTCCTGAAGACGACGCAGCCGGAGGGTCCCTGGGACGGCATCTGGGTGATGAAGGAGAAGTAGGGAGCGTTCAGCCCCGGGCGCGCGCCGCAATGGCCCGGCCGGCGGCGACGCCCGACGACCAGGCCCACTGGAAATTGTAGCCGCCCAGCCAGCCGGTGACATCCACCGCCTCGCCGATGGCGTAGAGCCCCGGCACGGTGCGGGCCTCCATGGTCTTCGACGACAGCGCCGCCGTATCGATGCCGCCTGCGGTCACCTCGGCCTTGGCGTAACCTTCCGTGCCGGTGGGATGGAAGGTGAGGTTGGCAAGCATGTCGCCGGCACGCTGAAGTTCGGCATCGGGCACGTTGGCCATCTCCCGCGTGATGGCGATGCGTTCGGCCAGCGCCTCGGCCAGGCGCCTGGGTAGCCATTCGCCGAGCACGGTCTTGACCTGTGCGCGCGGTGTGGTGCGTTTGGCCTCGCGCAGCCGGGTCGTCGCATCGGGCACCAGCGTCAGGCTCACCGTCCCGCCGGGCTTCCAGTAGGAGGAGACCTGCAGGATCGCCGGTCCCGAGAGCCCCTTGTGGGTGAACAGCACGGCTTCTTCAAAGGACGCGCCTGCGACCCGTGCGGTCGCGGGGCAGGCGACGCCCGAAAGCTGCCGGAACAGCATCTCGTTCTCGCCCAGGGTCAGCGGCACCAGTGCGGGGCGGGGCGTGATCACGGGCAGGCCGAACTGTCTGGCGATGGCATAGGCCCGCCCGGTCGCACCCATCTTCGGGATGGAAGGCCCGCCGGTGGCGATCACCAGCTGCTCCGCGCTCGCCCCGCCGACATGGAAGCGGCCGTCGCGGTGGTCGATGTCGCCGATCTCGCTGCCAAGGTGCAGGGTGACGCCGCCCCGTCGGCATTCCTCCAGCAGCATGGTGACGATCTGTGCTGCCGAACCATCGCAGAACAACTGGCCCAGGGTCTTTTCGTGCCATGCGATGCCATGGCGCTCGACCAGAGCCACGAAGTCCCACTGCGTGTAGCCGTTAAGCGCGGAGATCGCGAAGTGACGGTTCTCCGAAAGGAAACAGCCGGGTTCCGTGCCCGTGTTGGTGAAGTTGCAGCGCCCGCCGCCGGAAATCAGGATCTTCTTGCCCGCCTTGGGCGCGTGGTCGATCAGCAGCACCCGCGCGCCGGCCTGTCCCGCCGTGGCGGCGGCCAT
>CALLQH010000045.1 GCA_938014945.1 uncultured bacterium | reverse complement strand
AGCAGCGGCAGCAGGCGCACCACCGGCACGCCGAACGGCAGGGCGGCGAGCAGGGCCGCCAGGATCAGGTTGGCGACCGCGAAACGGCCGGGTTCGCCCGCACCGGACGGCGGCGGCGCGCCGGCCATGGTCAGCGGCACGACGACGACCAGCAGCATGAAGCCGATGCCCGCGCCGAACAGCGCGATCAGGCCCAGCGCGCGCACCATGTAGGTGCCGAGGTTGGAGCGGGGGATCAGCGGCCCCTCGCCGCTGCGGGTGTCCTGGCGCGGCAGCTGCGCCCGCGGCGCGCCCAGCAGGGCAAGGCGCACGACCAGGAAGGAGAACCAGGCATAGGCAACGACGGTGGCCAGCAGGGCGAGCGGCGCGGCGGCGACCGGCGCCATGGCGCCGAAGAAGAGGCCCAGCACCATGGCGATCACGAAGGGGCCGCGCCCCAGGCGCAGCAGTTCCGGCAGGTTGGCCGAGACCGTGGCATAGGCATCGGCCACCAGGGCGAGGACGGGCAGACGCATCGGTTGCGCTGTCATGGCGCGCGCCTCCCCGTGTCCTGCCCCGCTCCCCTAGACCACCCCGGCCTCGCGCAGCGCCGCGATCTCCTCCTCGGACTTGCCGAGGATGTCGCGCAGCACGCTTTCGCTGTGTTCGCCCAGCATGGGCGGCGGACGGCGATAGACCGGGGGCGAACCCTTCAGGTTCACGGGGCTCCTCACCATGGGCACGGTGCCGGCGGCCGGATGGTCCATCGCGAACTGCATGCCGCGGGCTTGGATATGCGGGTCCTCGAAGACCTGGGCGAAGTTGTTGACCACGCCATAGGGCACGCCGAGCTTTTCCAGGTGTTCCACCCACCAGGCGCGCGGGTGCTCTTTCATGAGTGCGATCACCCGCTCGATCAGCGCCTCGCGGTTGCGGATGCGCGAGGGGTTGGTGGCGAAACGTTCGTCGTCGGCGAGTTCCGGCGCGCCCGCCAGCTCGCACCAGCGGCGGAACTGGCCGTCGTTGCCGATGGCGATGATGATGGGATCGTCGGCCGTATCGAACACCTGATAGGGCAGCAGGTTGGGATGGGCGTTGCCGTAGCGCTTGGGCGGCACGCCGCTGGTGAGGTAGTTCATGTTCATGTTGGCCATCAGCGCGACGGCGCTGTCGGACAGGCACATGTCGATGTACTGGCCCTCGCCCGTGTTGTTGCGGTGCTGCAGGGCGGCCAGGATCGCGATGGTGCTGTAGAGGCCGGTGGTGAGATCGGTGATCGCCACGCCCGCCTTCTGCGGCCCGCCGCCCGGCAGGTCGTCGCGCTCGCCGGTGATCGACATGAAGCCGCACAGCCCCTGGATGACGAAATCGTAGCCGGCGCGCGGCGCATAGGGGCCGGTCTGGCCGAAGCCCGTGATGGAGCAGTAGATGAGCGCCGGATTGGCCGCCTTCAGGCTGTCGTAATCGAGGCCGTATTTCTTCAGGCCGCCGACCTTGTAGTTCTCGATCACGATGTCGGCCTTTGCCGCCAGCTCGCGGCAGATCGCGGCACCCTTTTCGCTCGCCATATCCAGGGTGAGCGACTGCTTGCCCCGGTTGGCGGCCAGGTAATAGGCCGCCTCCGTAGTGTCGTGGCCCTCCGCGTCCTTGAGGTACGGCGGCCCCCAGGCGCGCGTGTCATCCCCCGCACCCGGCCGCTCCACCTTGATCACCGTGGCGCCGAGATCGGCCAGGATCTGGCCGCACCACGGCCCCGCCAGAACACGCGAGAGATCGAGAACGACGATTCCGTCGAGAGCGGCGGCCATGGCGGATTTCCCGGGAGCAAAGAAACGAAGGGCGGCATCCTACGACGGGAGCGGCGCGGGGCAAGCATCACGGCCAACGCCATATCTGGGGGCGCGATGTCACCCAACCGACAAATTGCAGTGTTAACCTCGCCCACGAACCCGCTATGATGGCGGCGGGCGCCCGCCCGGGCGCTTGCCTGATGCGACGAGGAGACCCCGCCGGTGGTTTCGCCGGAAGCCTGCCCCGCCCTGGTCCTCAACGCGGACTTCCGCCCGTTGAGCTACTATCCGCTGTCCCTGTGGAGCTGGCAGGACGCGGTCAAGGCGGTGTTCATGGACCGGGTCCAGACCCTTTCGGAATACGACCGCGTCGTGCGCTCGCCCAACTTCGAGATGCGCCTGCCCAGCGTCATCGCGCTGAAGGAATTCATCCCGCTGAACAAGCGGCCGGCCTTCACCCGCTTCAACGTCTTCCTGCGCGACCGCTTCGCCTGCCAGTATTGCGGCACGCGCCAGGAAACCCGCGAGCTGACCTTCGATCATGTCGTGCCGCGTTCGCGCGGCGGGCGCACGGGCTGGGACAACGTCGTCACCGCCTGCAGCTACTGCAACATGAAAAAGGCCAACCGCCTGCCCCAGGAAGCCGGCATGCCCACCCTGCGCGAGCCGGAGCCGCCCACCACCTATCAGCTGCGCGAGAACGGCCGGGCCTTTCCGCCCAACTTCCTGCACGAGGACTGGCGCGACTACCTCTACTGGGACAGCGAGCTCGACACCGACTGATCGGCCCGTGGACTGATCGAAGCGCGCCGCCCGCCCGTACTGGCCAAATGCGGCCAAATTCTCTATTTCGACCTCCACCAATCCTGCGCCGGCCACCTGCCGGACCGGCGCATCCGATCCCATGCGACAGGAGAGCCCCATGAACGAGACCGACATCCAGGACGCGGTACAGGAAATCTACGTCGAGCTCGGCGCGCTCATCACCAGCTACGGGCTGGAGGTGCTGGGCGCCATCGTGATGCTGATCGTGGGCCTGTGGCTCTCGGGCTGGGCCAAGCGGGCGACCAACGCGGGCCTGGGCCGCGTGCGCCGGGTCGATGCGACGCTGCGGAGCTTCTTTGCCAACCTCGCCAGGTATGCCGTCCTGATCCTGACGATCATCGCCGTGCTCAACCAGTTCGGCGTGCAGACGGCCAGCCTGATCGCCGTGCTGGGTGCGGCGGGCCTGGCCATCGGCCTTGCCCTGCAGGGCACGCTCTCCAACGTCGCCGCGGGCGTCATGCTGCTGCTGTTCCGCCCGCTCAGCGTCGGCCAGTTCGTGGAGGCGGGCGGCACCATGGGCACGGTGAAGGAGGTCAACCTGTTCTTCACCGAGGTGGCGACGCTGGACAACCTGAAGGTCGTGGTGCCCAACAGCGCGATCTGGGGCAGCAACATCACGAACTACAGCGAGTATCCCACGCGCCGCATCGACATCGTCATGGGCATCGCCTACGACGCCTCGATCGACGACGCCATGGCGACCCTGCGCGCGGCCTACGAGGGCGACGACCGGGTGCTGGCCGACCCCGAACCGGCGATGTACGTCACCAACCTTGCCGCCAGCAGCGTCGACATCACCGTGCGCCTGTGGTGCAACGCGGGCGACCTGTGGGCGCTGAAGACCGATCTCAACAAGCGCTTCAAGGAGGCGCTGGACGCCGAGGGCATCGAGATCCCCTTCCCGCAGATGACCCTGCACATGCCCGAGGTGGTGGAGGGCTGAGGGTTTGCTCCGGCCTCAGGAGGCCGGAGCCAGCCAGATGCCCAGGTCGCCGCTGCGGTAGGGGTGCTGCCAGCCGGGCGCACCGGGAACGTCGGCGGGCAGATCGCGGTAGTGCAGCACCGCAGCACCGCCCGGGTGGGCGGCGAGCCAGTCGGCGAAGGAGGATGCCCCGACCTCCTCCACCGGCGCCGTCAGGCGGCCGAGGTAGCCGAACTCGCCGGCATAGTCGTGGCCATAGGCGATGCCGCCCTGCCGATGGCGGGCGACCTCTTCGGCAGCCGGGGCGAGGTCGTAGCGCGCGAAGATGCCGCCGGCGCCGGCCAGATGCAGGGCGATCAGGAAGACCATGGTCGCGGCCAGCATGCCGGCCGGGCCATCCAGGCGGCCCCGCCTGCCCAGCAGGGCGATGGCGGCGGCGCCGGCAAGCAGTACCAGCGGGCCGGCAAGGCCGATGCCTGCGAGAAAGGCCGCCGCATGGGGCCCGGCCAGGGCGGGGCCCAGCAGGCGGGCAAGCAGGGCCGCCAGGCCGACAAAGCCAAGCACACCGGCTACCGGCATCAGGCCGAAGCGGCCCTCGTCGGCACCGTCGGCAAGGCGGGCGACGAGCAGGGCAAGCACCGGCAGGGCGGGCAGCAGGTAATGGATCTGCTTGGCACTGAAGGCCGACATCACGAGCAGCGCGGCGACCAGGGTGACAAGGCAGAAGCGCAGGCCCTCGTCCGTCCGCACATGGCGCTGACCGGCGATGCCGCGCCAGAAGGCGGGCCACAGCAGCCAGGGCGCCAGCAGCACCGGCAGGGCGGCAAGGTAGAACCAGAAGCGATGGGCATGGTCGTGGGCACCGCTGACGCGATCCGCGGTCTGGCCCCACAGCAGACTGTCGCCATAGACGGTGCCGCCCGCCGAGGCGGCGGGCAGCGCCCATGCAAGGCCGATGGCAGCCGCAGCCGCCACCGCGCAGAGCAGGCCGCCGTACCACAGCAGCCATCCGCGCGGCGGACGTTCGCGCAGCCACAACGGGGCGAGCAGGCCCGGCGGCAGGGCGAAGACCAGCACCACCGGCCCCTTGGCGATCAGTCCCAGGCCCAGGGCAAGGCCCACCACGACCCAGGCGGCGGGGCCACGCCAGCGTACCAAGGCGATACCGAGCAGGGCCACGGTGGCGCAGGCGGTCACCAGGAGGTCGAAGCGGACCAGGGTGGCAAAGACCAGAAGCAGGCCGCCTGACGCGGCCAGCAGCAGCGCGTTGCGATGCACTTCGGCACGTTCGGGCCAGAGCAGGCGCGCAAGACCCGCCACCGCCGCCAGGGTCGCCGCGGCGGCGGCAAGCGGCACCAGCCGCGCGGCCCAGGTCGCCGGGCCGAAGGGCAGCCAGGCAAGATTTACGAGCCAGAAGAGCAGCGGCGGCTTGTCGCTGTAGGGGATGTGGTTGAGGTGAGGCACCAGCAGATTGCCGCTCTGCCACATCTCCCAGGCCACGGTCATGTAGCGGGTCTCGTCGACCGGCAGCAGCGGCCGCAGGAAGCTGCAGGCGAACGCGATGCCGAGCGCGGCCGCACACCAGGCCGCGGCGGAGAGATGACGCATCAGCGCGCCATCGGCGCGGCCGACCCCCTCCCCATCAGCGCCCGGCGCTCGCGCCGGATGAAGGTGAGATTGCGCAGATAGATGAAGAGGCCCGCGGCCTGCCCGGTGATGAACACCGGATCGCCGCGCCAGACGGCGTAGGTGAGCAGGATGCCGCCGCCCGCCAGGCTGAAGTACCAGAACGCGGTGGGGATCAGGCTCTTGCGGTGACGCTCGCTGTGCACCCACTGCACGACAAAGCGCATGGTGAACATGAGCTGGCCGAGAAAGCCGATGGCGATCCAGATCGATTCGGTGTCGAGGTTCATGAGCGAAAATCCGCCACGCAGGAGGGAAGCGCCCGCCGCCGCATCAGCCATGCGACACCGAGCAGGTCGAAGATGCCGACCACCAGGCGGTCGAGGTTGCCGTATTTGGAGCGTCCGCTGGTGCGCGGCCGGTGGCCGACGGCCGTGCTGACGACACGGCCGCCCTCGCGCAGAACCAGCGCGGGCATGAAACGGTGCATGTGATCGAAGTACGGCAGGTCGAGAAACAGGCTGCGGTCGAGCACCTTGATGCCGCAGCCGGAATCGGGCGTGCGCTCGTGCAACAGGCTGCGGCGGATCGTATTGGCCACCCTCGACGCCATCCGCTTCACGGCCGTATCGCGCCGCCGGGTGCGATGGCCCATCACCATCACCACTTGGCCGCGCGCGCTTTCAAGCCCATGGAGGCTGATCATGGCGGGCAGGTCGGCGGGATCGTTCTGGCCGTCGCCGTCGAGCGTGGCGATCAGCCGGCCCGAGGCAGCATGGACACCGGTGCGGATGGCTGCACTCTGCCCAAGGCTGGTCTCATGGCGCAGCACCAGGGGGCCGTCCGGCCCGGCGCAGGCAAGCAGGATCTCGGCGGTGCCGTCGGTGCTGCCGTCGTCGACGCAGACGATTTCATGGTCGATGGCGGCGAGTGCATGGCGAATTTCGCCGATCAGCGCGGCGGCGTTGCCCGCCTCGTCGCGCATGGGGATCACGACGGAGACACGGGGGCATCGCGCAGAGACGGATTCTGCAACACCTCCTGTCGTCATCTCGATGGCCACCTCGCCTTGATGCGCGCCCGCGCGCAAGCTCACGGTTGAGGGCCGCAGCCAACCAGGGACGAGCCGTGGGCGATCAGTCCGTGTCTGCGGCAGGGCAGAACCATGCCGCCTGCCGCTTACAGGCGCCTTACGCTGGGGATGCCACGCTCTCGAAGGCCGGAGCGGCGCACCGATTCAGGGAAGGCGCAGCAGGACCGGCAGCCAGCCGCTGCCCTGGGCCCACTCGACAGCCTCCAGGAGCGGCAGGGCGATCAGCATCAGCGAGGCTTCGCGGAAGGTCACGAAGATGCGTTCGGGCTGGGCTTCCAGGCTGGCGACATCGGTCCAACCGGAAAAGTTGGGCCACCATCGCGGAACCTGAGCAGCGTAGGTCGCAAAAGCAGCACCGTGGTGCTCGGTCAGATAAATCTCTTCCTGGCGCACGATGCGGTCGAAAACGAACCAGAAGGCAAGACCCAGGGCCGCACCGACAACGATGCTGCCGGTGGCGAACCCGATGCCGACCACGCCGAAGATCGAAAAGACATAAAGGGGATTGCGGCACAGCGAATAGGGACCGTCGGCGACCAGGACGTGTTTCTTGCGCCCGCCGATGTAGATGGTGCACCAGGTCCGCCCGATGATCGCCACGACGATGCAGGCGAGTCCCGTGTACTCGATGAGTTCGTGGACGGGACCGCCGGGCTGCCAGAGCGATTCGTTGACCAGCGCCAGAACGGCGGCGCAGCCCACGATCAGGGCTAACGTGAAACGCCGGCGTCGCTGCGCGCGGGAAAGCTCCGGCGCACTGATCGTCTGCTCCATGCCTGTTGCCTTCAAACCCTGCTGGAAAGCCAGATCGCCAGACGCGTGCCCGCCTTGATCGCGCCGGAAAGCGCCTCGTAGGCAGGCGCCTGCTCGGAACCGTGGGCGATCGCGGTGTCGCGATGCTCCAGCTCCTCGGCGCGGAACTCCTCGATGGTCTCGCGCAGTTCGGTCTCGTCCTCGCCCAGGTCTTCGGCCTGGCGGGCATAATGCTCGTCGATGACGCTCTCGACCGCTTCGGTGCAGGCCATGGCGGCGCGCTCGCCCAGCAGCGCCGTGCCCACGCCCAGGGCGAAACCCGCGGCATGCCAGACCGGCGACAGGACCGTGGGGCGCACCCGCCTCTCGACCACCAGTTCGTCGAAACGCTTGAGGTGGCGCAGCTCCTGCTGGTGCATGTGGCGGATCACCGGGCCCGAGGCGCTGTTGCCGAGCACGGCAAGCTGACCCTCGTAGATGCGCCGCGCGCCGTATTCCCCGGCGTGGTCGACGCGGATCATCGCCTTCACGCGTTCGGCCGGGCTGCCGTCGCCCGGCAGCATGTCCTCGCCCGTCAGCCGCTTTCTGCTCATGCGCTCGTCCTTCCTGCCGCCCGACGCGCAGCGGCAAAGGCAATCGCCGCCAGCCCCGCCGAGACGATCAGATTGTAACCGGCCATGGAGATGCCCAACAGGGACCAGGCGATCTCGTCGCAGCGCGCGACCTCGGTATCCATGAGCAGGGCCTTCAGATCCTCCACCGTCTGGGCGACGGCGTCGCCCGAGCCGCAGAAGGCACTCTCGAACCAGTGCTGCTCCACCCCGACATGGTAACCCGCGATGCCCGCCCCGACGAGGAAAGCAAGCCCGATCAGGCCCAGCAGGAAGGGCCCGCTGCGGGACGTGGCGAAAAGGGCCGCGATCAGGGCCAGGGCCAGCGAGGCGACATGGGCCCAGCGCTGCGCCACACACAACGGACAGGGATCAAGCCCGCGGTAGAACTGGAACCAGAAGGCCGCGGCCAGCATGGCCGCACTGGCAAGCGCCAGCAGCAGGGCGATCTGGCGCACGCGGGCAGCGGTGAGCGGCGTCCTTGTCATCGGTTACCCATGTGGTTGCTGCGAAGCCGGGCTACCAGAGCCATTTCAGGATCACCAGGGCAACGACCAGCGCCAGGAACGACAGACCAGCCACCAGCGCCAGCCGCCGTTCGATGAAGGAGCGGATCGGCGGACCGAACCAGTGGAGCAGGCCTGCCTCGATGGCAAAGCGCAGGCCGCGCGAGACCACGCAGGCGGCAAGGAAGATGCCGAAATCGAGCTGGGCGAAACCCGCGGCAATGGTCACCACCTTGAACGGCAGGGGCGTGAAACCGCCCGCGACGACGATCAGGGCGCCGATCAGGCCGGCATCGGCGGTGTAGGCGGCATAATCCAGTCCGACGCCGAAGAACCCGGCGATGGGCGTGACGACCGTATCGAAAAACAGGCGGCTGTCGTC
>CALLQH010000044.1 GCA_938014945.1 uncultured bacterium | reverse complement strand
ATGTTCGACGAGTAGACCAGGATCTCCGGCAGCGAGAGCCAGCGGTTCTTCGGCTTGTAGTCGCGGATGGTGAAACGTGCGATCTGGATCGGATGCGATGCGTCGTAGCCCGAGGACATGTTGACGACGCCGGCATCAAGCGCCATCGCGGCCGTGAACACCTTGAAGATCGAGCCGATCTCGTAGACGCCCAGCGTCGCGCGGTTGAACAGCGCGTCGGGGTTGCCGTCCGTCGGACGGTTGGCGTCGAAATCGGGCAGGGAAACCATGGCGACAACTTCGCCGGTATGAACGTCGAGAATGAGGCCGGCGCCGCCGATGGCGCTGAACTTCTCGATGGTGGCGGTCAGTTCCTCGCGCACGATCTGCTGGAAACGCAGGTCGATGGACAGCTCGAGCGGCGCGTCGTCTTCGGCGGCGCGGCTCTGCAGCTCACGGTCGAAGTGGGCCTCGATGCCCGCCAGACCCTGGCGGTCGATGTCGGTGAAACCCACGACATGGGCAGTGAGGTTGCCCTGGGGATAGACACGCCGCTCCTCGCGCATGAAGGCGAGGCCCGGGATGCCCAGGGCATGGATGTCGGCCTGCTGGCGCGGCGTCAGGTTGCGCTGGACCCAGACGAAGCCGCGCTCGGTCGAGAGCTTGGCGATCAGATCGTCGCGGTCGAGTTCGGGCAGCACCTGGATCAGACGATCGGCGGCTTCCACGGGATCGATGACCCGCCGCGGCTCGGCATAAAGCGAGGCGGTGGGAAGGTTGGTCGCCAGCAGCAGGCCGTTGCGGTCGACGATGTCGGCGCGGCCCAGGGGCGCGGCCGTGGTCGACTGCGCCATCGGGCCGTCGCTGGCCTGCATCGCCATGACCTCGACCAGCCGCCCGCCGACCACCACAAAGGCGGCGCAGAAGGCGATGGCCAGGAAGAACATGCGCGCACGGCAGGTGTCGGAAGCCTCCTTGACCGCGCCTTCGAGCCGCAGAGTCGCCGATACGGGCGCGCGGTCGACCTCCGGCTCTGCGATCCGGACGTCGACTCGCTCGAAATCGCCGGTCACGGCTGGTCGACCTTGAAGGTAACGAGGGTGCCGGTCTCCTCGCCATCGAGCGGGTCGATGACAGGAACCTCACGCAGCGGGACGTTGACCAGGGAGGTCATCTGGGCCGGGCCCATGGGCGTCAGGTCGAGATAACGGCCCGCCAGTTCGGCCAGCCGCTCGGGGCGGTTGAGATAGCTCCACTCCGCCTTGAGGACGTGAATCTCCTCGCGGCCGTCGGCAATGGCGGCCTGGGTGGCGGCGAGCTGGTCTTCCAGGTCGCGCACCTCGTACTTCACCGTGAACGCCGCCACCGCAGCGCCCAGCGCCAGCACGCACCAGATGAGACCCGATCGCGAGATCATGCTGCCTCCTGCCAGGCTGGAGCGGCCGTGCGCACGGCCGAGCGCAGGCGCGCCGAACGGCTGCGCGGGTTCATCGCCAGCTCACGGTCCAGCGGGCGCAGCGGACGGCGCTCGGCAACCGTGAAGGTGGGTGCGTGTTCGTCGACGATCAGCGGGCTGTGGCGGCTGGGGCGCGGGCCGGTGCCGCTGCGCTGGGCCAGGAACCGCTTCACGATGCGGTCCTCCAGCGAATGGAAGGCGACGACCACAAGGCGCCCGCCCTCGCCCAGCACGCGCTCGGCGGCGGCAAGGCCGCGCTCGAGTTCGCCCAGTTCGTCGTTCACCCACAGGCGCAGCGCCTGGAAGGTGCGGGTGGCGGGATCGATGCCGTCGGCCGAGGGGCGCACCGTGGCGCGTACGATCTCGGCCAGCTCCAGGGTGCGGGTGATCGGCTGGCGCTTGCGCGCGGCGACGATGGCGCGGGCGACGGCGCGGGCGCGGCGCTCCTCGCCCAGACGGCCGATGATGTCGGTGAGTTCGGCTTCCGACAGACGGTTGACCGCCTCGCCCGCGTCGGGGCCGTCGCTGCCCATGCGCATGTCGAGGGGGCCGTCGGCGCGGAAGGAGAAGCCGCGCTCGCCCTGGTCGATCTGGAAGGAGGAGACGCCGAGGTCGAAGACGACGCCATCGACCGACGCCAAGCCTGCTTCGATCACCGCGGCATCGAGACCGGAGAAGCGGCCCTCGACCACCGTCAGGCGGCCGGGATAACGCGCCGCCATGGCCTGACCACGCAGGACGGCCGTAGGGTCGCGGTCGAGCGCCAGGACGCAGCAGTCGGCAGCATCCAGCAGGCCGGCGCTGTAGCCGCCGCCGCCGAAGGTGGCATCGACATGGGTTTCACCGGCGCTGGGGCTGAGCGCAGCGATCACCTGATCGAGCAGGACGGGAACGTGGCCGTTCATGCCCCACCCCCGGCCGGACGATCGGCAAAGCGCAGGTTGATGTTGCCGCGGTTCTCCGTGGCGCGGCGGAAGGCGGCCTCCTGGCTCTCCTGGCCCGCGGCGGGCTCCCAGATCTGGAAGAACTTGCCGCGGCCGATGAAGCAGGCCTGATCCTCGATGCCGGCGAAGGTGCGGAACGCCTCGGGCAGCATGATCCGGCCTTCGTTGTCGAACGAAAGCTGCATGGCCGCGCCGAAGATGGCGGAGGTGAAGTCCTCATCCTCGCTGGCGAAGGGGTTGGAGATGCTCTCGGCAAGCTGGGCAAAGGAGGTGGCGCCGAACACGTCCAGCGCCTGCACGCCGCGGATCGACCGCATCACGTAGATGCCCTGGCCGATGCTGTCGCCCAACGCATTACGGAACGACGCCGGGACCGAGACACGGCCCTTGCGATCCATCCGGTTGATATGCGTTCCGACGAAGACCGGCACGTTCCGTCCCCAATGCCCCAGAGCTGCCCCGTTGAAGGTCTCGGCCGCGCCCACTGGCGCCAACGTAATTTGGGACAGGATGGGATAGCATGGGATTAACTGGGCGTCAACGACATATGCCTGTAAGTGCTTGGGAACAGGGGATAATTCGCCCCCGGCTGAGCCATCGCCTCAACCGCGGACTCGGGAAGGCACAACATCTGGTATGGATGCGCCGCTCAGACACAAAATCAGGGCCAAGTATTGTGTTCGTTTTTCGTTCTTTTACTGTTCGAAACACGGCCATTACTTGGGTTGGTATGGGCGGCGCCCGCCTTGCGTTTGGGAGGGGATGGGTGGGCCAGACGGCCTGTAAGCCGGGTTCTGTATCCGACCGCACGGGCCGGATGACGACCATTCATCTGGGACGCCCGTTACCGGACGCCTCGCGCGACCAACCCGGGCGACGGGGTCGAAAAGGTCCCTGGCATGGCTTGCGCCTGCCGTGTCGCCCCTACTCGGTCTTGCTCCCGGTGGGGTTTACCGTGCCGCCGCCGTTGCCGGAAGCGCGGTGCGCTCTTACCGCACCCTTTCACCCTTACCCGCCGGGCCGAAGCCGGGGCGGGCGGTTTGCTTTCTGTGGCACTTTCCCTGGGGTCGCCCCCGCCGGGCATTACCCGGCACCGTATTTCCGTGGAGCCCGGACTTTCCTCCCATCGGCGCTTACGCCCCGACCGGCGGCCGTCCAGCCATCTGGCCCGCGCCCTAGG
Organism: uncultured bacterium; assembly: GCA_938014945.1. Lineage (GTDB taxonomy): Bacteria > Pseudomonadota > Alphaproteobacteria > SP197 > SP197 > CALGGB01. The sequence goes on along the minus strand of CALLQH010000044.1, from coordinate 2,170 downwards.
TAGGGCCTTGCCCCTGCCGGGTCAACGCGCACCGTGCTGGGCGGCGGCCAGCAGGCCGTTCAGCATGGCACGGGTTTCCTGATCGGCGCGGCCGTCGCACAGGGCCGGCCGCCAGTGGCGCTGCAGGGCGGTGACGACCGCCTGGGTCTCCGGCCCGTAGCGGCCATCGGCGGTAAGGCCATAGCCCCAGGTCGCCAGCGCCGCCTGGAAGCGCTCGACATCCTCGCCGCCGTCTCCCGGTCCCAGATCGCGTCCGGGCGCCGTGGCAGGTGGGGGAAAGAGGCCGATACCGGCGGCGGCCAGCCGGGGCCAGTCGAAGAGCTCGCCCGGATCCTGCTTGCGCTGCGGCGCGATGTCGCTGTGGCCCACGACATTGCGCGGAACGATGGCATGGCGGGCGAGAATGCCAAGGCAGAGCGCCTCAAGCGCCGCCATCTGGGCTTCCGGAAAGGGCCGATAGCCGAATTCATGGCCGGGATTGACGAGCTCGATGCCGATCGAGGCGCTGTTGACGTCGCCGCAGCCGCGCCAGGAACCCGCGCCGGCATGCCAGGCCCGACGCTCCTCGGCGACCAGACCGTGGACCCTGCCCACCTCGTCGATCAGGTAATGGGCCGAGACCTCCGCGGCGGGATCGCACAGCCGCCGAAGCGCGGCCTCGCCCGTTTCCATGCCCGTGTAGTGGAGCACCAGCATGGTGACCGGCAGCCGCCGCTCCCCGTGGTTGGGCGACGGATGCGGCGCGATCTCAACCTCTGGTTTCAATGCCCCTGCCCCTGACTCGTGTTGCGCACTGGGTTCCATCACACTAGCGTTTCACTGACAAGAGGCGCCTCCCCGGCGTTCTCGTCCGGGAGGCGCCGGTCAACGCGCGGGGAGGAAGCTATGTCGAAAATCAGAAACGTTGCCATTGTGGGCCCGTCGCTGAGCGGCAAGACGACGCTGCTCGAGGCGATCCTGTTTGCGACGGGTGCGATCGGGCGCAAGGGTTCGGTCAAGGACGGCAACACCGTGGGCGACAGCGCGCCCGAAGCGCGCGAACGCCAGACCAGCACGGAAGTCACGGCGGCCCGCTGCACGTTCGGCGATCTGACGCTCAATCTGCTCGATTGTCCGGGTTCCGTGGAGTTCCTCGCCGAGGCGCGCAACGCCCTGATCGGCGCCGACGCCGCCATCGTCGTCTTCGAACCGGTGATCGAACGCGCCACCACCGTGGCGCCGATCCTGCGCTTCCTCGACGAACACGCCATTCCCCACATGGTCTTCGTCAACAAGATGGACCGCACCGCCACCCTGATGCGCGAGCTGCTGCCGGCCATGCAGGAGGTTTCCGAAACGCCCCTGCTGGTGACCCAGGTGCCGATCCGCGAGGGCGAACACGTCAAGGGCTACGTCGACCTCATCACCGAGGAATCCTATGAATGGGAGGACGGCGCGGCATCGCACACCATCGCCATGCCCGAGTCCGTGAAGGGCCGCGAGGCCGAGGCGCGCACCATCCTTCTGGAGGCGCTCGCCGACTTCGACGACGCCCTGCTGGAGAAGCTGCTGGAGGACCAGCAGCCTTCCACCGACGAGGTCATCGCCGACCTGCGCAAGGGCTTCAGCGAGGCGCGCATCGCGCCGGTGCTTATCGGCTCTGCCGAACACGAAAACGGCGTGCGCCGCCTGCTCCAGGAGATCGCAGACTGGGTGCCCGAACCCGCTGCCACCGCCGCGATGCGCGGCGGCGACGGACCGCCCGCCGCCCAGGTTCTGAAGACCTACAACACGCCCCATGGCGGCAAGCTGTCGCTCGCGCGTGTCTGGCGCGGCACGATCAAGGACGGCGAGACGGTGAACGGCGAGCGCATCGGCGGCATCTATCACCTGATGGGCAGTCAGCAGGAGAAGATCGACGCGGCACAGGAAGGCGACATCGTGGCCTTCGGCCGCCTGGAACACGCACGCACCGGCGATACCCTGCAGGTCGGCGACCATGCGCCGGAGCCGGAGGCGGCCTTCCCCCGCGCATCGCCCCTGCCCCGCCTCTACGGCCTGGCGATCCACGCCGCCAAGCGCGACGACGAGGTCAAGCTCTCTACGGCACTGGCGCGCATCCACGACGAGGACCCCTCGATCGAGCCAGAACAGGACAGCGACCTGCACCAGCTGGTGCTGTGGGGCCAGG
>CALLQH010000043.1 GCA_938014945.1 uncultured bacterium | reverse complement strand
GGGTGGTCGTACATGCTCTCGGCCGCCAGGCTGTAGTGGCCGTAACGCTCGACCTCGTCGCGGAAGGGACGGATCTGCTGGCTGTGGCAGGTGTAGCAGCCCTCGCGGATGTAGATGTCGCGGCCGCGCATCTCCAGCGGGCTGTAGGGCCGGATGCCATCGACCTGTTCGATGGTCGATTTCACCAGGTAGAGCGGAATGATCTCCACCAGGCCGCCGATCGACACGGTGATCAGCACCAGCACGGCCATCAGGGTCAGGTTCTTCTCGATCCGTTCGTGCTTCTTGAAGGACATCGGACCGTCTCCTTACTGGGCCGGCTGGGCGGCCATGCCGCCAGCGGGTGCTTCAAGGCGCAGGTCGCCACGGATCGTGCGCCACATGTTGTAGGCCATGATCAGGGCGCCGGTGAGGAAGAGGACGCCGCCGGCCGCACGGATCATGTAGAAGGGGTGCATCGCCTCGACCGTCTCGACGAAGCTGTACTGCAGGAAGCCCAGCTCGTCGTAGGTCCGCCACATCAGGCCCTGCATGATGCCCGAGACCCACATCGCGGTGATGTAGAGCAGGATGCCGATGGTCGCGATCCAGAAGTGCCATGACACCAGCCTGATCGAGTAGAGCCGCTCGCGCTTCCACAGCTTGGGCACCAGGTAGTAGATCGCGCCGAAGCTGATGAAGGCCACCCAGCCCAGCGCGCCCGAGTGCACGTGGCCGATGGTCCAGTCGGTGTAGTGGGACAGCGAGTTGACCGCGCGGATCGACATCAGCGGGCCTTCGAAGGTCGACATGCCGTAGAAGCCGACCGCGGCGACCATCATGCGCAGCACGGGATCGGTGCGCAGCTTCCACCAGGCGCCCTTGAGCGTCATCAGGCCGTTGATCATGCCGCCCCAGGAGGGCATCCACAGCATGACCGAGAAGATCATGCCCACGCTCTGCGACCACTCCGGCAGCGCCGTGTAGTGCAGGTGGTGGGGGCCGGCCCAGATGTAGAGGAAGATCAGCGACCAGAAGTGCACGATCGACAGGCGGTAGGAATAGATCGGGCGGTCGGCCTGCTTGGGCACGAAGTAGTACATGATGCCTAGGAAACCGGCGGTCAGGAAGAAGCCCACCGCGTTGTGGCCGTACCACCACTGGGTCAGCGCATCCTGCACGCCCGAATAGAGCGTGTAGCTCTTCATGCCGGTCAGGCTCACCGGAACCGCCAGGTTGTTGACGATGTGCAGGATCGCCACGGTCAGGATGAAGGCCAGGAAGAACCAGTTGGCGACGTAGATGTGGGGTTCCTTGCGCTTCAGGATCGTGCCGGCAAAGACCACCAGATAGACGACCCAGACGACGGTCAGCCACAGGTCGACCATCCATTCCGGCTCGGCGTATTCCTTGCTCTGGGTGATGCCGTTGACGTAGCCCCAGGCCGCCAGGACGATGAAGAACTGGTAGCCCCAGAACAGGAAGTCCGCGGTCGTCTTGCCGCCGAAGAGGCTGGCCCGGCAGGTCCGCTGGACGCAGTAGAGCGAGCTTGCCATCAGCGCGTTGCCGCCGAAGGCGAAGATCGCCGCGGAGGTATGGAGCGGGCGCAGGCGACCGAAGGTGGTGTACTCCAGTCCCAGGTTCAGGACCGGAAAGGTCAGCTCCAACGCGATGTAGACGCCGGCCGCAAACGCCACCACGCCCCAGAACATGGTCGCGATGGCGAACTTGCGGATGACCTCCTCGTTGTAGGCGACCGGTGCCGCCGCGGCGGTCGTTGCCTCACTCATGTGTTCCCCTCCTGGGTCCTGATAGGACGCACGCAGGCCGCGGCTAACCGGCCCCTATGCGAGTCGACTGTCGTGATGTCAGCCTGACGTGGCTGCTGCGATGCAGCATTGATTCAGGTCAACCCTGAGGCCGGCGCAGATAGACGAACCAGTAGACAAGGCCCACCAGAACACCGCCGCCGACCATGTTGCCCAGGGTCACCGGAACCAGGTTCATCGCCAGGGAGGCGGGGGTGAGGCCGGCAAAGGCCGCGGGTTGTAGGCCCGTGGCCGCCCAGAAGCTCTCGGGCGCGCCCCACTGGATCATCATGGCCTGCGGGATGAAGTACATGTTGGCAACGGAATGCTCGAAACCGGCCGCCACGAAGGCGGTGATCGGAAAGAGGATGGCGAGCAGCTTGTCGGTCGTGCTGTGCGCGCCGTAGCACAGCCATACCGCCAGGCAGACCAGCACGTTGCAGAGCACGCCCAGGAAGAAGGCGCGAAGGAAGGGCAGCTCCACCTTGGCCCGCCCGATCGCCAGGGCGGTGGCACCGACTCCGCCCTCGGCCAGCAGGTGGTGGCCGGCCAGGAAGACCAGCGCGGCTGTGGCGACCGCGCCGATCAGGTTGCCGACAAAGACGATGGCCCAGGCGCGCAGCAGGGCGGCCAGCGTGATCCGGCGCCCGGCCCAGGCCATGACCATCAGGTTGTTGCCGGTGAACAGTTCCGCGCCGCCCAGCACCACCAGGATCAGGCCCAGGGCAAAGACGAGGCCGCCCAGCATGCGTGCGATGCCGAAGGGGACGAAGCCCGCGGTGCCGGTCCACAGGGTCGTGGCGGCCATGGCGCCCAGGCCGATGAAGGCGCCGGCAAGCACCGCCAGAACCAGCAGGCGGGTGGTATCCATGCCCGCCTTGGCAACGCCGGTCGCCTCGGCCTTGCGGGCGATGTCGGCCGGCAACAGGGCGTCGAGGCCGGGTGGCGGGGGCGAGCGTTCGTCCTTGGGTGACATGGTTCCGCATCTCCGGCAGATCGGCGCCGAACCTGTGCTCGTTGTCCGGCCGCCAGCTTGACTTGCGTCAAGAGCATAGGGCAAACGGCCTGTTGTTGCAGGCCGTGCGTGGGCGGACCAGACTGAAGGTTCAGTTGGGGATCGCAGCATCGTGCTTCTGGCCATTGCAGCCACCATCATCGTCCTGTCGTTTCTGGCGGCGATTGTTCTGGCCGTGCGTGACCGCGGTGTTCTGACCGTGGTCATGGCGGGCCTGATCGGCCTGCTCGCCCTGCGGGCGCTGGCTTTCGCGTTGGCGCGCCACTCGGGCGATCCCTCTCTGGCGCAGTGGCTCGGCGATCTGCTGTCGAGCGAACTGCCCATCGTGCTTTCCGCCGCCCTCAGCCTGCTGGCCGTGGGCATCATGACGGTTCTCTTCCAGCGCCAGCGGCGCAGCGAGCGCCAGCTGGCCTCCCGGGCGCAGGTCCTGGACGCAACGGAACGCGCAGGCGGTGTCGGCTACTACTTCTTCGACAAGGCCACCGATCGGGTGGTCGACAGTTCCGCGGAATTTGCAGCCATCCTTGGACGCGATGTCGCCGGGGAGGGGCTTTCCTGGGATGACTGGCTCGAATGCGTTCATCCCGCCGATCACGACATGATCAAGGCGTTCTTTGCCCAGTCGGTGACCAGCGGTGGTCCCTACACGGTTGATTACCGGATCGTCCGGCCGGACGGTCAGGTCCGCCACATCCACGAGAATGGCGCCTATGTCCGCGATGAGAATGGCGGCATGCGCACCATGGGCACGATCGTCGATCGCACCGATATCCGCGAGGCGGAGATCCGCCTGCAGAGAAGCAAGGCGGCGATTGCCCTGGCGGAGGAGTATGCAGGATTCGGCCACTACATCGTCGACCTGGAAACCCGCTGTTTTGTGGAGGTCTCGCCGGGTGCGGCGGCCCTGCTCGACCGCACGGTCGAGGAGGTGCTGGGCAGACCTGCTGCCGAGTTCTTCGACCTGATCCACAAGGAGGATCAGGAGACCATCTCCAAGGTCTATCGTTCCAGCGAGGCGCTGCGTTCGAACTATTCCGTCGAATTCCGCATGATGCGTGCCGATGGCAGCCTGCGCCACCTGCGCGATGTCGGCGGCTATCTGGGCCCTGGGGATGACGGCCGCTTCTTGCTGGTCGGCGCGCTGCTCGATGTCACCGATTCAAAGCTGCGCGAACGTCAGGTGCGGGAGTATGCCAAGACCCTGGCCACGGCGCAGCGCATCGCCAAGCTGGGCACCTACGTTTACGACGACAGCCTTGACCGCCATGTCTACTTCTCGCCGGAGTTCGTTGCCATCCACGGCCGCACCGACGAGGAAATGGAAGTATCCCTGGATGCATGGTCCCAGTGGGTCCACCCCGACGACCGCGAACGCGTTCTGGCCTGCCACCATGCATCCCAGGTCAACGGTGCGCCCTATGACCTGGAATACCGGCTGGTCCTGCCCGATGGCAGCCTGCGCGACGTACGCGAAGTCGGTGAGGTGATTTCCGAGCCGTCCGACGACAGCACCCGCACCATCGGCGCGCTGATCGATCTCACGGAAGTGCGCCAGACCCAGAGGGAACTGGAGGAGCAGCGCGCCATCCTCGCCTTTGCCCAGCATGTCGCCGGCATCGGTCACATCGTCTACGACGCCTCCCTGGGCCGCGCGGTCGATGTCTCCGATGTTGCCGCCGAGATCACCGGCTCGTCCAAGGAAGAGATGTATGTGTCCTGGGAGGCCGAACTGGAGGGCATCCTCGAAGAGGATCTGCCCAAGGTGCGCCGCGCCTTCGCCGCCGCCGACAGGGGCGAGCCCTTCGAGGTGGAATACCGCATCAGGTCAACGGATGGCTCGGTGCGTACCCTGCGCGAGGTATCCCGTCCGTTCGACAGCCGTGTGGGCCGCCGCAGCCTTTCCAGCCTGCAGGATGTCACCGTGCAGCGCCGGCTGGAGCGTGAGCTGCGCAAGGCCAAGGAATCGGCCGAAGCGGCCAACGAAGCCAAGTCGCGGTTCCTTGCGACCATGAGCCACGAGATCCGCACGCCCATGAACGGCATCCTGGGCATCGCCGCGCTGCTCTCGGATTCCGAACTCGACCGGCAGCAGCTTCGCTACGTCAACAACCTGCGGCAGTCGGCCGAAGCGCTGCTCGCGATCATCAACGACATTCTCGACCTCTCCAAGATCGAGGCCGGCAAGCTGGAACTGGAACTGGCGCCGCTCGACATCGACGATGTCGTCACCAGCGTCGCCGACCTGCTCTACCCTTCCGCATCGGGCAAGGCGCTGGTGCTGGGGGCGGTCATCGATCCCGCGCTGCCGGGACGCCTGATGGGCGATGCCGGCCGGCTGCGCCAGGTTCTCGTCAATCTTGTGGGCAACGCACTGAAGTTCACCGATGCGGGCGGCGTCGTGATCTCGGTCTCGGGTGTTCAGGAAGCGCGCGGTCAGACCACGGTGCGCTTCTCGGTGCGCGACACCGGCATCGGCATTCCCGACAAGGCCAAGGCGCGGCTGTTCGACATGTTCACCCAGGTCGACCCGTCGTCCGGGCGATCCCGCGGCGGCACGGGCCTGGGCCTTGCCATCTGCCGCAGGCTTGTCGGCCTGATGCAGGGCGAGATCGGGCTTGATTCCAGTCCCGGTGGCGGCTCGGAGTTCTGGTTCACGGCGCGTTTCGGTGTGGCCGATGCCGCCGACAGGCCGCAGGAGGCGCCGCAGCGTCTGGACGGGCGCCACTATCTTCTGGTCGACGGCACCCAGATCGGCACCGAGATGATCACGGGCCAGCTCGCCGCGGTGGGCGCGCGGGTGACGGCGATCGCACCGGGGGCCGAGCCCGATCCGGACCTGACCGTCGACGGCGTCGTCGTGGGGCACCTGGCGGGGCTTGCCGATCCTGCGCGCGAGGTGCGCCGTCTGCGTCTGCTCCCGGGGCTTGCCGCGGTGCGTCTTGTCGCCGTGGTGCCGGTCGGCTCGGTGGTCTCTTCCGATGACGGCGCCGATGCCTTCGTGCCCATGCCGGTGCATCAGCATGATCTGATTCCCGCGCTCGGCAGCGACGGCAGCCGGGCCGACCAGCGCGAACGCGAACGCGAACGCGCGCCCCAGGCCCACAGAAGCGGTATCCGCATCCTGCTCGCGGAAGACAACCGGGTGAATCAGATGGTCACGGTCAATCTGCTCGAGGCAGCGGGTTACCGGGTCGATGTCGCAAGCAACGGAATCGAGGCGGTCGAGGCGGCCAGGCGCGCCATCTACCAGGTCGTGCTGATGGACTCGAGCATGCCCGAGATGGACGGCATCGAGGCGACGCGGCGCATCCGCAAGCTGGAAGGTCCGGCCGCCGAGGTGCCGGTGATCGCGCTTACCGCCGATGCCCTTCCCGGTGACCGGGAACGTTATCTCGAAGCCGGCATGTCGGATTATCTGCCCAAGCCGGTGCGCAAGGCCGAGCTGCTGTCGATGGTCGATTCCTGGGTGGTACGCGAGCCTCAGGCGTAGGCGCGGAAGGCTTCGAGCGTCTCGCCGGCCGCGCGGCGCATGGTGCCGGCGATGTCGGGCAGGGCCTGAACATCCTGGTTGCGGCAGAGCGCCATGGCCTGGCGCGCGATGGTGCTCAGCTTGGGGGCGCCCATGGTGCCGGCCAGCCCGATCAGTTCGTGGGCAAGGCGCGAGGCCGTCGCGACATCGCCCGCCTCGGCCGCGCTTGCGAACTGCTCGATCAGACTGTCGATCTGGTCGCAGAATGTTCCCGCGATGTCAGCGAATGCAGCCGGTCCCATGCCCTGCTGCAGTTCGTCGATCACGCTGCGGTCGATCAGCGCATCCTGGCTGGTGGCCATCATCAAATCCGACGCTCCGTATCTTGTCATCGGCGCTCGGGCATCATCGTGACGCCAAACATCGCGCCGGTCCATCGGCCAGCCCCGCGGTCAGAGGAAAATGTTCGCCAGCCCGGTCAGCCGGTTCCTGAAGGCCTCCATGCCGTAGCGCTGCCGGACGTTTTCGGCGGCGGCATGGCGCAACTGTTTCGCCGGCGCCGGGTCGTCCAGAAGCCGGGCAAGGTTCCCGGCCAGCACATCCGATGCCGGCAATGCGTCGGGGCAGGCAACGCGGCGGTCGGGGGAAATCGGCCGGTATGTCGATGCCGTCGGCCAGAACCACGATCCGCTCGGGCGGCACCTCCGCCAGCCAGGGGCGACAGATCGTGTCCCGTGCCAGCCGGCTCTGCACGAGGCGATGCGGCTGGCGCCGGTAAAGGCATCCTGCCATGGGGGGAAGCGCTCCAGCGCCTCTGCGCCGACGCCGGCCTCGCGCAGCCACCAGTTCACCGGACGGGCCCGCTTCTGCCCCGATCGTCTGGTCCGCCAACCCGGCAACA
>CALLQH010000042.1 GCA_938014945.1 uncultured bacterium | reverse complement strand
TCATGGCCGGGCCAGGTCTTCAGCGGGCGCTGCCATACGCGGATTGTTCCGCTGTCGCCATCGAAGCTGGCGCCGACAAAGCTCCAGACCCGCTCCTGCAACGCCACGCCCGTCGAGACCGTCGTCGCGCCCTTGTTCGTGACGATACGCAGGGCGACGGCCCCCTTCTCGTCGATCAGCAGCATCCAGCCGCGCCGGCCCTCGACATCCATGCGCGCGATGAGCGCCTGCTCGCCCTTCGACGGCGTCGTCGGCCACAGGTGGAGGGCAACCGTCAGGCTGTCGCTGCACAGGCCGGGCGCAGACGGCACGCGGCCCCAGGAGCCGACAGGAATCGCCTGCTCGCGGCCGGGATACGCGCCCGAGACGGGCGTGGCGATCTCCTCCTCGATCCAGCCGCGGCCCCTGGGGTGCAGGTCGGCGCAGACCAGGCGCACGATGTCGGCGCGATACTCGGCGATGTCCTCGCAGCTTGCCTTGAAGGCGATGGTCTCGCCGGGGGCGAGCGAAAGCTTGTCGGCATAGCCGATGATGCGCTTGCGCGGCAGTTCAGCGGTCATGGGGCAGGTCCTCTCCGGTCAGCGCCTTCCAGCGCAGGCGGAAGACCTGCCATTCGGCCTCCAGCGGATCGTTGAAGGGGGGATGGTCGAGCAGGGTCGTCACGGCACCCTTGCCCGCCGGTTTCGTCGCCAGGCGCCATTCGCGCTGGGCCTTCGTGCAGACCAGCACATAGGGCGGCAAGTCCGGGTGGCGGCGCATGGTGTTGAGCATCCGGCGCAGGTCGCCCGACTGGCGGCCCACCGGATTGGCGCGGAACTCCTCGACAAGGTCCTTGCGCGCGGGATCGATGGCGTCCATCACCTCTCCTGACTTCTGACTGCGGCGCGCATCTTGGCCCGCCCGATGCTTTGCGAACAAGGACTCCCGCATGCTGCCTTCGCCCGAAACCGTCGCCGCCATCGTCGCCGAGATCGCCGCGGAGGAATTGATGCCCCGCTTCCGCAACCTGAAGGCGGGCGAGGTGCGCGACAAGGGACCGGGCGATCCCGTGACGGTTGCAGACGAGGCGGCCGAGCGCGCCCTGACGCGGCGCCTGGCCGACCTGCTGCCGGGCTCGCTGGTGGTGGGCGAAGAGGCGGCTTCGGCTGATCCCTCGGTCGTGGCGCGGCTGTCGGGCGATGCGCCGGTGTGGATCATCGATCCCGTGGACGGCACCACCAACTTCGCCGCGGGCCTGCCGATCTTCGCCGTCATCGTGGGCCTGGCCCAGGGCGGGGAGATGCGCCTTGCCTGCATCCACGATCCCGTTCACGGCGAAACCGCTCTGGCGAGCGCGGGCGACGGCGCGACCCTCGACGGCCGCCGCGTCCGCGTCGCTGCGCCCGACCTTGCGAAAAACATGTACGGCACCGTGAAGCTGCGCTTCGGCGACCGCGCCCTGCCCCTGCGCATCGTCGAGCGCTGCCAGAACGTGCCGCCCTTCATGGACCTGCGCTGTGCTGCCCACGAATACATCGCGCTTGCCGCCGGGCGCCTGCACTACGCGCTCTACCGCAAGCTGATGCCCTGGGATCACGCCGCGGGCCACCTGCTGCACCGCGAGGCCGGCGGCCACGGCGCCCATCTCGACCGTTCGCCCTACCGGGTGGACGGGCCGGACCACAGCAACGGCTTCCTCTACGCACCCGACGAAGCCTCCTGGGAGGCGCTGGTCGAAGCCCTGATCGGCACCTGATCGGATTCTTGCGCTGCATCAATGCGTCGGACCTGAGCAGGCGCCACTCTAGCGCCAATGCTTCCGCCGCCGCCGGAATCCCGGAGCCTCGCTGCGAAGCATCCGCATAGGAGGACTGTACGATGATGCACCGCACCAAACTTGCCGCCGTTGCACTGGCCGCGTTTCTTGCCGCCGCCCCCGCCTGGGCCCAGCAGAATGTTCCCAACTGCTGGAACGACGGCATGATGGGCCAGGGCATGATGGGCCAAGGGATGATGGGTCAGGGCCAGGGCATGATGGGCCAGGGCATGATGGGCCAGGGCATGATGGGCCAAGGGATGATGGGTCAGGGCATGGGTCCCGGCCGCTTCGTCGAGGGCCGCATCGCCTTCCTCGAAGCCGAGATCGCGCCCACGCAGGACCAGCGGCCGCTGTTCGATGCCTATGCCGATGCCCTGCGCGATCAGGCCGGCGCCATGCAGGCCATGCATCAGGCGATGACCGACCGTTCGGCGGTCTCGACCTATCCCGAACGCCTGGCCTGGATGCAGGACGCCATGGCGGCACGCCTTGCCGGCATGGAGGCCCTTTCGGCCGCGGCCGGACCGCTCTACGAGGCGCTGGACGACCGCCAGAAGGCCGTCTTCGACCAGCTCATGGGCATGATGTAGGCGGCGCGGCGAGCCTGCCGCGCAGGTCTTCCAGCAGCCAGCGTCCGGCGCGGCCGGGAGAACGGCCGCGCTCCCAGACCGCGCTCAGCGCCAGCCGCGTCGGACCGGCACTGGCCAGATCGAGCAGGACGAGCCTGCCCGCGTCGAGATCGGCGCGCACGACGTGCTCGGGCATGAAACACCAGCCGAAGCCGGCGAGCAGGTATTGCAGCCGCGTGGCCAGATCGGCGAAGCGCCAGATGCGGCTGCCAAGGATACCGCCGCTGATGCTGTGGGTGAGCGGCGTGCGGTCGGTCAGCACAAGCTGGATGTGCGGCTGGAGCATGTCAGTGGTGACCGGCTCGCCGATGGCCGCGAGCGGATGGCCGGGCGCGACCACAGGCAGCATGGCGACTTCGGTGAGATAGGCGCTTTCGAGATCCTTCGCTCCGGTCAGCGCCAGGGCATAGACCGCCAGGCCGACGACGCCGTCGCGCAGCCGCTGTTCGGCACCGCCCAGGCCTTCCGTGAAGATCGACACCGGCAGCAGCGGAAAGGCATCGCGGAAGGCGGTTACCGCCTCCATCAGCACGGCGGCGGGGAAGTAACCATCGACCGCGACGGTGAGTTCGTCCTCGATGCCGGGGTCCATGGCGGCGGCCCTGGCCTTCAGCGCCCGCGCCTCGCCCAGCACGCGCCGGGCGTCGGCCAGCAGCACGGTTCCAGCAGCAGAAAGCACAGGCGTGCGGCCACCGCGCTCGAACAGGGCGACACCAAGCTGATCTTCAAGGGTGCCGACCGACTGGCTGATGGCCGAGTGCACACGCCCCAGCCGCCGGGCCGCCGCACTGAAGCTGCCGGTCTCGGCCACCGCGACGAAGGCGCGCAACTGATCCAGCGTCATGCCGTCGATCATCTGTCATCTCAACTGGCGGAATCTGTCAGAATTATGCCAGTTGTCCTGGCAGATCGCCATGGCGATCTCTCCCCCAGACCATGAACCCAAGGGGGAACCCCAATGACCAACGTCGCGATCATCTACTACAGCAGCACCGGCCGGACCCATCAGGTGGCGCAGGCCGTTGAGGCCGGCGCCCGGGCCGCCGGAGCAACCACCCGCCTGCGCCGCGTCGCCGAACTGGCGCCCGAGGCGGCGATTGCCTCGAACCCCGCATGGAAAGCCCATCTTGAGGCCACACAGGACGTGCCGCTGGCCAGCCTCGACGATCTGGAATGGGCCGACGGCTACGTGCTCGGCACGCCGACCCGCTTCGGCAATGTCTCGGCGCAGTTGAAGCAGTTCGTCGATACGGCCGGCGGCCTCTGGTACCAGGGCAAGCTTGCCGACAAGGCCGCGGCGGCCTTCACCGGCGCAGCCACCCTGCACGGCGGCCAGGAAGCCACCCTGCTGGCGCTGGCGACGACCTTCCACCACTGGGGCGCGATCCTGGTGCCGCCCGGCTACACCGATGCCTCGATCTACGCCGCGGGCGGCAATCCCTACGGCGTCAGCTTCCAGGACACCCGTGACGAGAATCCGGTGCCCGAGGAGGTCCTGGCCGCCGCCCGCCACATGGGCGCGCGCCTGACCAGGGTCGCAACAGCGGTGAAGGGCCTGCGTGCCCAGCCCGCCAGCGAGGCGGCCGGCGGCTGATCGCAGAAGGAACGGAAAGCAGAGCGCCGCGATCCGACAAGGGGCCGCGGCGCTTCTGTGTTCAGGGCAGGCGCTTGAGGCGGTGCATCAGGCTGGAGGTGTCCCAGCGGTTGCCGCCCAGGCGCTGGACCTCGGCATAGAACTGGTCGACCAGCGCCGTCACGGGCAGCGAAGCGCCGTTGCGCTTGGCCTCTTCCATGGCGATGCGCAGGTCCTTCCTCATCCAGTCGACGGCGAATCCGAAATCGTACTTGTCCTGCAGCATGGTGGTGCCGCGGTTCATCATCTGCCAGGAACCGGCCGCACCCTTGGAGATGACATCGAGCACCTGCTCGCCGTCGAGACCGGCGCGCTGGGCGAAGTTCATGCCCTCCGACAGGCCCTGGACCAGGCCTGCGATGCAGATCTGGTTGACCATCTTGCAGAGCTGGCCCGCGCCGACCGGCCCCATCAGGGTGACGGCCTTGCCGTAGCAGTCCATCACCGGCTTGGCCTTGTCGAAATCGCCCTGCTCGCCGCCCACCATGACGGTGAGCTGGCCGTTCTCCGCGCCGGCCTGGCCGCCCGAGACCGGGGCATCGAGGAAGCCCACGCCCTTTTCCTTCAGTGCGGCGGCCATCTCGCGCGCGACATCGGCGGAAGCCGTGGTGTGGTCGACGAAGATCGCGCCCTTGGCCATGCCCTCGATGGCGCCGCCCTCGCCCACGATGACCTCGCGCACGCTGGGGTCGTCGCCGACACAGGCAAAGACAATCTCGGCACCCTTGGCCGCTTCGGCCGGGGTCGCCGCGGCGCTGCCCTTGTGTTTGGCGGTCCAGTCCTTGGCCTTGGCGCCGTTGCGGTTATAGACGGTGACCTCGTGGCCCTTGGCGGCCAGATGACCGGCCATGGGGAATCCCATGACGCCCAGACCCAGAAAAGCGACCTTCACGACCTTGTTCCTCCTGATTTGGCAATGTTGCGCCATATTAGGTCGGAAGGCCGGCGATGGCGACCGCTGCGTCTGCGGTCGTGCCCCGGCGGACGCGGCGCCGCCCGGAACAGACCCGGCTGAAACATGCGTTTGGAGTTGCAGCACATGGTCCGATCCATCTTCCTTTCCCTTATCGGCGGCATCGTCGGCGTTGCAGGCCTGATCCTGGCCGCAACCAGCCAGGACGGCGCCTGGCAGTCGCTGGGAATCCTCATTCTCCTGCTCGCATGGGGCGGCTTGGTCGGCTACCATGCCCGCCGCGCGGAACGAGTCGAGCGCGTGCGTCTTGGCCTGCACGATTCAGATCCCGCGCCGCCGTCGATCCTCACCAGGGAATGGTCCATGCTTCAGAGCCTTGCCGTCTCCATCCTCTTCGTCCTTCTGGGCCTTTTCGGCCTGCTGCTGGCCGCCAATGCGGCCGACAGCTCTACCCAGTTCATGGGGCTGGGCATTCTGGTGCTGGCCTGGTTCTTCGTGGTCGGCTTCCACGCCCGCCGCGCCGAAGCCGAGGAGCGCGCCCGCCACGGCGCCGCGCACTAGGATCGCCGCAGCGTCCAGCCCGATGCAGGTACTGGTCCGTCTCTGCGCCGCGGCAATGCTGGCGGTGGCGGGGCTTGCCTCGGCGCACGCGCAGGATGTCGGCGGCGCGCCCGAGGCCGGTGAAATCTATGTCGAGAACGTTGCGCCGCAGCCACTGACCTTCGGCCTGTCGCCCGACAACGCAAGCTGGGAACGCTTCACCCTGGATGCCGGCCAGGTCGCGGTCTACGACGGCGGTCCCGACTGGTACATCCTGATCCTCACGGAAGGCGTCGAGCTGCGCTACCGCCTGGATGACGGCGGCAGCTATCGCCTCTACTGGAACGAGACCGACGCCCGCTGGGACATGATGACCTGCCAGGAGCCGGCCTGCGGGCGGCTTGAATGACAAGGCCATCATCGTGCCCCTTTCGGGCACCATGGTGGATGCCATGAACCGGAACCCGACACGGATGATCCTTCAGCCGCATGCAGGAAGACGCCTTCTGGGCGGTCTTGCCGTCGCGCTTCTGCTGTTTGCCTCCGGACCGCTGGCGGCCGACGAGGCGCCGGACGATCCCCTGGCCCATGCCGAGGAGGGCATGCGTCAGATCCTGACGGCGCTGCAGCTTCTGCTCGCGACCATCCCGCAATACGAGATGCCGGAGGTGCTGGAGAACGGCGACATCATCATCCGCCGCGTCCAGCCCCAAACACCCGCTGA
>CALLQH010000041.1 GCA_938014945.1 uncultured bacterium | reverse complement strand
TGAACCGGTTATGCAATTCCCCAGCCCCCTCGTCCCTGCCCGCCTCGTCCAGCGCTACAAGCGCTTCCTCTCCGACCATGAACTGGCCGACGGCACCGTCGTCACTGCCCATTGCGCCAACCCCGGCGGCATGATCGGCATCAAGGACCCGGGCATGCGCACATGGCTGGCGCCGGCCGCCAACCCCGGGCGCAAGCTGATCTGGGACTGGGAGATCGTGGAGGCCGACGGCACCCTGATCGGTTGCCACACCGGGCGGCCCAACGCCCTCGTCGAGGAAGCCATCCGCAACGGCACCATCGTTGAACTTTCCGGCTATGAAACAATCCGCCGCGAGGTCGGCTACGGCACGAACAGCCGCATCGACCTGCTGCTGCAGCACCCGGACCGTCCCGATTGTTACGTCGAGGTGAAGAACTGCCACATGCGGCGCAACGGTACCCTGGCCGAATTTCCCGATGCCGTGACCGCCCGCGGCGCCAAGCACATGGCCGAACTCGCCAACATGGTCGCAACGGGCCATCGCGCCGCCGTCGTCTACTGCATCCAGCGCAGCGACTGCGACGCCTTCGCCACGGCCGTCGACATCGATCCCGCCTACGATGCCGCCCTGCGCGACGCGATTGCAGCCGGCGTCGAGGCCCTGCCGTATGCCTGCCGTGTCAGCACCGAGGAGATTGTGGTGGAACGCCCCCTGGCCCTGGCTCTGCCGTGACGGACGGGCCTGCGAGCCCCATCACGTGCCGCCCTAGCGATCCAGCTTCAGCCAGCCGCGCCGCTTGAACCAGAAGAGCAGCCCGCCCGCGGCAGCGGCCATGAACAGCAATACCGCGGGGTAACCGTAGCGGAAGTGCAGTTCCGGCATGTTCCAGGGCGAGCTGGTATCGAAGTTCATGCCGTAGAGGCCGACCACGAAGGACAGGGGAATGAAGATGGTGGCGATGATCGTCAGCACCTTCATCACCTCGTTCATCTTCGCGCTCATGCTCGAGAGATAGACATCGAGCAGGCCCGAGGCGATCTCGCGGTAGGTCTCAACAACATCCATCAGCTGGATCGCATGATCGTAGCAGTCGCGCAGGTAGAGGCGCGTGGCATCGTGGATCAGTGGGTTCTCGCCACGCTCCATGCCGTGCACCATCTCGCGCGTCGGCCACACCGCACGCCGCAGGGCCAGCAGGTCGCGCTTGACCTGGTGCAGCCGGTCGATCTGGCTGGGGTCGGGGTTGGCCAGCACCTCGTCCTCCAGCGCCTCGATCTCCTCGCCATAGGCTTCCAGCACCGGATAGTAGCCGTCGATCACCGCATCGATCAGGGCATAGGCGAGATAGTCCGGTCCCTCCTGGCGCAGGCGGGTGCGATCCCGACGCATGCGTTCGCGCACCGGCGACAGGCAATCGCCACGCTGCTCCTGGAAGGTGATCAGGAAATCCTTGCCGAGGAACATGGAGACCTGTTCGGTATCCACCCCGCGGCCGGGCACCAGCATGCGCGCGACCATGAAGATGAGATGCTCGAAATCTTCCACCTTCGGCCGCTGGTGGCTGTTGACGACATCTTCCAGCGCCAGGCTGTGCAGGTCGAAGGCCTTGCCGATGGCCTCGATCACGCCAAGGTCGGCAAGGCCGCTGACATCGATCCAGAGCACCTTGTGCCTGCCGCGCATGGCGATGGCCGTGGCGACATCCGTATCCTCCAGTTCCTCGATGCCGGTCTCGTCGTAGGAGGCGACATGGATCCGCGGCGCCACGGCCTCCGGGTCGGCGACCAGCGTGCCGGGCGCCGTACCGGGCGAGGAGCGCCGCCGATGATGCAGGGCGCGCGAAAGCTTGCGCGCCTTCTTGCCGACCACCTTGGCTGCCTTCATGGGGCCTTCTCCATGTTTCGTGCCCGAGAGTGCGAGCGTGCATCTGGTCCGTCAAACGCCGCCTTGCGGCCCTGGCGTTGAGAGACGCGCGCTATGGTGTAGATTGCACACAAAGAATCCGGCTTCCAGCAGCCGGCACGGAGAACATCATGCAACAGTTGCAGCGCGCCGAGCGCGCCGCCGTCTCGCGGGTCACCATCCACGAGGGCGAGGATTTCGAGAAGATGCGGGTCGCCGGCCGCCTGGCCGCGCAGACCCTGGACATGATCGCGGCTCATGTGCAGCCCGGCGTGACGACCGACGATCTGGATCGACTCTGCCACGACTTCATCGTCGGGCATGACGCCATTCCAGCCCCGCTCAACTATCGCGGGTTCCCGAAGTCGATCTGCACCTCGATCAACCATGTCATCTGTCACGGCATCCCCAGCCCCGACAAGACGCTGCGCGAGGGCGACGTGCTGAACATCGACGTCACCGTCATCGTCGACGGCTGGTTCGGCGACACCAGCCGGATGTTCTATGTCGGCGAGGTCAAGCGAAAGGCCTCGCGCCTGGTGGAGATCACCTATGAGGCGATGTGGCGCGGCATCGAGGCGGTCAGGCCCGGCGCCCATCTGGGCGACATCGGCCATGCCATCCAGAAATTCGCCGAAGGCCAGCGTTGCAGCGTGGTACGCGATTTCTGCGGCCACGGCATCGGCCAGGTCTTTCACGACCATCCCAACGTCCTGCACTACGGCAAGCCCGGCACGGGCATCGAACTGCTGCCCGGCATGTTCTTCACCGTGGAGCCGATGATCAACCTCGGCCGCCCGGACGTGCTGATCCTGGACGACGGCTGGACCGCGGTGACGCGCGACAAGTCCCTCTCCGCCCAGTGGGAACACACCATCGCCGTCACCGAGACGGGCTACGAGGTGTTCACCCTGTCGCCCGCCGGCCACAAGCTGCCGCCCTACACCGTCTGAGGCATCGGCGATGGCGGAGGCGGCAGACCACGAAGGCCACCGCGACCGCCTGCGCCGCCGTTTCAGCGAACAGGGCAGCGACGCCCTGGCCGATTACGAACTGCTGGAACTGCTGCTCTTCCAGGCCATCCCCCGGCGCGACACCAAACCCGTCGCCAAGGAACTTCTGCGCCGCTTCGGCAGCCTGGCCGGCGTGCTGGCCGCACCCCCTGCCCGCCTGAAGGAAGTCGCCTTCGTCAAGGACAGCGCCGTGATGGCGCTGAAGGTCAACCAGGCCCTGGTGCAGCGCATGCTGAAGCAGCAGATCGCCAGCGAACCGATCCTTTCCAGTTTCGACAGCGTGCTCGACCACCTGCGCGCCGCGATGGCGCACGAAACGAACGAACAGTTCCGCATCCTGTTTCTGGACCGCAAGAACCGCCTGCTGGCCGACGAGGTGCAGCAGAAGGGTACGGTGGACCATGCCCCGGTCTATCCGCGCGAGGTCGCCCGCCGGGCGCTGGAGCTCAACGCCACGGCCGTCATCCTGGTCCACAACCACCCATCCGGCGATCCCACGCCCAGCCGGGCCGACATCGCCATGACCAAGGAAGTTGCCGCCGCCGCAGGTGCGGTCGGCGTGATCGTGCACGACCACATCGTCATCGCGCGCGATGGCCATGTCAGCTTTCGCGCCCAGGGGCTGCTCTAGGCGCACAGTGCGCCATATCCTCCGTGCAGCATTCCGTTCGCTGCCGCGTTTTTCGGGTTGGCCCGTGTTGGGCCCGGACCAAACGAGCAAGAAGCAAAGCCATTGAATCAGGACGGCAGCGCCGACAACGAGCGGCTCAACGACCCGGAGATCTTCCTTGCAGGCGGCGAGATGGGCGCCCTGCGCAAACTCGATCAGCCGCACGAGGCCATGAACGCCGCGGCCGCCGCCCTGGGTATCTATCCTGGCGTCGACCGGTGCGGCGATGGCGAGGTCGATCCATCGGGCGCCCAGCCTATCGTCGGCGGCCATGACGATGTGGCGACCGGCGACGATGTCATGCTGGCGGTTTGCGACACCGGCGCCGGCATGCCGGGGCCGCTGCGCAGCACGGAGCTGGCCAGCCTGGCGCGCCGGCACATCCCCGGGTTGCCCGTTCTGTACGCTTCGGGTTACAGCGAGGGAACATCGTCGACGATGGTCGCCTGGATCCCGGTGTCGAGCTGCCGAGCAAGCCCTTTGGCCGCGCGGACCTTGCCCGCAGGCTGCGCCATCTGCTCGACAGCCCGCTCACACCCGCCTCGAACGGAGGAAAACATGAACGCTTCCGCAAGCGCCGAGCCATGTGTCCTGCTGGTCGAGGACGACGCTCTGATCCGCATGGCAACAGCCGACATGCTGACGGACATGGGCTACCGCTGCAGGGAAGCCGGCAGCGGCGAGGATGCGCTCGCCATGCTGGACAAGCACGACATCGATATCCTGATGACCGATCTGGGCCTGCCCGGCATGTCGGGGCAGGACCTTGTGGCCAACGCGCGCAAGGAGCGACCTGAGCTGCGCGTGATCCTGGCAAGCGGCACGGATGCGCATACGGCCGACGATGGCCCCGGCGGCCGGACAAGGACGGTGATGCTGATCAAGCCCTTCGGCGAACAGGAACTGCGCACCGCCTTGAAGACGCTGGACGCCTGAACGCACGGCAGGCGGACCGGCACTTGTGATCCTCCTTGCCAGCTTCGCAGGCTGGCTCTAAAGCGGAGGCAATGTCTCTCCTCGATTCCGTCTCACCGCAGCAGAAGCTGGCGGGCAACCTTGCCCTTGCCATCGGCACGTCCGTTTGGGCGACGCACTTCCTGGTGACGGGCGAACTTCTGGAGAGCTGGGACCCCTATTTCATCACGGCTGGCCGCCTCCTTTCGGCGACCATGTTCCTGATGACCGCCTTCATGATCCAGTCGCGCGGGCATGTGTTCCGGGGCCTGCGCTGGGGTCCGGCACTGCTTCTGGGCAGCATCGGCATCGCGGGCTCCACGGTCTGCCTGACGCTCGGCGTCAAGTATGCCGGAGCCGTGCCGGCCGCGATCGTGGCCGCCTCCTCGCCGATCCTTGCCGCCTTCGTCGCGCGCCTTGGTTTCCGCATCCCGCTCACGCTCGCCGTGATCCTGGGCGCCATCGTTGCGGCCATGGGCGGCATCTTCGCGGCCATCGGCAACATGGAGGGCGGAATCGGCGCCATTCTGGCCGGCAACACGGCGGGCATCGCCAACCTCAGGGGTGGCGAGTTCCTGATCCTGCTCGCGCTCACCATCTTCACCTGGTACTCGATCGGTGCGCAGCGCTGGATGACCGGCAGCACACAGCTTGGCATCACCGCGATCACCATCATGATCGGCGGCCTGTCGATGCTGGTCGCCATTCCGTTTCTCATCGTGATCGGTGTCGCTCAGCCCGAGTTCAGCCTGGATTGGCGCTCGATCGGGTTCATCCTGTTTCTGGGCGCGGGGCCGGCCTCCTTCTCGCTCTTCACCTGGCACTGGGGCGTCAGCCGTGTCGGCGTGACCATCGCCTCGATCTATTCGAACCTGGTGCCGGTGGTGGTCGTCGCGATCCGCATGATCCAGGGTGAGCCACCCACGACCGAACACCTGATCGGCGGCGTGCTGATCATCGCCGGCGTGCTGATCGCCCAGCTCCTGCCCACGCGCAGCCTGCCGGGAGCCAAGCTGAGGAAACCCGCATGACCGCTGCGGCATCCGCCCTTGGCCCCACACGCCCGGTCAAGGTCGTCAGCCTGATCAGCCTGGGCCATGGCCTGAACCACCTGTTCAACATGATCGTGCCGCCGCTGGCGATCACCTGGACCAAGGATTTCGGCATCGGCTATGCCGAGGTCGGCGCCATCATGGCGGCCGCCGCCGTCACCTCGGCCAGCGCGGTGCTGCCGGTCGGCTTCCTGGTCGACCGCATGCCTGCCCGCAACGTCCTGATTGCCGGCATGACACTGATTTCGCTGGCCGTCATCGGCCTTGGCCTTTCGGAGACCTACTGGCAGCTCCTGGCTTTCGCCGCGCTACTGGGCCTGGGCAATACGGTCTTCCACCCCTGCGACTACTCCATCCTCTCTGCCACCGCACCGAAGGCCTGGCTGGGACGCGCCTTCAGCGTCCACACCTTCGCAGGTTACGTCGGCTTCGCACTGGCGCCGTTGATCCTGTCAGGCGCCCTGCTGTGGTGGTCCTGGCGCGGCGCCCTGGTTCTGCTCGGCCTGATCGGTCTCGCCATGGCCGTGGCCTTCTGGTTCAACCGCCATGAGCTGCGCGACGACCGCGACCTGGCCATGCAGCAGGGCTTGGAGCGCCAGCGCCCCAGCATCCTCGACGGCCTGAAGCTGCTGTTGTCGCTGCCCCTGTTGATGTGTTTCGCCTTCTTCCTGCTGGTCACCGTCGCGATGTGGGGTTTCGATTCCTTCCTGCCCGCGGCCCTCTTCGAACACCACGGCATGCACGAGGTGGTGGGCAACTACGCGCTGTCGGTGTTCTTTGCCGCCACGGCGGTGGGTATCCTGATCGGCGGCCAGATCGCAGACCGCACCAGCCGTCACGGCATCGTCGCGGCTGTCGGCTTCGGCATCGCCGCGCTCTCCATCCTGCTGATCGGCGAACTGCCCATCGGGCAGACGATGCTCTTCGTGCTGATCGCCATCGGCGGCATCGGCGCCGGCATCGTCACGCCCAACCGCGATCTGATCGTGCGCCAGGTGACGCCGCCGGGGCAGATCGGCAAGGTCTTTGCCTTCATGACGGTGGCCATGGACAGCGGCTCGACCATCGCCCCGCCCGCCTTCGGCCTGCTGATGGACCACGGCGGAGCGGCCTGGCTGTTCCGCATCTCGGCCATGCTCCTGCTGCTGGCGATCCTCACCGTCACCGCCACCCGCCACGTCCATGGCCGCATGGAGCCACGATGATGCCAGACCAAGCCACAACCGAGGCCGCGCGCCACCTGATCGCCCAGCGCGATGCCGTGGCGCTCTACGAACGCCTGCCCGAAGCCCTGCGCCCAGCCGACCTGGAAGCAGCCTATGCCGTGCAGGCCGAGGTACTCCGCTGCCGCGAGGCGGCCGGACGCCGGTTGGGCGGCTGGAAGATCGGCTGCACGACCAAACAGATGCAGCAGATCATGGGCCTGCCCGGCCCTGCCTATGGCGTGGTGCTGGCCGACTGCATCTTCTCCAGCCCCGCAGAGGTCAGCCTGAGGCAGACCGTGGCCCCGCTCGCCGAGTGCGAGATCGCCATGCGTATCGCCAGCGACGTTCCCGCCCGCGACGGCGGCCACAATGCCGCGAGCATCGCGCCCCATGTCGGCGCCTGCATGGCGGCGATCGAGCTGGCCGAGGCGCGTTATCCCGACCGCTCGCTGCTGACGCCGCCCGAGCTGGTGGCCGACGACGTCTTCCAGCGCGCCATCATTCTGGGCCCGGAGGTCAGCGCCTGGCGCGATCTGGACCTTCAGAGCGCCGTGGGCCGTACCACCATCGCCGGTGACCTGCGTGGCGAAGGCCTGGGCCGCGACGTGATGGATGATCCGCTCAATGCGCTGGCCTGGCTGGCCGATACGCTGGCCCGCTCCGGCACCGGCCTGAAGGCGGGCCAGGTCGTGCTGACCGGGGCGATCGTCAACGCCGCGCCGGTACAACAGGGCCAGACCGCCGTTTGCAGCGTCGATGGCCTGGGTGCGGCGCGCCTGACGATCGTCTGAACCGCTTCAGGGCAATCCGGTGCCGTCGTTCAGGCGCCAATCGTAGCTGTCATCGGCGATCGCATCGGCCTCCTCCAGCGCCTCCGCCAGAGGCCCCTCGGCATAGCGCCGCAGGTGACTGATGACTCCGGCTTCGCTGTCCCCGAAATCCTCGCGGTACCAGCGGTAGATCGAGGAGACGGTCAGTTCATCCCCTGCATCGAAGCGAACGCCGCGGGGATGGTTGACGTAGCGCCGTGCGGCCTCTTCCAGCATCGTCTCCCCTGCCTCCGCCGACCAGGCTGTGCCGGCAAGGTCGGGGCAGCCCAGCGAGGCGCAGTTGAGCGCATAGTGCAGGCGCGGATCGCGCCAGATCGGTCGCAGGATCGCGTGCTCGATGGCATCGAGACTGAGTTCCCTGCCCTCCACAACAACCAGCGTCTCGCGCCAGGGCCCGACGGTAAACAGGCCGCCACCGATGTCGCGGATGCTTTCCACCGGATAGTGGTCGAGCACCAGGTCCAGGGTCAGGCCGTTGTAGAGATTGATCCAGTAGGCCCGCTGCCGGTCCCGGGTCAGTTGCGACACCGGCACGGCCGCCAGCCCATCGAGATAGCCGCGCAGGTCCGCCCGATCCTGAGGTGTCACCTCGCCGTAACGCACCCGCGCAATGCCGTCCGCGCCAGGCGTACGGTAGCGCCCCAGGAAGCGCACCAGGGGGGCGTGATCGAGGTCGATGTCCGATTGCTCGTCGTGGGCAAGCCAGGGCGAATTCTCGTCGACATCCGGAAACGCCCATGCCTGCCCGTCCACAACAAGGAGCGGCGCGGCCATGGCGAAACCCAGGAGTGTGCGGCGGCGAATGTCGTGAAGCGGTGCCATGACCGAACACTGCCTGCAGGGCGCGCCACCCTCCAGGCACGACCGATCAAGATTGCGCCATCGCCCCTCAGCGCGGCGTGAGCAGGATTTGCTCGGCCTCCAGGACCGTATCCGGGCCGACCGCCAGCCCCCAGCGCGCCCGGATATGGCTGAGCTCCAGCGACAGCGTGGCCGCCTCATCCGGCGTGAAGCGCACGAGGCGAATGCCGGCTGCCTGCAGCCAGGGCGCATCGGGGCGCACCAGGCCCCTCGCCCGCCTGGCCTGCGCCACAGCGGCCTCCAGCGCCGCCTGAGCGACCGCGATACGGTCCTCCAGAGGCCATGACAGCCAGAGTTCCCGGTTCACCGCAAAGATCAGCGGCTCGGCGACGCAGGGCCACACCGTCCAGGTGTCGTAGCCTTCGGGCGGGCGCGACGCGGCGGCGAGATCGGCAAGACGCGCCATGATGCCGTCGATCATGCCCAGGCGTGTCTGGGTCAGGGCAAGGCGCAGGTCGGCGGCGATCGGATCGACGCCCAGCACCATCAGGGCCTCGCGCACCGGCGGATAGGCCGGCGCCCGCAGGGTGAGGCCCGCCAGATCGCGGCTGCGCGTCAGGGGCCCCGTGCGTGCGGCAATGGCCCAGGCCCCGGCATCGCCCCAGGCCAGCGGCTCAACCCCCTGCGCCCGCACATCCTCGAACAAGGACGAACCCAGCGGACTGGTGATCACGGCTTCCAGGTCGCCGGGTCCGTCGATCAGGCACGGCAGGCCGAACAGCGCCAGCGAAGGCACCGCCCCCGACCATGCGAGCGAGGAGCCCACCGCGGCATCGATCGTGCCTGAGGCGAGGGCATCGAGTTCATCGATGCCCTCGATCCCGGCCTGCGGCAGATCCGGCACGACGTTGAAGACGATGCGGCCCTGCGTGCGCTGCGCCACCCTCTCCGCCCAGAACCGCGCGCCAAAACCCCAGGGATGGTTCGGCGGTCCGCCGGTCGAAAGCAGGTAGGTCTCGGCGGCAGCCGGAGCGGTCAGCGCCAGCAGCAGAGCCCATATAATTACGAAACGTGACGTCACGTTACTGATCATTGACCGGCCAAAATGGCATGGACCCGTCCCCCGATTGCGTGGGGCAAGCCTACCATGCGCGCACCAGCCTGCGCGCATGGGCGATTTCGTGCTATCTGATGCCTCCACATCACGCCAGACCACGGTTTTGCCCATGATTCCGCGCTACACCCGTCCCGAGATGGCCAGCATCTGGGAGGCCGAGAACCGTTTCCGCATCATGCTGGAGATCGAAACCCTGGCCGCGGAGGCCATGGAGGAACTCGGCACCATTCCCCGTGGCGTCGCCGAGGCCCTGCGCGCCCGCGGCGCCTTCGAGGTGGAGCGCATCGACGAGATCGAGCGCGAGACCAAACACGATGTCATCGCCTTCCTCACCAATGTCGCCGAACACGTCGGCGAGGAAGCCCGTTTCATGCACCAGGGCATGACCAGCTCCGACGTGCTGGACACCGCCTTTGCCGTGCAGCTGACCCAGGCCGCCGACCTGCTCATCGCCGACGTCGACGCCCTGCTGGAGGCGCTCGCCGCCCGCACCCGCGAACATGCCCTGACGCTGACCGTGGGCCGCAGCCACGGCATCCATGCCGAGCCCACCACCTTCGGCCTGAAACTGGCGGGTTATCACGCGGAGTTCCAGCGCGCCCGGCGCCGCCTGGTCGTCGCGCGCGAGGAGATCGCCACCTGCGCCATTTCCGGCCCCGTGGGCACCTTCGCCACCGTCGATCCCCGCGTC
>CALLQH010000040.1 GCA_938014945.1 uncultured bacterium | reverse complement strand
GGCCCGCGACCATGCCGCGGCGACGGGCCGGATGCTGCTGCCCATGGAGATCGCCGCCCGGGCCGAAACGGGCGACGCGGCAGCCGAGGCCAGCCTGCAGCGCCACGAAGACCGGCTCGCCCGCGCCCTGGGCAGCCTCATCAACATCGTCGATCCCGACGTCATCGTGCTGGGCGGCGGTCTTTCCAACCTGACGCGGCTCTACACCCGCGTTCCGGCCATCTGGCAGCGCTACATCTTTTCGGATGTCGTGACGACCCGCCTGGTGCCCGCGCGCCACGGCGATTCCAGCGGGGTTCGGGGCGCTGCCAGGCTTTGGCCGGAAGGCGGCTGATCCCCTCCTAGCACTCCGGTTCCGGCAGCGGCTCCAGTGACTGCAGCACCGCACGCAGCACGAAACTGCCGTAGTCGTAGCTCAGCCCCATGGAGACGCCGTCCTCGCGCAGACGGGCTGAAAGCTCGAGCTCGGGCAATTCGTTCAGGCTGTCATGGTAGAAATAGCCAAGCCGCAGCGGCCAGACGCGCAGGCCGGTCTCGGGATCGGTTTCCATCGTGCCCACCACCGAGGTCACATCATAGACGCGGGTGCCCTCCGTGCCGTCGAACATGATGTCGGTCATCAGGTGCCGGCCTGCCATGGCATTGCGCAGGATCGAGACCAGATGGGCAGTCGGGAACAGGGTGCCGGCCGGAAGCGCGGCCTCGTCCGGCAACGGGCGTTCGATGGCAATGCGGCCGATGACATCGGGGTGGGCCTCAGCCTGGCCGCGGAACAGGTCCGTTCCACCGGGTTCCACCCGGGTGCGCTCATCGAAGCGATACCAGCTGCCGTCCTTGGCCTCCCGGCTGTCGAATTCCGAAGAGGTGGAGATCTGACTTTCCTCGCGCACCAGGGTCAGCACGATAGCCTGGCGCAGATCCCAGGTGTCGCAGGCATCCGCCACTTCGACGACCAGAAGGCCATGGGCATTCTCGATGCCGCTGCCCTGGGAGCTTCTCTCCAGCCGCAACTCGTAGGTGGCACGGTGGGGCAGAAGGTCCACGTCCTGGGCCAGTGCGGAAAGCGGTCCGGCCAGGACGCCGCAAAGTAACGTCAGCAGGGCTTTGCGCAGACCTCCAGCTTCGGCTAAGTAGCCGCCTCCCCTGCGGGAATGGTGCCTGGTCAAAGAATTGGCGGCAGGAACGCGGGAGCAGACACGACTGTGCTGGTTCAACCTGTGGCCTTTCTCTCGCGCCTTTGTGCCAACTCTCGGCGCTGGCGCAGGCAAGGTCAATCGCGCCGCCTTGAGGGAGGGAACGCCCATGTCCGCCAAGCCGAAGGTCTTCGTCACCCGCCGCCTGCCCGACAACGTCGAGGCCCGCCTCAAGCGCGACTACGATCCCATCCTGAACGCCGACGACCATCTGCCGGGCGCCGACGAGGTGGTCGCGGGCTGCAAGGGCGCCGACGCCCTGCTGCCCTGCCCCACCGACAAGATCACCGCCGAGGTGATCGAGCGTCTGGACGACAGCGTCAAGGCCATCGCCACCTTCTCCGTGGGCTATGAGCACATCGACGTCGAGGCGGCCAAGAAGCGCGGCATCGTCGTTACCAACACGCCCGACGTGCTGACCGACGCCACCGCCGACATCGCCATGCTGCTGATCCTGGGCGCTGCCCGGCGCGCCTACGAGGGCGAGATGATGGTGCGCAACGCCACCTGGGGCGCCTGGGAGCCGACGGGCATGCTGGGCGTGCAGGTCACCGGCAATCGCCTCGGCATCATGGGCATGGGCCGCATCGGCCAGGCCGTGGCGCGCCGCGCCAAGGGCTTCGAGATGGAGGTCCATTACCACAACCGCAAGAAGCTCCCGGCTTCCGAGGAGTTCGGCGCCACCTTCCACGAAAGCCTCGACAGCCTGCTGGCGGTGAGCGACATCCTCTCGATCCACTGCCCCTCGACGCCCGAGACACGCAAGTCGATCAATGCAGAGACCATCGCCAAGCTGCCCGACGGCGCCATCGTGGTGAACACCGCGCGCGGCAACGTCGTCGACGACGAGGCCCTGATCGCCGCGCTGAAGTCCGGCAAGCTGTTCGCCGCCGGCATCGACGTCTACGACGGCGAGCCCAACATCCATCCGGGCTACCGGGAGCTGACCAACGCCTTCCTGCTGCCGCATCTGGGCAGCGCGACCCACGCCACCCGTGACGGCATGGGCTTCAAGGCGCTCGACAATCTGGACGCCTTCTTCGCAGGCAAGACGCCGCCCAACCGCGTCGCCTGAGCCCTTCACGCGCCGCGCGCACACGCGGCGCGTCCTGCGCCCACGACAAATTTTCCGCCAGGTCTGGCAGGAAATGCTAAGCGTCTGCGCGCCTGCTTCTCCCATGGTTCCGGCTGGCCCTCGGCCAAGAGACCGTGCCATGACGTGGAGATTCGCAGTGAGATTCAAAGCAACCCTTGCGGGCGCGCTGCTGGCGCTGTCCGTGGCCTTCGGCGGCGGACAAATCCAGGCCCAGGATCTGACGCAGGACGAAGCCGACCAGATCGCCCTGGAGGCCTATCTCTACTTCTATCCGCTCGTCACCATGGACCTGACGCGCCGGCAGCTGAGCAGCATCAAACCCGGCCCGGGCTCCATGGGCGGCTACGAAAACTGGTTCGCCAACATTCCGGCCTATCCCACAGCGGATGAGAAGTCCGTCGTGCGTCCGAACTTCGACACGCTCTATTCCTCGACCTTCCTCGACCTGACCAGCGAGCCGATGGTGGTTTCGGCGCCCGACACGAACGGGCGCTACTACCTGCTGCCCATGCTCGACATGTGGACGGACGTCTTCGCTTCTCCCGGCTGGCGCACGACCGGGACCCAGGCTGCGACCTTCCTGGTAACGCCGGCCGGGTGGCGGCCCGATCTGGGCGCCGATTTCGCCAAGGAACTGGACTTGCCGGAAGGGACCCAGCGGATCGAAGCCCCCACGGCCCATGTCTGGATCATCGGACGCACCAAGACCGACGGCCCCGCCGACTATGATGCGGTGCATGCCATCCAGGCCGGGTACAAGGTCACGCCGCTCTCCCTGTGGGGCAAGGAGGTGCCCACGCCCACCTTCTCGCCCGACCCGACCGTCGACACCAAGACGCCGCCCAAGCAGCAGGTCGACAGCATGGCCGGCAAGGACTACTTCGCCTACGCCGTCGATCTGATGAAGATCGAGGCGCCCCATGACAACGACCAGCCGATCCTGGCGCGCATGGCCCGTCTGGGCATTACCCCCGGCGAGAGCTTCGATTTCGCCGCTGCCAGCACGATCGTGCAGACGGCCCTCTCGAATGCTCCGGCCGCCGCGCAGAAGCTGATGGCATGGAAGGCGCCGCGCGTCGCCGATACCGTGAACCAGTGGTCGATGGACATCGACACGGTCGGCACCTACGGCACCTATTATCTAAAGCGCGCGATCATGACGCAGATCGGCCTGGGCGCGAACCTGCCCGAGGACGCGGTCTATCCGATCGCCATCGCCGATGGCGACGGCGATGCGCTCAATGGCGCCAACAACTATGTCCTTCACTTCGAGGCCGACGATATCCCGCCCGTGGACGCCTTCTGGTCGGTCACGATCTACGACAACAACGGCTATCAGGTCGCCAACAGCCTGAACCGCTTCGCCCTTTCCAGCTGGATGCCGCTGCAGAAGAACGCCGACGGCTCGCTCGATCTCTATTTCCAGAAGGAGAGCCCCGGCAAGGACAAGGAGCAGAACTGGCTGCCGGCGCCCGACGGCCCGTTCAACGTCACGATGCGGCTCTATGCCCCGCAACCGGACGTGCTCTATGGCAAGTGGGCCCCACCCGCTATCACCAAGGCCAAGTAGGTCGCCGTCCGCACCAGCGCCAACGAGAGAGACATGAAACCCATCGCATCCCTGGCCTTGATCGCACTGCTGCTTGCCGTATCCGCCCGTTCGGCCTCGGCCGATGCCGCAGTCCCCGAAGGCGGCACCCTCGATACCCAGTCCAAGCCGCTGATGACCTACGCGCCGACCATGAATCCCGGCGAAGCGGACTTCGACGCTGCCGATCGGCTGGCCATCGCCAACCAGATCTATGCCTACTCCTTTGCCTACGACAACTACGAGGCCGACGCCTGGTTCAGCCTGTTCACCCCCGATGCGGTGTTTGTCGCGGGCGTCCCCGGCAGCGACGCGATCTCGTTCACCGGAGAGGGTTTCCGCAAATTCTGGACCGCACGGCTGGACGCCTTCCGCACGTCCGGCAACCTGCGCCGCCACCTGATGACCAACATCCTGTTCCTGGAGCAGACGGCCGATACCGCCCATGTCAGCGTCACGGGCCTGCTGACCAACGCCAAGGATGGCAAGACCTTTACGGCCATCAGCAGCCTCAACTACGAAGGCTGGCTGGTGAAGGGCGAGGACGGCTGGAAGATCCAGCGCTGGCACGACTTCCCTGACGCGCCCGTTTCCGAAAACTGATCGGACCGCTTCAAGTGGCGCAGAAGGCAACTGCGTAACGCTGCTTTTACTTGCGCGAGCAT
>CALLQH010000039.1 GCA_938014945.1 uncultured bacterium | reverse complement strand
CCAGCGCCGGATCGTAGAGGTAGCCGGTAACGAAACGGGCGGCCAGCCCCAGGCTTCGGGCGGCCTCCATGAAGAAAATCGCGAAATCGCGGCAGCTGCCGCTGCCCAGATCGAGGGTTTCGGTGGGCGTCTGAACGCCATGTTCGTCGCGGGCCTGATAGCGGAAATCCTGGCGGATTGCCTCGGTCATGGCGCCCAGCACGTCGCTTGTGCGGCTGCGTCCGCGCTCGCTGAGAAACTTGCGCGCCCAGTCGGCAACCTCACCCTCGGGATCGGGGTAGTGACGCTCGATCGTACGCGCCAGGTCGGGCTGTTCGCGCGTTGGATAGACGAAGGGCAGGCTGTGGGCAATATCGTCGACGGGGTACTCGTCGAGCTCCACGCCGTAGTGTTCCAGCTCGATGCGGCTCTCGAAGCGCAACTCGCTTGCGGCTTCCTCGAAGCGGGCAATGGCGATCGAATTGCCGAAAACGTCATGGTACCAGCGGAGCTGAGGCTCCGGCTGGACGTTGATCCTCATGTCCAGCAGGCGCAGGTCGTGGGTGTCACGGGGACGGAACATCCAGTGGTGCGGCCCGAATTTGACCGGCTGGGCATAACTGTAGGTTGTTACGTGATGGATGCTCAGGCGCGCCATGCGACTGTCTCTCTGGTACGAAACCATGTTGTTGGAAGCGCCGATCTTGGCACGTCCGGGTGGCCCGTGTTAGCGGAAAAACGTGGTTGCAATCCGCTCGGCAAGATCATCCAGGGATATCTGGAGCCGGTCGATATGGGCGTTGAGCCGGTGTTCGATGCCACCCCTGGTGGCCGGCAGGGAAACCTGTTCCAGGACTGGATTGATCGCCTGGCGGATGTCCCGGACACGGCCGAGACCGCCATTGCGCTGCAGGCCCCATAGCAGTGTGTCGACCTCGTGAAGACTGAACGCGATCGAGCGGGGAAAGCTGCGGTCCGTCAGAAAGAAATCCACAACCTGTCGCGGCGTCATGCCGCTGGGATGGATGCGGCGGAAGGCGTGGTAGCCCGCTGCGGAACGCAGCAGGGCGTTCCACTGGGCGACATCGACCGCGGCTTCGCTGTCGCCGGGCGGGTCGAGCAGGTGCGACTTGATGTCGATCAGGCGCGAGGTCTGGTTGGCGCGCTCCAGCGCCTTGCCCAGGCCGTAGAAGTACCAGACCTGATCGCGAATCATGGTGCCGTCGAAGATGCCGGTGTGGAGCTGGCAGCCTTCTTTTACCCGCAGGCAGATCGCCGAGAGATTGCCCAGACGGATGTCGCGGCGGGTGAGGGAGCAGAACCATTCGTGGAAGACGTTGAGCTGGCGCCAGACCTCGGTGCTCAGCAGGTGACGCATCGAACGGGCGTTGTCGCGCGATCGGTCGAGGCAACTGCGGATCGCGTTCGGTGAGGTGCGGTCCAGCGTGTAGAAATGCACAACCTCGCCGGCGGTCGCCGTCTTGCGTTCTGCAAGGAAGGCTTCCTCCTCGGCGTGCAGCCGCAGGATCGGCAGCCAGTTCTCCTCCTCGCGGCTGTCGCGCGCGAAGCTTTCGTTGACGTCGATGATGCGCGCCAGATTTTCGGCACGCTCCATGTAACGCCCCATCCAGAAGGCGTTCTCGGCAAAGCGCGAGAGGAGGCTATTGGAGGACCCAGGTATCTTTCGACCCTCCGCCTTGTGATGAGTTGACCACGATCGAGCCCTTCGGCAGGGCAACCCGTGTCAGGCCGCCGGGCAGCACCCAGGTATCGCGCCCGGTGACCGCAAAGGGCCGCAGATCGACACGCCGTGCTTCGATGGCGTTGCCGATCAGGGTGGGGCAGACCGACAGGTTGATCATCGGCTGGCTGATGTAGTTGCTCGGATCCTTCTTCAGCGCGGCGCGGCACTGGGCGATCTGTTTCTTGCTTGCCAGCGGGCCGACCGTGATGCCGTAGCCGCCGGATTCGCCGACCGGCTTGACCACCAGATCCTCCAGGTGATCGAGCGTATAGGCCAGGCCCTCGGCCTCGCGGCAGACATGGGTCTCGACGTTGTCGAGGATCGGATCCTCATCGAGGTAATAACGGATGATGCGCGGCATGTAGGCATAGGCCGCCTTGTCGTCGGCAACGCCCGTGCCGACGGCATTGGCCAGGGTGACGTAACCGCGCCGATAGGCCCGCATCAGGCCGGGAACGCCCAGCAGGCTCTTCGGATTGAGTGTCTCCGGATCGAGGAAGGCATCGTCGATCCGGCGGTAGATGACGTCGACCCGCACCGGCCCGCGCGTCGTGCGCATGAAGACACGGTCGTTCTCGACAAACAGGTCGCGTCCCTCGACCAGCGGCACACCCATCTCGCGGGCAAGGAAGACATGCTCGAAATAGGCTGAATTGAAGACGCCGGGCGAGAGCAGCACGATATGGGGATCGGATGCCCCGGACGGAGCGACTTCGGCCAGGGCGTTGTGCAGGCGCCAGCCGTAGTCCGAGACCGGAGCGATCGGCAGACCTTCCACCAGATCGGGGAAGGCGCGCAGCATCAGATGGCGGTTCTCCACCACGTAGGAGACGCCCGAGGGCGTGCGGCCGTTGTCCTCCAGCACCAGGAACTTGCCCTTTTCATCGCGGATCAGATCGGTGCCGCAGATGTGCACATAGGTGCCATGGGGCAGGTCGAAACCTTCCATCGCCGTCTGGTAGTTGGCATTGCCCATCACCAGTTCGCGCGGCATGACGCCGTCTTTCAGGATCTTGCCGTCGTGATAGATGTCGTGGAGGAACAGGTTGATGGCGCGCACGCGCTGGCGTGCGCCGCTCTCGATGGTCGCCCAGTCCGCCGCCGAAAGCAGGCGCGGGATGACATCGAACGGAAGGATGCGGTCGATGACGTTGCTCTGGGAATAGACCGTGAAGGTGATACCCAGGTTATAAAGTTCTCGCTCTGAATCGCGGGCGCGCTGCTGTAGTTCCTCAGGATTGAGGCGCCCCAGCCGTTCCCGGACCAGTTCTGTGTGGGGCTGCGCATGGCCGCGTCGACCGAACCACTCGCAGAAGTGACCGTCCGATTTGTAACCTCTCAGCAATCCTCGTCGCGTCGACATACCAAGCACATTAACATAGATGATGTGAAATGGTTGCTTGAGCGGAAAGACTTTTTCAAATGGACGGCCTGTAATGAAGCCTGACAAGGGTGCTCTCGCCGCTGCCGTCGACCGCCGCAGGGCGCGTCGGGAAGGCATGCTGCGCTATCGCTACAAGGAAGGATTCGACCGTGTGGGCATCGTTCTGTTCGCGCTGTTTGCCGGCGCGTTCGCCCTGATCTGGCTGTTCGTCAACGAGCCCTTCGCGCTGCCTGCCGAAGGCACGCCGGAGGCTGCCGCCATCGCCGCCGAACTGGAGGCCGCCTGCCGCGACGACCTGGAGCAGGCGCTGGTGATGCTCTGCCACGAGCGCATCCTGGGCGGCTACCGCTGGGATTTCTACAGCGAGCGCCTGGCGCTGGGCGCCAACCGCTGGCTCTACGGCGGGTTGCTGCTGTTGGTCGTGGCGGGCGCCGCCTGGCCGGTATATCGCTGGGTCGTGCGCGGCTTTCGTGCCGGGAGGCCGCGGGCCTCAGGAACCTAGGCTGCGGTCGCGCCGGAGGCCGTCGCGTGCCGATTCCAGGAACTCGATGATCGCCAGAAGCAGGACCACTGCGACCACGATGCCAAAGGCAATATCGCCGATCGAGACCGCCAGGCCGATGAGGAAGGCGCCGAGCAGGCCGATGCCGATGACGCCGCAGACCAGGTTGACGATGCCTCGTTTCATGCCGCTGCTCCCTGTGCCTGGGTTGCCGCCTCGACACGCTCCACGAGCCAGCGTGCGGTGCGGAAGAGACGCGCGTCTTCGCGCATCCTGCCGACAATCTGGACGCCCACAGGGAGTCCGCTGCTGCCGCTGAGCAGGGGCAGCGAGATCGCGGGCAGTCCAAGCAGGGTCCACGGCGTGGCAAAGATCGGATCGCCGGTCGATTCCAGGCCCTTGGGCGCCTGGCCCGTGGCTGCGGGGGTAATGATGGCGTCGGCCTCGCCGAAGATCTCATCGACCATGATGCGCAACGTCGCACTGCTGGCGATCGCCCGTTTGTAGTCGAATGCCGTGACCTCGCGCCCGTGCGCAATGATCTGGCGCAGCCGTTCGCCCATCTTGTCGGCGCTGGTTCGGTGTTCCCGCTCCAGGTTCACCGCAATGTCGGCGCTCATGATGGTCTTGTGCCAATCGTAAAGCTGTCCGGCGACCTGCGGCAGGTCGACCCAGGAAGCCTTCTCGCCGATCACGTCCATCAACTCGCCCAGGCCTCCGGCGACATCCTCATCGGCCTTGTCCCAGGCGGGCGTCTTTACGAAGGCGAAGTAGGGGTCGTGCGGCACGGGGCTTTCGAGCAGGCGGGACAGACCCGGGGCGGCGAGGGCGCGCATGTCGGGATCGCGTGCGTCGTGGGCCATCAGGGGCTCGGCGAGTGCCGCCGCATCGGCCAGCGAACGGGCAAAGACGCCTGCGTGATCGAGCGCGCGCGACATGGCGAGCATGCCGTGGCGCGAGATCAGTCCATGGCTGGGCTTGTAGCCATAGACGCCGCAGTAGGAGGCCGGGCGCAGCACCGAGCCGTTGGTCTGCGTGCCCAGCGCCAGCGGCATCACGCCGGCGGCCACCGCGGCCGCGGAGCCGCTGGACGAGCCGCCCGGCGTATGT
>CALLQH010000038.1 GCA_938014945.1 uncultured bacterium | reverse complement strand
AGGCAGATGCGGCTGCCGCGGTGGCGGCAGACGTTGAAGAACGCGCGGATGGCGCCGTCCTTGCCGTGGACGATGATGATCGACTCGCCCGCCACCTCGTAGGTGATGTAGTCGCCGGGCTTGGGCACCGCCGAAACGTGGTCGACGAAAAGCCACAGCTTGCCGACGATCGACTCGAGATCGCGCTTGAAGATGGCCTCGTCGGCATAGAACGGCTGTTCCAGCGACATGCCCGGGGTCTGGCGGGCAACGAGATCGGCGATGGGCAGGGTGTCGATCACGGACATGGGGCTCACTCCGGCTTGGCGTTCAGGGCGTTGGCGATGAAATCGAGGCCGGCGCGGATGGCGACCGCGCGGCTCATGGTGTCGGGTTCCAGCAGGTGCTGCAGCCACAGGCCGTCCGACAGGGCAACGAAACCGCAGGCGGTCTGCCAGGCATCCAGCGCGACGCCCGCCTCCCCGGCGGCGGCGGCGAAATGCTCGGCGGCATCGCGGCGCAGCTCGTCGTAGAGGCGCGTGTTGACCGCGCGCAGTTCGGGCACCGAAAGGGCGGCCACGGAATAGGCGAGCCATGCCGAGATCTCGGCGGGCTGCAGGTTGGTGAACATGTCGCGCGCCAGGGCATCGAGCTGGGCGCGGCCCGGCTTGCCGATCCGCTCGCGCCGCGCCTGACAGGCGGCGCGCCATTCCGCGCCGACATGTTCGTAGGCCGCCACCAGCAGGGCGTCCTTCGACTTAAAGCAGTGGCGGATCATGCCGCGCGAGAGATCGGCCAGGTTGCAGATCGTCTCGACCGTGGTGTCGGCATAGCCATGGCGATGGATCGACTCGATGGTCGCGTCGATCAGCGCCTTTTCGGCGGCAGGCTGGGTGTCGGTCAGGGCCACGAAACCGCTCCTATACACACGTATAGAAACCTAGAACCCGCGGGCCTTCCCCGGCAAGGGCAATCGCTTCACGCCGGCGCCTTCAGCCCTCGACGGCCGGCAGCCAGACGGTGAAGGTGGAGCCCTGGCCGATGCGGCTTTCGATCTCCAGTTCGCCGCGGTGACGGTTCAGGACGTGCTTGACGATGGCAAGGCCCAGGCCCGTGCCGCCCAGCTCCCGGCTGCGCGCGGTATCGACGCGGTAGAAACGTTCGGTCAGGCGCGGGATGTGCTGGGCGGGGATGCCCTCGCCCCGGTCGGTGACGGCGATGGCGATGGCCGGGCCGCGCGCCAGGCGCAGGTGGACGGGGGCGAGCGGATGGAGGCTGGCGGCCACCGTGATCGGCGTGCCGGGACGGCCGTACTTCAGGGCGTTGGAGACGAGGTTGTAGATCACCTGCTCGACTTCGTTCTCGTCGCCGCGCACGGGAGGCAGGTTCTCGGGCACCGAAAGCTCCAGCGGCATCTGCTTTTCCTCGGCCTCGTAGCCGAGCGAAGTGGTCAGGCGCGTCAGCACGGCGCCGATGTCGACCTCGCCGGTCGGCTGGGCGTGTTCCTTGAGCTCGATGCGCGAAAGGGAGAGCAGATCGCCGACGAGGCGGGCCATGCGGCGGCCCTGGTCGTCCATCATCTCCAGGAAGCGGTCCTGGGCCTCGGTGTCGTCGCGGGCCGGGCCGCGCAGGGTCTCGATGCAGCCGATCAGGGTGGCCAGCGGCGAGCGGATCTCGTGGCTGGCGTTGGCGACGAAATCGACGCGCATCTGTTCGGTGCGGCGCATGGCGGTGATGTCGTGGAGCGCGACCATCACGGCCGGTCCGCCGTTGCCGCCCACCGGCAGGGGGGCGACGTCCACGGCATAGGTCCGCTCGACATGGCCCGAAGGCAGGCTGATCTCGGCGTTCTGGCTGTCGTTGTCGGCGAGCGCGGCATCGACCGCCTCGGCCAGGGCGGGATCGCGCACGATGCGGGAAAGGTCGCGCCCGGCGGTGTTCTCGCCGAACAGGGCGCGCCCGGCCCGGTTGAGGCGCAACACGCGGCCGTCGCGCGCCAGCAGCAGCAGGGGATCGGGCAGCGCATCGAGCAGGCGGTTGGCCTCGGCCTGCAGGGCGTCGATCTGGCTGTCGCGCTCGACGACCAGCTCGCGCGTCGCTTCGGCAAGCGAAGCCAGCGCGCTGCTGCCCGGACCCGTGCGCAGGGCCGGCGGGCTGGGCGTGCCGACATGGTCGACCACGGCCAGCCAGCCGCCCAGGGCCTGGATGTTGCGCGCCAGGGGGTGCAGCACGGCCGCCGTCGCCAGCCCCAGCAGCACGACTCCGATACCAAAGGCCAGCAGATCGATGTGGCCGGTCACCAGCAGGCCGCCCAGCACCAGAACCTCCACCGCAACCAGCGGCAGGACGAGTTTCAGCCAGGTGCCGGTCACGGCACCGCGCACCGGTGCCGCCATGGCCTCAGTCCGCGACGTCGATGGCGGCGAGTGCTGCCATGTTGAGCATGTCGTTCACCGTGGCGCCCAGGCGCAGGATCTGCACCGGCTTTTCCATGCCGATCAGGATCGGCCCGATGACATGCGCCCCGCCCATCGCCTCGACCAGCTTGTAGGCGATGTTGGCGGCGTGCAGCGAGGGCATGATCAGCACGTTGGCCGGGCCGGTCAGGCGCGAGAACGGATAATAGGCCAGCGCCTCGGCATCGAGCGCGGTGTCGGCGGCCATCTCGCCGTCGAACTCGAAGTCGACGTTGCGCTGCTCGAGCAGGGCCACGGCCTCGCGCAGGTGGGCGGTGTATTCGTGGCCGCGGCTGCCGAAGTTGGAGTAGCTGACCAGCGCCACCTTGGGCTCCACGCCCATGTCGCGCACCTTGGCGGCGGCCTGCATGGTGATGTCGGCCAGTTCCTCGCCGTTGGGCCGGTCGTGGATCGTCGTATCGGCAACGAAGATGGTCTGCTTGGGCGAGACCAGGATCGACATGCCGAAGACACGCTCGCCCTCGCGGTTGGAGAGCACGCGCTGCACATGGAGCAGGGCGTTGGCGTAGGAGCGCGTCACGCCCGTCACCATGGCGTCGGCGTCGCCCGCCGCCAGCATGGCCGCGGCAAAGACGTTGCGGTCCTGGTTCACCCAGCGCTGGCAGTCGCGCAGCAGCGCGCCCTTGCGCTGCATGCGGCTGTAAACGACGTCGGTGAAACGCTGGCGGTGGTCGGTGTCGCGGGCGTTGGCGATCTCCAGGCCCTCGGGCGAGATGCCCAGTTCCTTCATGCGCTCGCGCACCAGGTCCTCGCGGCCGACGAGAATGGCAGAGCCCAGGCCCTGGTCGCGCCACAGCGCGGCGGTGCGGATGGTGCGCTCCTCCTCGCCCTCGGCGAAGACGACACGGGCCTGACGCGCGCGCGCCGTCTCGAAGATCTGGTACATGCGGCTCGCCACCGGCGAGAGACGGCCCGAAAGCTCGGCGCGGTAGCCCTCCATGTCGACGATGGGCTTGCGCGCCACGCCCGAATCCATCGCCGCCTGGGCAACGGCTGCCGGCACGCGGCTGATCAGGCGCGGATCGAAGGGCTTGGGGATGATGTATTCGGCGCCGAAACGCAGCGAGGCCCCGGTATAGGCGCTGGCCACCTCGTCGGGCACGTCCTCGCGGGCGAGCGCGGCGATGGCCTGGGCGGCAGCGATCTTCATCTCCTCGTTGATGGTCGTCGCCCGCACGTCCAGCGCGCCGCGGAAGATGTAGGGGAAGCCCAGCACGTTGTTGACCTGGTTGGGATAGTCCGAGCGTCCGGTCGCCACGATGGCGTCGTCGCGCACGGCCTTCACATCCTCGGGGGTGATCTCGGGGTCCGGATTGGCCATGGCGAAGATGATCGGGCGCGGCCCCATCGCCTTCACCATGTCCTGGGTCACCGCACCCTTGACCGAGACGCCAAGGAAGATGTCGGCGCCCTGCATGGCATCTTCCAGGGTGCGCGCGTCGGTCTTGGCGGCATGGGCCGACTTCCACTGGTTCATGCCCTCGGTGCGGCCCTGATAGACGACGCCCTTGGTGTCGCAGAGCAGGGCGTTGTCGTGGGGCAGGCCGTGGGCCTTGATGAGTTCGAGGCAGGCGATGCCCGCGGCACCGGCGCCGTTGACCACGATGCGGCAGTCCTTGATGTCCTTGCCCGCCATCTCCAGCGCGTTGATGACGCCGGCCAGGCAGATGATCGCCGTGCCGTGCTGGTCGTCGTGGAAGATCGGGATGTCGACCAGCTCGCGCAGGCGCTGCTCGATGATGAAACACTCCGGCGCCTTGATGTCTTCCAGGTTCACGCCGCCGAAGGTGGGGCTGATCAGGCGCACCGTGTTGACGATGTCGTCGACATCCTCGCTGTCGATCTCGATGTCGATGCCGTCGACATCGGCGAAGCGCTTGAAGAGGACGGCCTTGCCCTCCATCACCGGCTTGGAGGCCAGCGCGCCGATGTTGCCAAGACCCAGCACCGCCGTGCCGTTGGAGACGATGGCCACCAGATTGCCCTTGGAGGTGTAGTCGAACACCGTCGCCGGGTCGCGGTAGATCTCCAGGCAGGGCGCGGCCACGCCCGGCGAATAGGCCAGCGAAAGGTCGCGGGCGGTATCGAGCGGCTTGGTCGCCGCGATCGCCAGCTTGCCGGGCCGCCCCTCCGCATGGAAGCGCAGGGCTTCGGCGTCGCTGACCTTCGTCTGGTCCTTCATGGGATGTCGTTCCGTGCTGTGTGCCTCCAGCCTATCCGGGGCGCGCCCGCCGTCAAAGCGAAGTTGCAGCCCCGACCCCTGTTGCGTGAGCCCCTGCGGGCCTAGGCTTGCCCCTCTCGGCACGGGGAAGCGGCGGCATGGCGCGGGAAGAGATGGAGGCTGGCCTACGCAGGGTGGTGATCATCGTCGCCCTGCTCAACCTTGCCTACTTCGGCGTCGAATTCGCCGTCGCGCTGGCGATCGGCTCGGTCTCGCTCTTTGCCGACAGCGTCGATTTCCTGGAGGACGCCAGCGTCAACTTCCTGATCGCGGTGGCGCTGGCCTGGAGCATGGCCTGGCGCGCCCGGGTCGGCATGGCGCTGGCCGCCATCCTGCTGGTGCCGGGGCTGGCCAC
Organism: uncultured bacterium; assembly: GCA_938014945.1. Classification (GTDB taxonomy): domain Bacteria; phylum Pseudomonadota; class Alphaproteobacteria; order SP197; family SP197; genus CALGGB01. Next base: position 7,645 of record CALLQH010000038.1, on the reverse strand, counting down.
CCTCTGGATGGCCTGGGACAAGTTCCAGGCGCCCCTGCCGCCCGATCCGGTGCCGCTGTCGCTGGCCGGTGCGGGCGCCCTGGCCGTCAATCTGCTCTGCGCCTTCCTTCTGGTGCGCTGGCGCCGCCACGGCGGCAGCCTCAGCCGGGCGGCCTTTCTCTCGGCGCGCAACGACGCGGCGGCAAACATCGCCATCATCGCCTCGGCGGGGGTGACGGCCACGCTCTGGCATTCGGCATGGCCCGACCTGATCGTGGGCCTGGCCATCGCCGCGATCAACGCAGACGCCGCGCGGGAGGTCTGGTTGGCCGCCCGCGACGAACACCGCGCCGCCCGCGCCTGAGGCGACATTTACTTGCACTCCCGCCGGGTCTATCCCTTCGCGCGCAGCGCACGAGCATGGGGCCAGAGATGAACGACACCGCCGCCTATCCCGGATCCGGCACCGCCGGCCAGAGCAACGCGCCCGACGCGGTCGATCTGCGCAGCGACACGGTGACGCGGCCCGATGCCGCCATGCGCCGGGCGATGGCCGAGGCAGAGGTCGGCGACGACGTCTATGGCGACGATCCCAGCGTCAACGCCCTGGAAGCCCATGTCGCCGCCCTGCTCGGCAAGGAGGCGGCGGTCTTCTGCACCTCGGGCACCCAGAGCAACCTTGCGGCCATGCTCGCCCACTGCCAGCGCGGCGAGGAGATCATCGGCGGCGCGGGTTATCACGTCTTTGCCGCCGAGGCGGGTGGCAGCTCGGCGCTGGGCGGCATCGTCCACTGCGTCCTGCCGATCGGCGCCGACGGCGGCCTCGATCCCGACGATGTCGCCGCGGCGATCAAGCCGGACGATCCCCATTATCCCATCAGCCGCCTGCTCTGCCTGGAAAACACCATGGGCGGGCGGGTGCAGACGGTGGCGCGCCTCAAGGCCGCGTCCGATGTCGCCCGCGAACGCGGCCTGTCGGTGCATCTCGACGGCGCCCGCCTGATGAACGCCGCCGTTGCCCTGGGCGTGCCCGCGAAGGCGCTGGCCGACACCGCCGATACGGTCTCGCTCTGCCTCTCCAAAGGGCTGGGCGCGCCCTGCGGCACGGTGCTGGCGGGTCCGGCCGACGTCATCGCGCGGGCGCGCCGCCAGAGGAAGCTGCTGGGCGGCGGCATGCGCCAGGCCGGCATCCTTGCGGCCGCCGGCCTCCATGCCCTGCACCACAATGTCGAGCGGCTGGCCGAGGATCACGCCAAGGCGCGCCGCCTGGCAGCGGGTCTTGCCGAACTTCCGGGCTTCGGCGTCGATCTCGGGGCCTGCCAGACCAACATGGTCTTCGTCTCCCTGCCCCAGGAGCGCTGGAAGTCGGTTCTGGAGCGGGTCGGGGCCGCGGGCGTGGTGCTGGGCCGGTCGGGCCGCAACATCCGCCTGGTGGTCCACAAGGACGTCGATGCCGATGGCATCGACCGCGCGCTGTCTGCCTTTGCCGAGGCGGCAGCCTGAGCCTTGTCCACCGCAACGCCCGGCGTGATGTGCTAGGTTGCGCCCGACGCAACCGACAGACCCTGCCGTGACCGAAAACGCCCCAGATCATCGACGGGACGAGGCCGCCTCCGCACCGGAGGACGGCGCCGGCGCGTCCGCGGGCCAGATGTCGCCGATGATGGCGCAGTACTGGTCGATCAAGCGCGCCAATCCGGGCGTCCTGCTGTTCTTCCGCATGGGCGATTTCTACGAGCTGTTCTTCGACGACGCCCGCCAGGCCGCGGGCGCGCTCGACATCGCGCTCACCAAGCGGGGCAAGCACCTGGGCGAGGATGTCGCCATGTGCGGCGTACCGGTCCATGCCGCAGAAACCTATCTGGAGCGCCTGATCCGCCAGGGTTTCAAGGTCGCCATCTGCGAGCAGGTCGAGGACCCGGCCGAGGCCAGGAAGCGCGGCAGCAAGTCGGTCGTGAAGCGCGATGTGGTGCGTATCGTGACGCCCGGCACGCTGACCGAGGACACCCTGCTCGACGCGCGCGCCGCCAACCACCTGGCCTGCCTTGCCCGCGCCCAGGACGAATGGGCGCTCGCCTGGATCGAGATGTCGACCGGGGCCTTCGCCGTGGAGCCGCTGACGCTCGCCGGCGTCGCCGCCGCGCTCGACCGGGTGCAGCCGGCCGAACTGGTGCTTTCGGAAGCCATGCTCTCGGATGCTGCGCTGACCGACGCGCTCGCCCCCTGGCAGCGCCGGCTGACGCCTGAACCCGCCAGCCGCTTCGACAGCCGCAGCGCCGAGCGGCGTCTGAAGGAAGTCTACAAGGTCGAGGCGCTCGACGGCTTCGGCAGCTTCAACCGCGCCGAACTCGCCGCCATGGGCGGGCTGGTGGGTTATGTCGAACTCACCCAGAAGGGCCGCGTGCCGCGTCTCGCCCCGCCGCGCCGCGTCGCGCCCGGCGCCCTGATGGCGATCGATGCCGCGACCCGGCGCAACCTGGAACTCACCGCCGCGCTCGACGGCGGGCGCAAGACCAGCCTGCTCGGCGTCATGGATCGCACGGTGACTGGCGCGGGGGCGCGTCTGCTGGCCCAGCACCTCTCCGCGCCGCTCACCGACCCCGCCATGATCGCGCGCCGCCTGGATGCGGTGGAAACCTTCGTCGGCGACGGCGACCTGCGCCGCGACCTGCGCGCCCTGCTCGGCGAGGCGCCGGACCTGGAGCGCGCGCTTGGTCGTCTGGCCCTGGGCCGCGGCGGGCCGCGCGATCTCGCCGCGATCCGCGCGGGTTTGGCCGCCGGCGCCGCCATCGCCGCGCGCCTCGATGCGGCCGGTCCCCTCGCCCGCGATCTTGCCGCCGCGCGCAAGGCGCTCGACGGACCGCAGGACCTGATCGATGCGCTGGATGCCGCACTGATCGACGAGCCGCCCCTGCTGGCGCGCGACGGCGGTTTCGTGCGCGCCGGGCATCTGGCCGATCTCGACGAGGCCAAGGCCCTGCGCGACGACAGCCGCCGCCACATCGCCGCGCTGCAGACGCGCTACCAGCAGGAGACGGGCGTTTCCTCGCTCAAGCTGCGCCACAACAACATGCTGGGCTACTACGTCGAGATCGCCCAGCAGCACGCCGACAAGCTCGACCGCGCGATCTTCATCCACCGCGCCACGATGGCGAGCGCCATGCGCTACACCACGGTGGAGCTCGGCGAGCTGGAGGCCAAGATCGCGCGTGCCGCCGACCGCGCCGTCGCGCTGGAGCTGGAGGTCTTCGAGAAGCTGGTCGCTGCCGTGCTGGCGCAGGACGGCGCCCTGGCGAAACTCGCCCGCGCGCTCGCCCTGATCGACGTTGCCGCGGGTCTCGCCCACATCGCGGTGGAGCGCGGCTACTGCCGCCCGCTGGTCGACGACACACCGGCCTTCCTCATCACCGGCGGGCGCCATCCGGTGGTGGAGGCCATGGCCGATCCGGCTTCGGGTCAGAGCTTCGTTGCCAACGACTGCGACCTTTCGCCGCAACAAAGACTGTGGCTGCTCACCGGCCCCAACATGGCGGGCAAGTCGACCTTCCTGCGCCAGAACGCGCTGATCGCGGTGATGGCCCAGGCGGGCAGCTTCGTGCCGGCAAAGGCTGCGCACATCGGCGTCGTCGACCGCCTGTTCAGCCGCGTCGGCGCGGCCGACGATCTGGCGCGCGGCCGCTCCACCTTCATGGTCGAGATGGTCGAGACCGCCGCCATCCTCAACCAGGCCGGTCCCCGCGCCCTGGTGATCCTGGACGAGATCGGCCGCGGCACGGCGACCTTCGACGGTCTCTCCATTGCCTGGTCGGTGCTGGAGCACCTGCACGAGAGCAACGGCTGCCGCGCCCTCTTTGCCACCCACTACCATGAGCTCACCGCGCTTGCCGCCCGGCTCGATGCGCTGGTGCCCCACACCATGCGGGTCAAGGAGTGGCAGAACGAGATCCGCTTCCTCTACGAGGTCGGCAAGGGTGCCGCCGACCGCAGCTACGGCATCCACGTCGCCCAGCTTGCGGGGCTTCCCGCCGCCGTCATCGCGCGCGCCGAAGAGGTGCTGAAGACCATCGAGACCGGCGAGCAGGGCAGCGCCCTGGTGCGCCTGGCCGACGACCTGCCGCTCTTCCAGGCCGCCCGTCCGGCCCCCGCCGTCGCAGCGCCCGCCGGCCTTTCGGCGTTGGAACAGGCGCTGGAGGCCGCCCATCCCGACCAGATGACGCCCCGCGAGGCGCTCGATTTCCTGTATAAGCTGAAGGACCTCCTGGAGGACCGGGACTGATGGCCCGCCGACCCCTGATCCCGCGCGCCAGCGCCATCGTCAGCCGCCGCAAGCTGGACGCCAGTCTCGCCGCGCTGCCCGACGGCGACCGCGCCGGGCTGCTCGCGATCCTGCGCGAGGCGCTCGACCACGCCCGCGCCGAGGTCGGCCGGCGGCTGGACGACGGCGCCCCGGGGCGCGAGCTGGTGGCCGGCATGTCGCTGGCGGTCGACGAGGTGATCCGCGCCATGATGCGCCACGTCACCGAGCGCATGGCGCCCAACGCCAACCGCCTGAAGGGCGAGCGCATCGCGCTGGTCGCGGTCGGCGGTTACGGCCGCGGCGAACTCGCTCCACACTCCGACATCGATCTGCTGGTTCTGCTGCCCTACAAGGCGACACCCTGGATCGAGCAGGTCGTCGAAAGCGCGCTCTACATCCTCTGGGATCTCAACCTCACGGTCGGTCATGCCGTGCGCACGGTCGACGATTGCGTGCGCCGCGCCCAGGCCGACATGACGATCCGCACCGCCCTGCTGGAGGCCCGTTTCCTGTGGGGCGACCGCGCCCTGATGACGAGCCTGGAGCGCCGCTTCCAGCGCGACGTCGTCACCGGCACCGGGCCGGAGTTCGTGCGCGCCAAGCTGGAGGAGCGCGACAAGCGCCACGCCCGCATGGGTGACAGCCGCTATGTGCTGGAGCCCAACGTCAAGGACGGCAAGGGCGGCCTGCGCGATCTCCACACCCTGTTCTGGATCGCCAAGTACCTCTACCGGGTAAAGCAGGTGGAGGGCCTGGCCGAGGCCGGCGTGCTGACGCGCGCGGAACTGACGCGCTTTGCCCGCGCCCAGGACTTCCTGACGCGCGTGCGCTGCCACCTCCACACCATCTCGGGCCGCGAGGAAGACCGCCTCACCTTCGACAGCCAGACCGAGATCGCCCGCCGCATGGGTTTCACCGGCACCAAGGGCCAGCGCGCGGTGGAGCGTTTCATGAAGCGCTACTTCATCGTCGCCAAGGAGGTCGGCGACCTGACGCGCATCTTCGCGGCGGCCATCGAGGATGCCCAGGCCGCACCGCGCAGCCGCGTGCGTTACGGCGTCGAGAAGGAGGATGTCGACGGCTTCTCGGTCGAGGGCGCGCGCCTTGCCGTGCCGGACCGGCGCCACTTCGCCAAGCATCCCGTGGACCTGATCCGCATCTTCCACGTCGCCCAGCGGCGCGACCTGGAGATCCATCCCCGCGCCCTGTGGCTGATCACCCAGAGCCTGGCGCGGGTCGACAACGCCCTGCGCGACGACCCGGAAGCCAATCGCCTGTTCGTGGAAATCCTGACGGGAGAGAACGATCCCGAGGCGGCCCTGCGCGGCATGAACGAGGCCGGCGTCATGGGTCGCTTCCTGCCGGACTTCGGCCGCGTCGTCGCCCAGATGCAGCACGACATGTACCACGTCTATACGGTCGACGAGCATTCGATCCGGGCGATCGGCGTGCTCGCTGCCATCGAGCGCGGCGAGGTCGGCGACGAACTGCCGCTGGCGACCGAGATCTTCCCCAAGATCATCCAGCGCCGCGTGCTCTACGTTGCCGTGCTGCTTCACGACATCGCCAAGGGCCGGGGTGGCGATCACTCGGTGCTGGGCGCCGAGGTCGCCCATGCCCTGTGCCCGCGCCTGGGCTTCTCGGAAGAGGAGACCGATACGGTCGCCTGGCTCGTGCGCTGGCATCTGATGATGTCGAACACCGCCTTCCGCCGCGATGTCGCCGACCCGAAGACGGTCGAGGACTTCACCAAGGAGGTGCAGTCCATGGAACGCCTGCGCCTGCTGCTGGTGCTCACCGTCGCCGATATCCGCGCCGTCGGCCCGAAGGTGTGGAACGGCTGGAAGGGCCAGCTCCTGCGCGAGCTCTACTTCCGCGCCGAGGAGAAACTCTCGGGCGGCCACGGCGAGGCGATCGGCAAGCGCCAGCGGGTCGATGCCATCACCCAGGACCTGCGCGAGCAGCTCGGCAACTGGGACAGCCGCGCCATCGACGTCCATGTCGGCCGGCTGGTTGCGCCCTACTGGCTCGCCTTCGACGGCGAGACCCACATACGCCACGCCGAGATGGTGCGCCGGGCCGAGGCGCGCGCGGGCGACGATCCCCCGCTGGCCGTCGAAACCCGCGTCGACACCTTCCGCGCCGTCACAGAGGTCACGGTCTTTGCGCCCGATCAGCGCGGCATCTTCGCGCGCATCGCCGGCGCCATCGCCATCGCCGGGGCCTCCATCGTCGATGCGCGCATCTTCACCACGCTCGACGGCATGGCGCTCGATACCTTCTGGGTGCAGGACGAAAGCGCGCGCGCCTTTGCCGACGAGGAACGCCTGGTGCGCATGGTCGGCGCCATCGAGGACACCCTGGGCGGCCGCCTGGATCTGCCCACCGAGGTCGCGCGTCGCCGTCAGAGCTGGTCCGCCGGCGCGGCACTGCCCGTCGCGCCGCGCGTGCTGATCGACAACAAGGCCTCGACCAAGCACACGGTGATCGAGATCACCGCCCGCGACCGCGTGGGCCTGCTCTATGACCTTGCCCAGGCGATCACCGATCTCGGCCTTTCCATCGTCACGGCCCGCGTCACCACCTATGGCGAGCGCGCGGTCGATGCCTTCTACGTGCGCGACGCATTCGGCCTGAAGGTGACCCACGAGGGCAAGCTCGCCGACATCCGCAAACGCCTGCTGGCGCTCATCGCCGCGGCCGATCCTGTTGCCGACGCGGCGCAGTAGGGTGCGGTTCCGTCCGCTACAATGCCCTCCTGCGCCGTGATAGCGTCCGCGCGGCAGGATGCGGCGGGTCGGCCGCCGCGCCATCGAAACGCCGCCATCAAGGGCCATACGGCCACCTCCAGCCCGCTTCCGGTAGACAGCCCATGAGTCTCGTTCGTGCCTTCGCCACGGTGTCGGGGCTGACCGCGGTCAGCCGTGTGCTGGGTTACGGGCGCGATGTGCTGATCGCCGCGGCGCTGGGCGCGGGCGTGTCGGCCGATGCCTTCTTCGTTGCCTTCAAGCTGCCGAACTTCTTCCGCCGCCTGTTCGCCGAGGGCGCCTTCGCGGCGGCCTTCGTGCCGGTCTTTGCCCGCAGCCTGGAGGGCGAGGGGCGCGAGGAGGCGCGCCGCCTGGCCGACCAGACCCTGGCCGTGCTGGCGAGCGTTCTGCTGGTGCTGGTGCTGGTGGTCGAGATCGCCATGCCGCTGCTGATTTCGCTGATGGCGCCGGGTTTCACCGACGACCCAGAGAAGTTCACGCTCACCGTGGCGCTGACGCGGATCACCTTTCCCTACCTGCTGCTCGTCTCGCTGGTCGCGCTGTTCGGCGGCATGCTCACCTCCGCCGGTCGCTTCGCAGCCTTTGCCGCGGCACCCATCCT
>CALLQH010000037.1 GCA_938014945.1 uncultured bacterium | reverse complement strand
GGGCTGGGGCGTGGGCGGCATCGAGGCCGAGGCCGCGATGCTCGGCCAGCCGATCTCCATGCTGATCCCGGAAGTCGTCGGCATGCGCCTTGTCGGCAAGCCGAAGGAAGGCACCACCGCCACCGATCTGGTGCTCACCGCCACGCAGATGCTCCGCAAGCGCGGCGTCGTCGGCAAGTTCGTCGAGTTCTTCGGCCCGGGTCTGGAGCATCTCACACTCGCCGACCGCGCCACGGTCGCCAACATGGCGCCCGAATACGGCGCCACCTGCGGCCTCTTCCCGATCGACGAACAGACCACCGATTATCTCGCCTTCTCGGGCCGCGAGCCCGATCAGGTGCGCCTGGTCGAGGCCTATGCCCGCGCCCAGGGCCTGTGGCGCAGCAAGGACGCGCCCGAGCCGATCTACACCGACACCCTGGAGCTCGATCTGGGCGAGGTCGTGCCGAGCCTTGCGGGGCCGAAGCGTCCGCAGGACCGCGTCGCGCTGACCGATGCGGCCAGCGGCTTCGACAAGGTCGTTGCCGACTACCGCGGCGCCCACAAGGCCGATGCCGCCGCCGACATGATCGAGGAGGGCGGCCCGGTGGAGCCCGGTATCAACCAGAGCCATCCTGTCGAGGGTCAGGACTGGCGCCTGAAGGACGGCGCTGTCGTCATCGCGGCGATCACGAGCTGCACCAACACCTCCAACCCCGCGGTGATGATCGCCGCGGGCCTGGTCGCCAAGAAGGCCCATGACCTGGGCCTGAAGGTGAAGCCGTGGGTGAAGACCTCGCTCGCCCCGGGCAGCCAGGTGGTGACCGACTATCTCGACAAGGCCGGCCTCACCGAGGCGCTCAACAGCCAGGGTTTCGATCTGGTGGGCTACGGCTGCACCACCTGCATCGGCAACTCCGGGCCGCTGCCCGAGCCGATCCACAACGCCATCGAGCAGGGCGACCTGGTCGTCTGCTCCGTGCTCTCGGGCAACCGCAACTTCGAGGGCCGCGTCCATGCCCTGACGCGGGCGAACTACCTCGCCTCGCCGCCGCTGGTCGTCGCCTACGCGCTGGCCGGCACCATGGCGCTCGACATCACCAGCGAGCCCCTGGGCGAGGGCACCAACGGCCCGGTCTATCTGAAAGACGTCTGGCCCACGAACGCGGAGATCGAAAAGACCATCCGCAGCGCGCTGGCGCCCGACATGTTCGAGCGCCGCTACAGCGACGTCTTCGCGGGCGATGCCGAATGGCAGGCGCTCGACGTGCCCAAGGCGCGGACCTACGAATGGGCCGACGACTCCACCTACATCCGCCGTCCGCCCTATTTCGACGGCATGCCCAAGCAGCCCGGCGCCATCACCGACATCACCGGCGCGCGCGAACTGGCCCTGCTGGGCGACAGCATCACCACCGACCACATCTCGCCCGCCGGCTCCATCGCCAAGACCAGCCCGGCGGCGGAGTATCTGGTGGAGCATCAGGTGCGCCCGAAGGACTTCAACAGCTACGGCGCGCGCCGCGGCAACCATGAAGTCATGATGCGAGGCACCTTCGCCAACATCCGCCTGCGCAACGAGATGGCGCCGGGCACCGAGGGCGGCATCACCATCCACCAGCCCAGCGGCGAGCAGATGCCGATCTACGACGCGGCCATGCAGTACCAGGCCGAGGGCGTGCCGCTGGTCATCGTCGCGGGCAAGGAATACGGCACCGGCTCCTCGCGCGACTGGGCGGCCAAGGGCACGGTCCTGCTCGGCGTGCGCGCGGTCATCGCCGAAAGCTTCGAGCGCATCCACCGCTCCAACCTGATCGGCATGGGCGTGCTGCCCCTGCAGTTCCGCCAGGGCCAGAACCGCGAGACGCTGAAGCTCGACGGCACGGAGGTCTGGGACATCACGGGCCTGGAAGCCGGCCTCAGGCCGCGCATGGAGATCAAGGCCACCGTCCACCGCGCCGACGGCAGCAAGGAGGAAGTCAGCCTCGACTGCCGCATCGATACCGGCAACGAGGTCGAGTACTACCGCAACGGCGGCATCCTCCACTACGTCCTGCGCCAGGCCGCCGGCACGGCCTGATCCGCCGGGCCTACCGCCCGCACCGCAAACGCGCCGCCCGCCCTTCGAACAGAGGGGTGGGCGGTTGCGTTTTGGGTGCCGCGCAGCGTGCGCGTATCAGGGAATGTCGCGGTCCAGGCCGCGCGGGATGCGCTTCTCGGGGTCGTAGAAGGGCAGGGGGACGACGGTGCAGGGCGTGGCCTTGCCGTCCTGGCCGACCAGGGACAGGGCGCGACCCTTCCAGTCGCCGGCCTCGGCAAACTGCACATAACCGATGCCGCAGTTCTGGAAGGGCGACCAGGCGCCGGCGGTGATGCGGCCGACCGCCTTGTCGCCGTCCATCACCGTGTCGCCGCTGTCGGGCGTGGCGCTGGCGCAGGTGATGCCGAGCAGGCGCGTGCGGTGCTCGGTGACGGCGCGCAGGGCGTCGCGGCCGATGAAGTCGGCCTCCTTGTCGAGGTCGACGAAGGCGCCCAGACCGGCTTCCCACGGGTTCATGGTGATGTCGAAGTCGGTGATGTTGTCGAGGATGCCGCCTTCCAGGCGGCGGATCTCGAAGGCGTTGACCGAGGTGTTGATCATGCCGTGGGGTGTGCCTACCGCCATCAGGTGGTCCCACAGCCGGGCGCAGTCGGTGCGGTCCCACTCGACGTAGAGCTCGTAGCCCAGTTCCGCCGTCCAGCCGGTGCGCGAGACGTAGACCTGCTGGCCGCCGATATCGAAATAGCCGGCGTGGAAGTAACCGAGCTTGTCATCGACCGCGCCGTCCGAGGCGGCGGCGATGATCGCCGGCGAGGCCGGTCCCTGGATCTGCAGCACGCGGGCGTGAGGGTCGCTGATCGTCACGTCGAAGCCGGCGCTGTGGGCCAGCAGCCAGGTCTCCAGCGCGCCGTCGGGCTGCACGTACCAGAACCGGTTCTCCTCCAGGCGGAAGAGCACGCCGTCCATGAACAGGCCGCCCTTGTGGGTGCAGGCGATGGCGTAGCGGCCGCGCCCCTGCTTCAGGTTGGCGATGCGGCGCGCGAAGACACGCTCCAGGAAGGGCACGGCGTCGGGGCCGGAAATCTCGACGGGGCGCTCGGGCACGTCGCTGATGATCGCCTTGCGGCGCAGCGCCCAGTAGCTCTCCTCGGCGGGCACGCCGTTGGCCACCGTGTAGAAACGCCCGGCATAGACGCCGAACACCATGTCGGCGTTGGAATGGCAATCGAAGAAGGGCGAGCGCTCGAAGCGCCGTCCGCTGATGCGCAGGGTGTTGGTGGTATCGGCGTGGACCGAGGTACCCATGATGCTCTCCCGACGTTAAGTTTCGGTGAGTGTCGTGGCGCCAAGGCCCCGGCGGAATTCATATGATCTGCGCTGGAAGTTCAGATAATCTGAATTCCCGATGACCTCTCCGCTGCCTTCCCTCAACGCCCTGCGGGCCTTCGAATCCGCCGCGCGGCACCTCAACTACCGCCGCGCCTCCGAGGAACTGCACGTCAGCCCCGGCGCGGTGAAACAGCTTGTCGCCAAGCTGGAGGAGGCGCTGGGACAGCGGCTGCTGGTGCGGCAGGGGCGCTCCCTGGCGCTGACACCGGCCGGTGCCGCCGGCCTTCGCCAGCTTTCGCCCGCCTTTGCCGAGATCGCTGCGGCGGTGGAGGCCATGCGTCCGGGCAACCGGCGCCGCCGTCTGATCCTCTCGGTCGAGCCCTCCTTTGCCACCGCATGGCTGGTGCCCCGCCTGGAGGATTTCCGCCGCGCCCATCCCGGCATCGATGTGCTGGTCGACACCTCGCTCCAGCTGGTCGATCTGGAGCGCGGGGATGCCGATGTCGCCATCCGCTTCTGGAAGGGCGGCGACCCCGCCCTGCTCGCCCAGCGCCTCGTGGCCGAGGAGCTTTCGGCCTTTTGCAGCCCCGCGCTGGTGCGGGGCGAAGACGCCATCACCCGCCTTGAGGATCTCGAACGGGTGACGCTGCTCCACTGGGACCTGGCCGGGCTGCCCTGGGCGGGCGGCACGCGCCGCTGGGTCGGCTGGGCGCCGTGGCTGCACCAGCTCGGCGCCGGCCACATCCGGCCGGGCGAGGGCCTGCGCTTCAGCGACTACAACCTCGCCATCCAGGCCGCCATCGCCGGGCAGGGGGTGATGCTCGGCAGCCTGCCGCTGTTCCGCGACCTGGTCGATGCCGGGCTGCTGGTGCGCCCCTTTGCCGAGAGTGTGGCCACGGACCTGGGCTACGACCTCGTCACCACCGCCCGCGCCGCGACCCGCCCGGAGGTCGCCGCCTTCTCCGACTGGATCACCGCCATCGCCCGCCGCTGATCGCGCACATCCTGAAGCAGGCCCAGCCGGTTCCATTGGGTTTCGCTGTGGCGCATGACGTGGAACATTGCCGACGGTCGTGGCATGAAGCCGGACAACCGTCCAGTTGGACTGATACGCCTGCGACCATAACCACAACGTGAGTTGTCGGTGACCCAGCGCCTGACCACACTCTGCCACATGAAGTTCTTCCTCGGCCCTCTCCTCGGCCTTGCCCTGATGGGGCTGGCCGCTATCTCGCCCGCGCTTGCGCAGGACGAGCGGCCCGTGGTGATCGAGCTTTACACCTCGGAGGGCTGCAGCTCCTGCCCGCCGGCCGATGCCTTCCTCTTCGACCTGCGCCAGCGCCCCGGCGTCATCGCGCTCGCCTTCCATGTCGACTACTGGGATTACCTGGGCTGGAAGGACCGCTTCGCGCTGCACGAGTTCACCATGCGCCAGCGCGCCTATGCCCGCGCCCTGGGTTCGCCCATGGTCTATACGCCCCAGATCGTGGTCGACGGCGGCGCCCATGTCGTGGGCTCCAACCGCGCCGCGGTCGATGCCGCGATCGCTGAGGCGCGCGCCCGCGATCATCTGCTCGACATCGGTCTTTCCTGGGCGGCCGACGACTCCCTGCTGATCTCGATTCCCGCCGCCGACTACGACGGCAAGGCGACCATCTGGTTCGTGCGTTACGCCGAGGGCGACCAGACCGAGGTCGCCGCGGGCGAGAATTCCGGCCGCCTGTTGAAACACGCCAACATCGTCGAGGAGATCGCGGCGATCGGCATGTGGGACGGCCGCGCCATGGTCATCAACCTGCCCCACGAGGCCATCGCGCGGGGCCACGGCGACGAGGCCTTCGGCTGCGCCGTGCTGATCCAGCCCGAGGGCCTGGGCCCGATCCTGGCCGCGCGCGAGATCGACTGGACCTACTAGCGGTTTGATGTTGGCTTAGCCGTTGGCGCGCGCCAGCACGGCCTGCGCCTCGGCGGCCAGGGTCGCCACCAGCTCGGCCGCCGGCATGGCGCGCGACAGGGCCGCGCCGCCGCCCGACCACATGACCGTCAGTTCGGGATCGCCGCCGCCGCCCAGCGAACGGGTGAGCGCGTTCTGCATGGGGAAGGGGGCGGCTTCCTGCTCCAGCGCCTTCACCTCGCTCAGCAGATGGTTCTTCAGGCCGCGCGCCGGCCGGCCGGAGATGCCCCTGGTCAGCACGGTCGGCGTGCCCTTGGCGCGCGCCTCCAGCAGGGCGGCGCGATGGGCGTCCGGTACGGAGGCCTCCGGGCAGGAGAGGAAGGCGGTGCCCATCTGCACGCCCGCCGCGCCCAGCATCAGGGCGGCGGCGATGCCGCGCCCGTCCATGATGCCGCCCGCGGCGATCACCGGCACGCCGACCGCATCGACGACCTGGGGCACCAGCGTCATGGTCGTCATGGCGCCCTGCATGGGATCGGAAAGGAAGATGCCGCTGTGGCCGCCGGCTTCGAAGCCCTGGGCGATCACGGCGTCGACACCGCGCTGTTCCAGCTCCACCGCCTCGGCGGGCGAAGTCGCCGAACAGAGCACGGTGCAACCGGCCGCCTTCACCCGGTCGACCAGCTTCTGATCGGGCAGGCCGAAGTGGAAGGAAACGACATGGGGCCGCATCTCCTCGATCACGGCAAGCTGGCCCTCGTGGAAGCTCGGCCATGCCGCCTCGGCGGGCGGCAGGGCGCCCAGTCCCGCCCCGTTCCACAATTCCTGCAGCATGGCGCGCATGGCCGGACCCGCCTCGCCGTCGGCGGGCGGTTCGGCATGGGCGAAGAAGTTGAGGTGGATCGGCCGGTTGGTCGCCGCACGGATCGCGGCGATCTCGCTGCGGAGCTTCTCGGGCGCAAAGCTCATCGCACCATGGCCGCCCAGCGCGCCGGCGTTGGAAACCGCCGCGGCCAGGGCCGGGGTCGTCGAGCCCGACATGGGCGCAAGCAGGATCGGGTGCTCGATGCCCAGCAGGGTCTGCAGGCGCGTGTCGGGCCAGGCCATCTCAGGCCACCGCCGGGACCGGCCGTTCGGCCGCGACCGTGGTGCGATGGAGCAGGCGGCGGTAGCCGTCGTAGTCGTTGACCGCCAGGTGGACGACGGCGCGGTTGTCCCACATCAGCAGGTCGCCCGGCCGCCAGCTCTGGCGCAGGGTGAACTGCGGCATGGCGATGTGCTGGTAGAGGTATTCCAGGATGGGTTTGCTTTCCGCCACGGTCATGCCCTCCAGCCGGGTCGTGTAGGTCGGGCTGGCGAACAGGGCGCGCCGTCCCGTGGGCGGATGCAGGCGCACCAGCGGATGGGCGCGCTCGACATCGGCCTCGGCATGGCCGGTGGAGACCTGGACGCTGCGCATGCGCCCCTTGGTGCCGTCGCTTGCCAGCTTCGTGCCGTAGATGTGGCCCGAATGCATGACCTTCAGCGGATCGAGCAGCTTCTTCATGCCGTCCGAAAGCGCGTCATAGGCGGCACAGCAATCGGCAAACAGGGTGTCGCCCCCCTTGGGCGGCAATTCCACCGACTGCAGGATCGAATAGACCGGCGGTTCCTCCAGATAGCTGAAGTCGGCATGCCACCAGGAGCCGAAGGTCGAGACATTGACCTCGTCGGCCTCCTTCAGCACGGCGATGACATCGGGGTGGCCGTCGATCGGCTTGACGTAGGGCATGCGGTAGAGCGGCCCAAGGCGCGCCGAAAATGCCTCCTGCTCGCCGGGATCGAGGCTCTGGTCGCGCACCACCAGGACGCGGTGCTCGGCAAAGGCCGCCTTCAGCGCGGCCTCCTCGTCGTCGCTCAGGGTCTTCAGGTCGAGGCCGCGGATCTCTGCCCCCAGGCAGGAACCCAGCGGGCGTATGTCGAGTGTGGTCATGGGCCGGAGTTAACACCGTCAAGGCGCCGCCGTTAAGAGCCGAGTACCCGGCCTTGGCCACGGGGGCGTCTGCCTCGATACTGCCGCCCCGCGATTCCCCGCCTCCGAAGGATCACTGCCATGAAAGCGATCGGCTACCAGACCATGGGCGCCATCGACCGCGAGGACGCCCTGGTCGACATCGAGCTCGACCGGCCGGTGCCCGGTCCGCGCGACCTGCTGGTCGAGGTTGCCGCCGTCTCGGTCAATCCGGTCGACACCAAGGTGCGCCGCCGCGCCTCGGCCGAAGAGGGCGGCTGGAAGGTGCTGGGCTGGGATGTCTGCGGCCGCGTCGTCGAGACCGGCGATGCGGTCAGCGCCTTCAAGCCGGGCGATGCGGTGTTCTACGCCGGGTCGCTGATCCGCCAGGGCGCCAACAGCCAGTTCCATCTGGTCGACGAACGCATCGTGGGGCGCAAGCCGGCCAGCCTCAGCGATGCGGAGGCTGCGGCCCTGCCGCTCACCGCCATCACCGCCTGGGAAATGCTCTTCGACCGGCTGGACGTCACCCGCGCGGTGCCGGGTGCGGCCAACGCCGTGCTCATCGTCGGCGGCGCGGGCGGCGTCGGCTCGATCGCGATCCAGCTTCTGCGCGCGCTGACCGACCTCACCGTCATCGCCACGGCCTCGCGGCCGGAGACGCAGGCCTGGGCGCGCAAGCTCGGCGCCCATCATGTGGTCGATCACGGCCGGCCGCTGGCGGGCGAGGTGGCGGCCCTGGGCATCGGCGCGCCGGCCTTCGTCTTTTCCACGACGCAGACGGCGCAGCATCTTGCGGAGATCGTCGAGCTGATCGCGCCCCAGGGCCGCTTCGGTCTGATCGACGATCCCGAATCGCTCGACGTCCTGCCCTTCAAGCGCAAGTCCGTATCGGTGCACTGGGAACTGATGTTCACCCGCTCGCTCTTCGAGACGCCCGACATGGACGAACAGGGCCACCTGCTCAACCGCGTCGCCGAACTGGTCGACGCCGGCCGCATCGCCACGACGCTGACCGAAACCCTCCACCCCATCGACGCCGCCACCCTGAAGAAGGCCCACGCCCTCATCGAAAGCGGCAAGGCCCGCGGCAAGATCGTCGTGGAGGGGTTCCAGGACGCTGAACGTTAAGACACGCGCCGCCTAACCCACGGCCTTGGCCATGGCCGCGCTCATGCGGCGAGCGAAGGCGGCGATGTCGGCGGGGGGTTCGCCCTCCAGGATCTTCGCCTGGTCGAGCAGCAGGAAGGCCATGTCCTCGATCTCGCGGCTGGAACCGCCCTTGGCCTTGTCGGCCAGGGCCTTGATCAGCGGGTGCCTGGCGTTGATCTCCAGGATCTGCTGGCCGGCCTGGTTGAGCTGGCCGGTCGCCTTCAGCATCTTCTGCAGGCGCATGTTCATCTCGCCCTCGTCGACCACCAGGCAGCAGGCCGAATCCGTCAGGCGCTTCGACTCGCGCACATCCTTCACCTGGCTTTCCAGCGCCAGCTTCACCATGGCGATCAGCGCGGAGAGTTCGCCCTCGGGTGTCGCGTCCTTCTGCTCCTCGTCCTTGGCGTCCTCGCCGCCGATGGCGGAAAGATCGATGTCGCCGCGGCTGACGCTGGCGAAGCTCTTGCCCTCGTAGGCATCGGCCGACATCGTCCAGAACTCGTCGACCGGCTCGTCCAGCAGCAGCACCTCGATGCCGCGAGCGCGGAAGGCTTCCAGCTGCGGGCTCTGCTTCATGGTCGCGGCGTTGTCGCCGGTGATGAGGAAGATCTCGTTCTGGCCTTCCTTCATGCGCGCGAGATAGTCGTCGAGGCTGGTGACGCCATCGACCGCGGTCGACTTGAAGCGGGCAAGCTTCAGCAGCTCGTCGCGCCGCTCGTGATCCTCGTAGATGCCTTCCTTGAGCACCTGGCCGAAGGCGTTCCAGAATGCCGTGTAGGCCTCCGGGTCCTTCTCGGCCTTCTTCTTCAGCTCGCCCAGCACCCGCTTGACCAGCGCCTTGGAGATGCGCGCCACCACGGGATTGGCCTGCAGCAGCTCGCGGCTGACGTTGAGCGGCAGGTCCTCGCTGTCGACCACGCCTTTCAGGAAACGCAGCCAGCCCGGCACCAGCCCCTCGCAGTCGTCGGTGATGAAGACCTTGCGCACGTAGAGCTTCACGCCGTGGCGGCGCGCCGGATCGAAGAGATCGAAGGGCGCACGCGAGGGGATGAAGAGCAGGTTGGTGTAGGTGACGACACCCTCGGCCTTGTTGTGGAGCGTCATCCACGGCTCGTCGAAGCCGTGGGCGACGTGGCGGTAGAACTCCTGGTACTGCTCTTCGGAAATCTCCGACTTCGGCCGGGTCCACAGGGCCGCGGCCTCGTTGATCTGCTCACTCTTGCCGTCTGCGTTGAGCCACACCGGCAGGCCGATGTGGTCGGAATAGGTCGTGATGATGTGGCGGATGCGGGCTTCCTCGCTGAACTCCCTGGCGTCCTTCTTCAGCTTCATCACGATCGTCGTGCCGCGCGGCGTCTCAGCCTCCACCGGCTCGATCTCGAAGCTGCCGTGGCCGTCGCTGGTCCAGCGCCATGCCTCGTCGGTGCCGGCGCGGCGGCTGGTCACGGTGACCGATTCGGCGACCATGAAGGCGGCGTAGAAGCCGACGCCGAACTGGCCGATCAGGCTGACATCGGCCTTCTCCTTCTTCGATTTGTCCTTCTCGGCCTCGGCGAGTTTGGCCGCGAACTTCGCCGTGCCGGAACCGGCGATGGTGCCCAGGTTCTCGACCAGCTCCTGGCGGCTCATGCCGATGCCGTTGTCGGCGACGGTCAGCGTCTTGGCCTTCTCGTCGGGCGTGATGGTGATCTTCAGATCGGCGTCGTCGGCGATCAGCGTGCTGTCGAGCTGGGCCTCGTAGCGCAGCTTGTCGCAGGCGTCCGAGGCGTTGGAGATCAGCTCGCGCAGGAAGATCTCGCGCTTGGAGTAGAGCGAGTTGACGACGATATCGAGGACACGGCTGACCTCCGCCTGGAATTCATGCCGCTCCGCCGTTGCCGCTTCGGCCATGGCCATCTCCTGTCTGGAATGTCTGTGGTTTGAGGCTGATTTAGGCGCGGAATCGCCGCCGTCAAGCCGCCATCGCTTCAGCCGCCGCCCAGCGCCTGCGCCAGCCGCCCTTCCAGGCGGTGGGCCGCCAGCATGGCGAGCACGATGGAGCCGCCGAAGATGTAGAGGCCGATGTCGGTGGTGACACTGGCGATCATGCCCAGCGTCAGGGTCGCGACGACGATCGCGGCCATGAAGACATCCAGCATCGACCACTTGCCGAGCGTCACCGTCCAGCGGATCGCCCGCTGCACGCCGGGCGCGGTGATGTCGGGCGCCATCCAGATGCGCAGGGTCAGCGCCAGCTTGGCCAGCGGGAACAGGATCGAGAAGGTCGTCACCACCAGGCCAAGCAGGATGTGGCCCTTGGCGAACAGCGCGATCACCGCGCCGCCGATGGACTTGGAATTCTCGAAGACCCAGAATTTCTCCACCGTCAGGGCGGGCAGGGTCAGGCCGGCCACAAGGGCGGCGAGCGCGGCCAGCAACAGAAGGCCGGTGAGCGGGTCGCGGGTGATGTGTCTTTCCATGGCCCCAGCCTCGCTGCTTCGGCTAGGCTGGGCAAGCACGGGCCGGGGAGGCGGTGATGGCGGCGGCGCCCGCAGGCGGGATGCGCAAGGCGACCTATGGCATGGCGGGGAGCTGGTTCTGGCTCGCGCTGAGCTTCGTTGCGACCCTTTACCTGCGCTTTTCGCAGGCCCGTACCGGCAGCGTTGTCGACAATCTCATCGATTACATGGCTGTCCTCGGGCTTGCGGTGGTGCTCTGGTCGCTTGGCGGGCGGGTGCTGGGCGCCCTCCTGCGCGCCGCGACGCCGGGTCCCGCGCCGGCCTGGGTCTTCCGTCTCAGCGGCTGGACGCTTGCCACCCTGTCGGCGGGCAGCCTGATCGCCCTGCAGGCCGGCGACGATCCGCGCAGCATCAGGGATGCCGATGCCCTGCTCCAGCTCCTGCTTCCCCTGGCCGGCATGGGCCTTGCCTGGCTGCTGCTGATCGACCTTTCCCGCGCCCTGCTTGCCCGCCTCGGGCGGCGCAGCGAAACGCCCTTCCTTTCGGCGGGCACGCTCGCCTTCGCCCTGGGCCTGGCGGGGCTGGCCTGGACCCTGTGGCTGCACCACGAGGGCACCCTCGACAAACCGCCGGTCGACGCGGGGCTTGGCGCCCTGGGCCTGGCGCTGGCCGCGGGCGTCGCGCTGACCCTGCTGGTCGAACTGCCGCGCGCCCTGCTGTCGCGCAGCCGGGGAGAGGGAGGGGCGAGCCGCCAGGACCTCGCGCAGGCCCGCGGCCGCCTCGTCGGCACCCTGCGCAACGCGGCCGCGCGCCCGGCGGCGCCCGCGGAGACGCGCGCCAGCGCCCTGCACGGCCGCATCACCACACCGCCGACCGTGGTCCGCCGGCGCTGAACCTCCGCTGCCGAACGACCAAAGCGCCCCGATGGTGTCGGCGGTCACCGCGCGGCGGAACGGTCCCTGCATGATGTTTCCCGGATGGTGCCGGAGGAGATCATGCCGACACGGTTTTCGGGCTGGTGTGTCGCCCTGGGGCTGATGTTGTCGTCCCAGCTGATGCCGCAGGGCAGCGATCTTGTCCCATGGCGGGACATGCTGTTGCCGGCGATCGCCTGGATCGTTCTGGGTGAGGCAGGTTACTGGGCCATGCGCCTGGTGGCGCCCGCACCGCTTCCGCGGCTGCGGTGCTGGACCGGAGGCGTCGTTCTCGTCGCGGCTGCGACCCTTTTGCTGCTGCCGGTGGCGGAACTGCACCGCGACCCCGGCCTGTTCGTGGTCGCGCTGGCTTCCCTTGCCCTCGCCACGGTCTGGCTCCTGTTCGACCTGCTGACCCTCGCCCTCTGGCGTCTCTCCCGTAGCGCCCTGCCGCCGTCCTTCACCCTGGGGCGTCTGCTGGTGTGGCTGATGGTATTCCTGGCCCTCGCCATGGAAGTGCTCGAGCTCGGCTTCGGCGCAGACGACGACGCCCTGTTTCCCCTGGCCCTGACCCTGATGCTGCTGCCCTTCGGGGTGATCCTGGCCACCGTCTTCTTCGATTATCCCGCAGCGCTGGACCGCCGCCGCCGCAACCAGGACAACGCGTTCCAGGAACTGGTCGCCCACGCCCCGCCGCCGCCGGTCGCGCGCGTCATGCCGGGATCGCAGCGGCGCTGAGCCGCAGGGGCAGCGTCATTCAGGCGGCGTCCACCAGTTCACGTTGGCAGCAAGCCAGGCGTCGATCCGGTCATCGATGGCCGCCGCCTCTTCCTCGGTGAGGGTGCGGCGCCGGACCAGTGCCAGGGTCTCCTCTTCGTACATGAGCATGCGGGCGATTTGCGCTTCCGCGCCGCGCTGGGCACAGGCGACAAGGTCGTC
>CALLQH010000036.1 GCA_938014945.1 uncultured bacterium | reverse complement strand
GCGTTTCCGGCAGATGTGACCGGATGGAGGATATGGCGCGGCCCGGCTTGCCGCGGTCTGGAACGAGTCTTGCATAGCAGCGTTCTGAATGACGTGTTTCGCATTGTGCGAAGCCTCGCACATGGATGTTAGTGGCATGCAAAACCCATCGCATGACTTCGACGCGCACCGGCTGGGCGAAATCCTGCAGCGTCGCGGGCTCGTTGCGCAGTCGGAAATCGACCGTCTGCTGCAGGATCGAAGCGAGGACGACCTCAGTCCCCTGGGTGCCTCGCTGCTGAAGGGCGGGCGTATCGGCAAGACCGAGCTGCGTTCGGCCCTCGAAGAGCAGCGCATGCTGCGCTCCACGGTGATGGAGCAGCTTCAGGCGATTCCAAAGCTTGGAACCATTTTGCGACGGCGCGGGCTGATCGGCGAACAGGATCTCGGGGAAGCGCTCGATGAACAGGCCTCCTCCTGGGAGGCGCTGGGCACCATCCTGCTGCGCAAGGGCAAGCTGAAGGCCGAGGATCTTGAACGCGCCCTGCGCGACCAGCGTTCCCTGCGCGAGCGGGTCAAGGAAGCGCTGGCAACGGTGCCCCGGCTGGGCGACCTGCTTTGTGAAAAGGGTTTCATCACACGGGCCCAGCTCGATGCCGCGCTGGCCCATCAGACCGCTACCGGCGGCCGTCTGGGCGCCATCTTGGTGCAGGACGGGATTCTTGACCTCAAGGATCTTGCGGCTTCGCTCACCGAGCAGAAGAATCTGCGCAACCTCGCGGTCGCGGCGATGATCGGCGCTGCCGTGATCGGCGTGGCCACGGTTGCCCAGGCCGGCGACTTCGGCACGACCTCCTCGGAATCGGTGACGGTTTCCCTCACCATCCCCAAGCGTGTCGAGATCCAGGGCATAAATGACGCTGCCGAGTATCTGGATGTCGGCGGCGCCATGACGATGGGCGGTTCGACTCCGATGGTGGCGTTGAAACCGTTCAACGGGGCGGTGCATGTCGAGGCCCAGGGCTCCGGCCCCGATGGCGCACTCATGCTGCGCGGCACGGACGGCCAGATGTATCCCTATCATGTCGAATTCTACGATCCGGCAACCGACGAGCACTTCGGCCTGGGCGACGGCAACATCGCGCTCGATTTCGCCAGCCTCGCCGACATGCCGCCGATGATGCAGGTGAGCCTGGACGATGCCGCCCAGGCGCCCGCCGGCCAGGCCGCGACCGGCACCCTGCTCATCACCGTTTCAGCCGGGATCTAGACCGCTCCTCGCGTGCGCCCGCTTTAGCGTTCGTAGACGCTGCGTCCGCCCACGATCGTTTCGCGTACGGTCATCTCGCGCAGGGCTTCCGGGGCGATGGCCCAGGGGTCGCTGTCGAGAATCGCGAAGTCGGCCACCTTGCCGACGGCGAGGTCGCCCTTGATGTCCTCCTCGAAGCCGGTCCAGGCGCCCAGCGTCGTGTAGGTGCGCAGGGCCTCGGTCACGGTGATCGCCTGGCTCCGGTCCAGGCTGCGGTCGCTGTCGGTGCGGCGGTTGACCAGTGCATCAAACACCGGCCAGGGGTTGACCGAGCAGACGTTGGCGTCCGAGTGGCCGGGTGCGGGCACGCCGGCATCGATCAGGCTGCGGTGCGGCCACATGTGGGCCATCGCCGCCTCGCGGCGATTGGCGATGTAGGCATCGCCCAGTTCGACCATGAACCCGGTCGCCGAACTGTCGGTGACGCCGAGCTTCTTCAGCCGTTGGATCAGTTCGGGGGTGACATAGCAGCAGTGCTCGACACGGCTGCGGTGGTCCTCCACCGGGTGAGCCTTCAGTGCCGCCTCGATGGCATCCAGCGCAAAGTCGATGCCGCGATCGCCCACGCCCTCGATGCAGATGCGCAGGCCCGCCTTGTGGGCGCGGATGGCGCGCGCGTTGAGGTCCTCGGCGTCGTAGAGCAGCATGCCGGTGTTGGGCACCGGCTCGCCCGGCACGGCCTCGCCGACATAGGGCTCGTAATAGGCCGCCGTGCGGCCGCTGGTGGAGCAATCCGGGCACCACTCGATGCCCACGCAGCGGATCCACTCGTCGCCCCAGCCGGTCTTGATGCCCGCGGCGATCCAGGTGTCTTCCATCTCCCTGTCGTCGCCGTTGATGAGCAGCCCCATGCGCATCGAGAGCTCGCCCCGCGCGCGCAGCACCTGATAGGCCTGCACGGCGCGACGGCGCGTCAGCGAGTTGTGGAGTGAGGTCACGCCATGGGCGTGGTACATGCCGAAGACCTTCTTCAGGCCCTCCGCGTACTGCTCCACGGTCAGGCCGTCGTTGATGCGGCGCACCACGTTCTTGGCGGTCGCCTCGCGCAGAAGGCCGGTCATCCTGCCCGTGTCGGGATGGCGGTCGTAGGCGCCGTGGGGCGGGTCCTGGGCATCGTCGGGGATGTCCATGGCGCGCAGCATGGCGGTGTTGACGACGGCGATGTGGCCGTCCGTCCGCCCGATATAGACGGGCACATCGCCGGCAACTTCGTCGAGCTGGTCGATCAGGGGATAACCGCCGCACTTCTTGTCGTTCCAGCCCCAGGCCAGCACGGGATCGCCGGGCTTGCGGGCCGAGGCGGCCTGGCGCACCAGCGCCAGCAGTTCGTCGACCGACTTCACGGCCTCGGGCTTCACATCCTCCCACAGGGTGCTGGTGATGGCGTGGGCGTCGGGGTGACAGTGGCTGTCGATCAGGCCGGGGATCACGGTGGCGCCCTTCAGGTCCACGGTGCGCGTGCCCGGTCCGGCGAAGGCTTCGGCATCGCCGTTGCTGCCCAGGGCGACGATGCGCCCGTTCCAGCAGGCCACGGCCTCGGCGACGGTTTCCTTGTCGTCGAGCGTGGCGATGCGGCCGTTCTTGAGGATCAGGTCGGCGGAAAAGCGTGTCATGTCGGGTCCGTTCAGGGTCAGGGCTTGAGATAATCGTAGGCGGAAAGCACGTGGCTCTTCACCACGTGCAGGAAGTCGTCGACGGGCACGTGCTCGTCGCGCTGGCCCATGCCGTCGGGACGGGGACCATAGACATAGGCGCCGATCCCGCGGTAGCGCCACAGGCGCGCGTCGGTGCCGCCCAGGCTCACCACCGGCGTCGGGCGGAAGCCGGCCAGGGCCTCCACGTTGTCCTGCAGGATGCCCACCATGTCGCCGTAGGGATCGCACCAGGACGGCGCCATGTAGTTGTTCTCCTCCATGGTCACCTGCGGATAACGCGCCATCACCCCCTCGATGACCCTGGTCACGGTCTCCTTCTCACAGCCCACCGGCAGGCGCATGTCGCACTCGATGCGGGCGTTACCCGGCACCACGTTGACCTTGATGCCCGATTCGAAGACGCCGACGTTGCAGGTCACCTTCTGGATGATGGTGTGGGCGCCTTCGCCCATGGCGCGGTCCAGCGTCTCCCTGGCCTCGGCCAGCGCCTGGCCGATGTTGTGGGGCGGGGGCACCTCGATGGCGTCGATCGCCGCGCGCAATTCCGTGCAGAAGGCCATGGCCGTCAGGCTGGCGCTCTCGCCGGCGTGGGTATAGGCGCCGTGCGCACCCTTGGTGGTGACATGGAAGGTCACCCACAGCGGACCCTTCTCGCCGAAGCGGATGGAGAAGGGGCTTGAAGGCTCGCCGTTGAGGCAGCAGTCGCCGTGGACCTCCGGGTGATGCTCCATCAGGTAACGCGCGCCCCAGGGGCCGAAGGTCTCCTCGTCGGAGACGCAGGTCAGCGTCAGCCTGCCGCGCAGCTTCTCCTTGATGCGATTGAGGTACATGTAAGTGAAGATCGAGGTCGAGGTGCCGCACTTCATGTCGGCGCTGCCCCGGCCCCAGACCGAGCCGTCCGCGATGGCGCCCGACCAGGGACCGCCGTGACTCCAGCCCTCGTCGGAGGCCGGGAAGACATCGACATGGCCGTTCAGCACCAGGTGCCGGCCGTCGCCGTCGCCCTGCATGCTGGCGACCAGGTTGGGGAACATCGGTTCGGGATCGATGATGCGGTGGTCGAGGCCATGTTCGCCCATGAAGCCGCGGATGTGCTCGAAGGCCTTGCGCGTGTCGCCGGGCGGATTGGGCGTGGGCGTGGCGACGAAGGTGCTGAAGAAGCCCAGAAGCTTTTCGCGGTCCTCCTCGATCCAGTCGAGCAATTGCTGTTTGTCTGCGTCCATGCCGTCTCTCCCTTGCCGGTCGGAACCTTAGGGCAGGGCGGCGGCGGGTCAATCACCGCCGTTGTGGAGAGCGCCCGCCAGATCGGCAAGGGTGGGCGCGCCGGCATGGGCCATGGCCTGGTGCAGCTCGCTCTTGAGGATCTCGGCCACCCGGTCGCCGCCGCGCGCACCCATGGCCGCCACGCCGAACATGAAGGCGCGCCCGCAGAGCACGAAATCCGCGCCGCGCGCGGCGAAACGCGCGACATCGAGACCGCTGCGGATGCCGCCGTCGGCAATCAGCGCCATTTCGCCGACCTCGGCGCGCGCCGCCGCCAGCATCTCGATGGAGGAGGGCGCGCCTTCCACATGCCGCCCGCCATGATTCGACATCACCACGGCATCCGCGCCGAGGCTCCGGCAATCAGCGACGTCGGCAGCGTGATAGAGCCCCTTCACCACCAGCTTGCGCGGCCAGGCATCGCGCAGGGCCTTCAGGTGCTCCAGGGTCATGTGGCCCTCGTGCAGGCCGGCGAGATGGTTGCCGAGGTCCGCCATGGACATGCCCTTGGGCACATGGGGCAGCAGGGTGTGGAAGCGTGGCACCCCGGCGCGCAGCATGGCCATGGCCCAGCTCGGCCGCATGGCCATCTGCGCCAGGTTCTCCAGGTCCATGCCCGGCGGCACGGCAAGGCCGTTGCGGGCATCGTGGGGCCGCCGCGTCGCCGTCGGCAGATCGACCGTCACCACCAGCACCTCGAATCCCGCCTGTTCGGCCCGCGCCACGATGGCGCGGTCCATCTCCGGCCGGTTGAAGGCATAGAGCTGGAACCAGGCGTGCTCGGGCGCGATCTCGGCGATGCGCTCCATGGCGACGGTGGCGTAGCTGCTCATGATGAAGGGGATGTTCTGGCGCCGCGCGCTCGCCGCCAGGTGCTCGGCCGCACGG